>NZ_CP043568.1:1564069-1876883 GCF_014076415.1 Comamonas testosteroni
GGGTAGTGGCGGCTGGGGATGTTGCGGCGGTCAGAGTGCTCATGGGTGTCTCCTTTGGATGTGCAGTGCAGGCCCTTGCTGGTCTGCGATACTTCGCAATCTACGCATTTGCTTTTTATGCGTACAGAACTGAATTGGTGAATGCTTGCGAAGGTGATTGCATGTATTTGCAAATTTTGCGAATCTTTGAAGCCAGTTAATAGGGAGCGGGTAAGTGGCCAAGACATTCATGGGCGTGCGCTTGCGCAGCCTGCGTGCCGAGCGTGGTCTTACGCAGGCTGCGCTGGCTCAGGCGCTGGAGTTGTCACCCAGTTATCTGAACCAGATAGAGCAGGATCAGCGCCCGCTCACGGTGGCCGTGCTGCTCAAGATTCACAGGGTGCTGGGCGTCGATATCCAGCAGTTCTCCGAGGATGAGGAGGCCCGCTTGCTCGCGCAGTTGCGCGATGCGGTGGCCGCCATGCCTCAGCCAGAAGGTGCAGTGCCGCTGCCCGAGCTGCGCGAGGTCGCAGCCAAGCTGCCGCAGCTGGCACAGATGCTGCTGGCCATGCACCAGCGTCACCTGGCGGACGCCGAGCGGCTGGAGGCCTTGACCGCCCATCTGGGTGATGGCCGCGCCGGGTCGGATGCCGACACCTCAGTTCACAGAGATGTCGCCGGGAATGGCGCAATGGCAGGCCTGCTGGCTGAGCCATTGCGCCAGATGCCGTTCGAGGCGGTGCGTGATTTCTTCTTTTCCCACCGCAATTACCTTGATGCGCTCGATCGTGCTGCCGAAGCGCTGGCTCGGCAGGCTGCAGAGCAAAGTGGTCATCTGCATGATTGGCTGCAGTACCGGTTGCAGGCACGACATGGGGTATTGGTTCTGCGTGCTCATGTCGGGGCCGCTGAGAAAGCGGGCAGCCATAGGCGCTACGATGCGCTCACGCGCACCTTGTATGTGGCACCGCAGCTGAGCCCTATGCAGCAGGCATTTCAGCTGGCTACGCAACTGGCATTGCTGGAGTTTGATTCCCTGATTGAAAGGGAGCTGCAAAGCGTGTCCTGGCAGGACGAGGCCACGCGCCGGCTGGCACGCATGGGGCTGGCCAACTATGTAGCCGGGGCATTCGTGCTGCCATATGGAGTGTTTTTGCGTGAGGCCGAAGGCCTTCGCTACGACATAGACTTGCTGGCAAGGCACTTCGGTGTAGGCTTCGAGACCGTCTGCCATCGTCTCTCAACCTTGCAGAGAAGCGACGCGCCGGGTGTGCCGTTTTTCTTTATCCGGGTGGACCGGGCCGGCAATATCAGCAAGCGCCAGTCGGCCACGCATTTTCATTTCTCCAAGACAGGCGGCACCTGCCCGTTGTGGGTGGTGTACGAGGCTTTTACCCAGCCAGGTCGCATCGTTCCCCAGCTCGCCAGCATGCCGGATGGGCGTGTCTACCTGTGGATTGCTCGCACCATCAGCCATGCTGGTCAGGGCTGGGGGGCGCCAGGCAAGACTTTTTCCATCGGCCTGGGCTGCGACTTGCAGCACGCCGCACGGCTGGTGTATTCCCAAGGCATGGATTTGCGCAATATAGGAGCTGCGACCCCTATCGGCATGGGCTGCAAGGTATGCGAGCGCAGCGCTTGTCCGCAACGCGCCTTCCCGTACGTGGCCAAACCGCTCAAAGTCAATGAGAACGAGAGCGGGTTTGTCCCCTATGGCGGTTAGTTGCTGCTGCCATGTACGGTGAAGTTGGAGATGAGGCATCTGACTCGGGATTGCGGTCACCAACTGATTAACAGAGGTGAGAATGCAGCAAAACAGAATTCTGTAATGCGTCGGTTGCTATTGCTTCAGTAGCTCTTTGCGCAAATTCGCTTAGTCTTCTTGGACGATGGGCTGAAGGCGATTTCTTTTTACGCTGTCTCCAAGTTTTGATTGCACATCAACAAGGAGACAAGAATGCGTTTAGCCGGAAAAGTTGCCGTGGTCACAGGGGCGGGCCAGGGCATGGGGCGAGCGATTGCACAGCGTTTTGCCGATGAGGGGGCCACTGTGGTGGCCGTGGACCTGAACGAAGAAGCAGCCAGGCAGACCCTGGAAGGCAAGCTTGGCAAGCATCTGGCCCGTTCCTCCAACGTGGCCGACAGCGCTGCGGTCGATGCGCTGTTTGTCGAAATCCGCGAAAAGCTGGGCACCGTCGACGTGCTGGTGAACAACGCAGGCGTAGGCTCAGTGGACCAGTTTGCCGATATTCCCGACGCGACCTGGGAGCGCGTGATTGGCGTGAACCTGAACGGCGCTTTCTACTGCGCCCGTGCCGCCGTCAAGCAGATGCAGGAAGGCAAGGGCGGTGCCATCGTCAATATCTCCAGCACCTCGGCTGTCAGCGGTGACGGTCCGGCGCACTACTGCGCTTCCAAGGCCGCCCTGATGGGTTTGACCCGTGGCATGGCCAAGGAGCTGGCGTCCAAGAAGATCCGTGTAAACACACTGGTTCCCGGTCCCACCAACACGCCCATGATGCAGGGCATTCCCCAGGAATGGGCCGATGCCATCATCGCCGGCGTGCCCATGGGGCGCATGGCTGAGCCAGAAGACATCGCCAAGGTGGCCGTGTTCCTTGCCAGCGACGACAGCGGCTTTGTGACGGGTCAGAACGTGGCAGTCAACGGCGGCAGCGCCTTCCTCTAAGGAGAGACAAGCATGAGCAAGCGTCTGGAAGGAAAGATTGCATTTGTGACCGGTGGTGGCTCCGGTATCGGTGCCGCAACGGCTGAACGTTTCGCACAGGAGGGGGCAACCGTCGTGATCTGCGGTCGCCGCAAACAGCCTCTCGAAGAAGTCGTGGCCAGAATCAAGGCGGCAGGCGGCAGTGCCGAGGCCATCGTGGCCGACGTGGGCAACGAAGCCCAGTTTGTCGGTGCGCTGGAGCAGACTGCCAAAAAGCATGGCAGCCTGGACATTCTGGTCAACAACGCCATGGCCTACACCTGGGGCGGCATCGACGGCATGACCACGGCGGACTGGCATGCCAATTTTTCCACCTCGGTGGACGGCACTTTCTGGGGGACGCGCACGGCGCTGAAGCTGATGGGCGCCAAGGGTGGTTCCATCGTCAATATCAGCTCCATCTGCGGCACTCTGGGTACACCGTTTATGTCCGGTTACTCGGCAGCCAAGGCGGCCATCATCAACTTTTCGCGTGCCGCGGCTGCCGAAGGTGCTGCAGCAGGCATCCGCGTGAACGTGGTGATCCCGGCTGTGGTGGAAACGCCTGCCACGGCCGGCATGCTGGCTGATGAGGCATCGCGCAAGAACACCGAAAAGCTCATTCCCATGGGGCGCGTGGGGCAGTCCGGCGAGCTGGCCAATGCCGTGCTGTTTCTGGCCAGCGACGAGGCCAGCTATGTGACAGGTGCCGCCCTGCCCGTGGATGGCGGCCGTTCCGCGGTGCTGGTGACGGCGCTGTAAGAAAGAGGCTGAAGAGATGAGTGAACCCGTAAATCAGTGGCCACAAACGCTGGAAGAGCGTATCGATAGGCTGGAGTCCCTGGATGCGATTCGTCAGCTGGCCGGCAAGTATTCCCTGTCGCTGGACATGCGTGACATGGACGCCCATGTGAACCTGTTTGCTCCCGATATCAAGGTGGGCAAGGAAAAAGTGGGGCGTGCGCATTTCATGGCCTGGCAGGACAGCACGCTGCGTGAGCAGTTCACGGGAACCTCGCACCACCTGGGCCAGCACATCATCGAGTTCGCGGACTGCGATCACGCCACCGGCGTGGTCTATTCCAAGAACGAGCATGAGTGCGGTGCGGAGTGGGTCATCATGCAGATGCTGTACTGGGACGACTACGAGCGCATTGACGGCCAGTGGTATTTCCGTCGCCGCCTGCCCTGTTACTGGTATGCCTCCGACCTGAACAAGCCACCGATTGGCGACATGAAGATGCGCTGGCCCGGTCGTGAGCCCTACCATGGCGCTTTCCACGACCTGTTCCCGAGCTGGAAGGAATTCTGGGCCCGGCGCCCCGACAAGGATGAGTTGCCGCAAGTGGCCGCGCCCGCGCCGCTGGAGCAGTTCCTCAAAAGCATGCGCCGTGGCACACCCGCGCCGCGCATGCGTGTGCGCTAAGGAGCCGGCATGAGTCAAACGCTTTTCACGCCCATCCAGCTGGGCAAGATTGCTCTGCAGAACCGCGTGGTCATGGCCCCCATGACGCGCAACCGCGCCGATGCCGATGGCACGCCCACCGACATCATGGCCGAGCACTATGGCCAGCGCGCTGATGCCGGCCTGATCGTGGCTGAGGGGGCCTGGCCCGAGGTCACGGGTCAGGCCTACTGTCGTCAGCCCGGCATAGAGACTGCCGCTCATGTGCGCGGCTGGCGCCGTGTGACGGACGCCGTGCATGCGCGTGGCGGATCCATTGTGCTGCAGATCATGCACTCGGGTCGTATCGGCAGCAGCCATATCAAACCCGCTGGTGTGCGTTCCGTATCGGCGTCCGCCATTCAGGCTCAGGGCAAGATCTGGACCGATGCAGCAGGCATGCAGGATTTCGACCAGCCCCAGGCATTGACCACCGAAGAAGTGCGCAAGGCGATTGCCGGACATGCTGCGGCTGCTCGGCGCGCCATGGATGCGGGCTTTGACGGCGTAGAGCTGCATGGCACCAGCGGTTATCTGAGTCTGCAGTTCCTGCACTCCAGCACCAATCAGCGTACCGATGAATATGGTGGCAACGCCAGCAGCCGCTCACGTTTCGCCGTGGAATGCCTGGGCTCCATGGGAGAGGCCATCGGCATCGATCGCGTGGGGCTGCGCCTGAACCCCGGCAACACCTTCAATGACACGGCGGATGAAAACTCCGCTGCAACCCATGCCGAGCTGATGCGTCAGGCCGCCAGGCTGGGCATTGCCTATCTGCATGTGATGCGTGCGGTCTTCGATCCTTCAATCGATGCCTTCAAGCTGGCGCGTGAGAACTTTGGCGAGAACCTGATTCTCAACGATGGCTTTGATGCGCAAAGCGCCGAAGCCGCGTTGCAGGCAGGCGAGGGCAAGGCGGTATCTTTTGCGCGGCATTTCATCGCCAACCCCGATCTTGTGCAGCGCATGCGCCGGGGCCTGCCTCTGGCCAGGTTTGACCGCAACACGCTCTACACCCCCGGTGCCAGGGGCTACAACGACTATGCGTCTGCAGAAGAAGTGCAGACCGTCTGATCCATCAAGAAACTGAGTTCATCGTGTTGGCCGCATTCCCGCCTGGGGGTGCGGCCTTTTTTTGCACTGCGGGTTTTCACGGCTGTCGCAAGGGTGTCGGATCGGCCTGTTTCAAGGGGCTGAAAGCAATCTAGTCTATTCCGCTGAACTGCATGCTGATTCTTGTATGGGTGCTATTAAATTTGGGTGACAAAGCGCTAGATCGTTAGTCTCAATGGACGATGTTTGCAAAGGCTCTCCTCTTCAGAATCCTCTGCATCACTAAAGGATTTGGGTTGGAGGCCCCGACATCATGATGGAAATACGTGGACTAGCGTACGTTGTTGCCGAGAGCTCTGATTTGGATCGCTGGGTCAGCTATGCACGTGATGTGCTTGGCATGATGCCAAGCACCACTGCCGATGGCGATCTGCTGATCAAGATGGATGAGCGTCAGTTCCGCTTCCAGGTTCAGCCTGGCAGCAATGACAGATACTCCGCATCTGGTTGGGAAGTGGCCAACAAGCAAGCCTTTGAGCAGGCGCTCAAGGTGCTGCAGGCAGCTGATGTGCACTACGAAATGGGCAGCTCCGAGCTGTGTGCCAAGCGCCATGTGCAGGAGCTGGCCATCGTGGTGGATCCGTCCGGAAACCGTCATGAGATCGTCTGGGGCTTCAAGTCCGACTTCAGCCATTTCGCATCGCCCCAGGGGGTTTCACGCTTCGTCACCGGCGACTATGGCCTGGGCCATACCGTGCTGCCCGCTCCCGACTTCGACAAGACCGTGGCCTTTGTGCGCAATGTACTGGGCTTTGGTCTTTCGGACATCTACAACTTCAAGCCCGCAGGCGATGCCGGCCCCACGGTCCGCATTCATTTCTTCCACTGCGCCAACGCTCGTCACCACAGTCTGGCGCTGGCCGAGTTCCCTTCCGCTTCGGGCTGCGTGCATGTGATGGTGGAGGTGGACAACATGCCCGAAGTGGGCCGTGCCATGGACCGCATGCAAAAGAGCCAGGTCAAGCTCTCTGCCACTCTGGGTCAGCACACCAACGACAAGATGATCTCGTTCTACATGAAGACGCCCTCCAACTTCGACCTGGAGTTCGGCTATGGCGGCGCCGTCATCGACTGGGAACACCACATCACGCACGAGTTCACGACCGTAAGCCTCTGGGGGCACGACTTCAGCGTGGGCCGCCCTGAAAACAACTGATAGGAGGCTTGGAGACATGGCCAATAAATTGATGACAGCGAAGGACGTTGTGGCATCCATCAAGGATGGCATGACGATCGGAATTGGTGGCTGGGGACCCCGGCGCAAGCCCATGGCACTGGTGCGCGAGCTGCTGCGCAGCCCAGTCAAGGATCTGACCGTGGTGGCCTATGGCGGTGCCGATGTGGGCATGTTGTGTGCGGCCGGCAAGGTCAGGAAGTTGATCTTCGCCTTTGTGTCGCTGGACTTCATTCCGCTTGAGCCGTACTTTCGCAAGGCCCGCCAGAGTGGTGAGATCGAGGTCATGGAAATTGACGAAGGTCATATGGTGCTGGGCCTGAAGGCTGCTGGCATGCGTATTCCCTACATTCCCACCCGAGTCGGTCTGGGTACCGATGTGCTCAAGCACAACAGCTCCATCCGCCTGATCGAGTCGCCTTACGACGGCAGGGAATGGGTGGCAATGCCCGCCATCAACCTGGATGTGGCCCTGCTGCATGTGGATCGCGCGGACTCCCGCGGCGTCTGCCAGATTGCCGGCCCCGACATCTATATGGACGACCTGTTTGCGCGCGCCGCGACCAACACCTTCGTGAGCTGCGACGAACTGGTCGAGAGCAGCAGCTTCGAGTCGGAGCAAGCCGCCCGCCTGGTGTTCTGGGAGCGTTCCGAAACCACGGGCGTCGTGCACCTGCCAGGTGGTGCCCACCCATCGTCCTGCGCGCCCCTGTATGGCTTTGATGTCAAGCACTTCAAGGAATACGCGGCCAGCAGCAAGGAAGAAGCCGGCTGGGACAGCTATCAGCAGAAATACGTGCAGTGCACGGAGCAGGAATATCTGGAAAAAGTGGGTGGCATGGAGGCAATCAAGCGCCTGCCCTTGCCCGTGTTCTGAGGAGGCCAAGAGATGAGTGAAATTGCATTGGTAGATCGCGTCATCTGCGCCGCGGCACGTGCCTGGGAAAACGACGGCGAGGTGCTGGCCACCGGCATCGGCCTGGTGCCGCGACTGGCGGCTTCGCTGTGCATGCGGTCCATCAACACCGATCTGATCATGACGGACTCGGAGGCCTGGGTGGTCAGCGAGCCCGTGCCCGTAGGCCCGCGAGGTGAGTACAAGATCAAGCGTGAAAGTTGGATGGGCTTCTCGCGCATCTTCGACAACGTCTGGGGTGGCAAGCGCCACGCCATGGTGGGTCCCGTGCAGGTAGACCGCTTCGGTCAGGGCAATATCTCCATGGTGGGCAGCGACTACGCCCGCCCCAAGTCCATGATGCTGGGCGTGCGCGGCTTCCCCGGTAATTCGATCAACCACGCCAACTCCTTCTTTGTTCCCAACCACAGCACCAAGGTATTTGTGTCGGGCGAGGTCGATGCAGTGGGCAGCGTGGGCTACAACCCCGCACGCCTGGCCAGGGGCTGGACGCTGGAGGAGACCACCGACATTCGCTTCATCTTCACCAATCTGTGTGTGATGGACTTTGGTGGACCCAGCCATCAAGTGCGCCTGGTGTCGCTGCATCCCGGCGTGACGGCAGTGCAGGTCAAGGAGGCCACGGGCTTTCCGATCCATGTCCCCGAGAACGTGGGTGTGACACCTGATCCCACGCCCGAGCAACTGGCCTTGCTGGCTCAGCTCGATCCGCACAATCTGCGCGCTACGGCCATGGGAGTCTGATATGGATGATGCATCCAGCGAATTTGTGGCACGCGAGGACAAGGCCGTCTATGAAACGGACGAGCCCGTTCTCTACAGCGTGGACAAGGGCATTGCCACGGTCACCATGAATCGACCCACGTTCAACAACGTGCAGAACTCGCAGATGACCTATGCGCTGGATGCAGCCTTGCGCAAGGCGACCGACGACGACGACGTCAAGGTCATCGTGCTGCGCGGTGAGGGCAGGCACTTCAGCGCGGGTCACGACATCGGCACGCCCGGGCGAGACATCAACAAGCCCTTTGACCGCGTGCACCTGTGGTGGGATCACACCAACAAGCCCGGTGGCGAACAGCTGTTTGCCCGCGAGCAGGAGGTCTACCTGGGCATGTGCCGGCGCTGGCGCGAGATACCCAAACCCATGATTGCCATGGTGCAGGGGGCATGCGTGGCGGGCGGTCTGATGCTGGCCTGGGTCTGCGATCTGATCGTGGCCAGTGACGATGCGTTTTTCCAGGATCCCGTGGTGCGCATGGGCATTCCCGGTGTGGAGTACTTCGCCCACGCTCACGAGCTGCATCCGCGTATTGCCAAGGAGTTCCTGCTGCTGGGTGAGCGCATGCCGGCAGAGCGCGCCTATCAGATGGGCATGGTCAACCGCGTGGTGTCGCGTGCCGAGCTCGAGGACCAGGTCTATGCCATGGCCCAGCGCATGGCGGCACAGCCGCGTCTGGGCCTGGCGCTGACCAAGATGGTCGTCAACAAGGCTGAAGAGCTGCAGGGCCTGCGCTCCACCATGGACATGGCTTTTGGCTATCACCACTTTGCTCACGCACACAGTCAGGCGATGGGCATGGGGCAGCTGGGCGGCCAGGACGCCAGGTCCATGGCAAAGGCCAACAAAGAAGAGTCAAAGGCATGAGCAATATGAACGATATGGGCAGTCTGCGCACTCCTATCTGTGACCTGCTGGGGTGCCGCTATCCCGTCATCCAGACTGCCATGGGCTATGTGGCGGGGGCTGATCTGGTGATCGGTACGACCAATGCTGGCGGTTTTGGCTTCCTGGCAGGTGCCACCATTCCTGCCGACAGGATCGAAGCCGAGATTCTGCGTGTCAAGCGCGAGACCGATGATCAGCCTTTCGGGCTGAACTTTCACATGTTCCAGCCCAATGCCCAGCAACTGCTGGATCTGGCTGTGAAATACCGTCTTCGTGCTGTGAGCTATGGCCGCGGTCCGGACAAGAAGGTGATAGGCCGTCTGCGCGAAGCCGGCATCGTCTGCATGCCCACAGTGGGGGCTCTGAAGCACGCTCAAAAGGCGATCGAGATGGGGGCCAATGCCATCACCGTGCAAGGGGGAGAGGGGGGAGGCCATACCGGCAGCGTTCCCACCACGGTGCTGCTGCCTCAGGTAGTGGATGCGGTCGATGTGCCCGTGATTGCTGCAGGCGGCTTTTATGACGGCCGTGGCCTGCTGGCTGCTCTGGCCTATGGCGCATCGGGTATTGCCATGGGCACGCGGTTCTTGATGACCAGTGATTCCAAGGTGCCCGCTGCCACGCTGCAGCGCTATCTGGCTACAAAGGATGCGGAAAAGATCGCCATCTCCCATCTGGTCGATGGCATGCCCCAGCGCATGATCCCCAACGAATATCTGGCCATGCTGGAAAAAGCCAGTCCCGTGAAGCGCTTGCGCATTGCCCTGAGTCTGGCGTTGCAGTGGAAGGCCGAGACCGGCATGACCACGGGCCAGGCCTTGAGCATCTTCATGAAGGCCATGCGCGAAGACTCGTCTTCCGTCGCTCAGACCGTGATGGCTGCCAACGCCCCCATGTTGCTGCAGCGCTCCATGGTTGACGGCAATCCCGCAGAGGGCGTGATGTCCGCTGGCCAGGTGGCTGCTCTGATTGGCCGGCTCGACAGCTGCGAGGAGGTGATTGGCGGCATTGTCCGCCAGGCCATGGACCGTCGCAACGCATTGAACGCATTGACTCCCGCATGACAACACGCCAACAAGACTGGTATATGTCCACTCAACAATTTCACTCCAATATTCATGACAACGGTGTGGCAGAGCTGGTGATCGACCGTGCTCCCGTGAATGCCTTGAATGCCGCCGGCTGGAATGGTCTGGCCAGGGAAATCCAGGCGCTGGGCGATAGAGCCGATGTGCGCGTGATCGTCATCCGTGCCGAGAACCGCGGCTTCTGCGCGGGTGTGGACATCAAGGAGCTAGCGACCAACGACAAGCTCATCATCGATGTGAACGCAGGCAACTACGCCACGTTCAAGGCAGTGCACCTGAACAAGGTACCCGTCATCACCGCCGTGCACGGCTTTGTGCTGGGCGGCGGAATCGGCATCTGCGGTGCATCGGACATCGTGATCGCCGCAGAAGACGCCACTTTCGGCCTGCCCGAGGTGGACCGAGGAGCCATGGGCGGTGCCGCCCATCTGCAGCGCATGTTCGGCGTGCAGAAGACCCGCTATCTGTTCTTCACGGGCGAGATGATCGCTGCGGCAGAAGCCCTGCGCCTGGGGGCCATAGAGCGTGTAGTTCCCCGTGAGCAGCTGCGCGACGTCGCCATGGAGATCGCCAACAAGATTGCCGCCAAGAGCCCCGCCATGATCCGCATCGCCAAGGAGGCGCTGACCGGCATCGAAGATGGCAATCTCGAAGACAAATACCGCTGGGAGCAGGGATTCACCCTGCAAGCCTATATGAGTCCAGATTCCGCCGAGACGCGTAGCGCCTTTGTGGAAAAGCGCGACGCCAAATTCTGAGCATCACTAGCGCGAAGAGGAAACAACCATGGATTTGACATACACCCCAGCGCAGAAGACCTTCCGTGCCCAGGTACGTGAATGGCTCAAGAACAATGTGCCCAAGGAACGACTGCAGAGCTATGACACCCGAGAGGGGTTCGAGCAGCACCGCCAGTGGGAAGCCAGGTTGGCCAGCGCCGGCTACAGCGCCGTGACCTGGCCCAAGGACCTGGGCGGCAGCGGCTGCGACCTGACCGAATGGCTGATATTTGAGGAAGAGTACTGGGCAGCCGATGCGCCATCCCGCGTGAACCAGAACGGTATTCTGCTGCTGGGCTCCACGCTGATGGAATTCGGCACGCCCGAGCAGAAGGCCCGTTTTCTGCCCCGTATGGCCCGCTGCGACGATATGTGGGCCCAGGGTTGGTCCGAGCCCAACGCCGGCTCGGACATGGCTGCCATCAGCAGCCGCGCCACACGCATGGGTGACAAATTCATTCTGAACGGTCAGAAAATCTGGTCTACCCGCGCCATCTTTGCAGACTGGGTGTTCGGCCTGTTCCGCAGCGACCCGACATCGAGCCGCCATCATGGTCTGAGCTACATACTGGTGCCCTTGAATACGCCCGGCATCACCGTGCGCCCCATTCGTGCCATCAATGGCCGCGAGCACTTTGCCGAAATCTTCTTCGACGATGTCGAGGTACCCGTGGAGAACCTGCTGGGTGCAGAAGGCAAGGGCTGGCATGTGGCGATGGCGACGGCCGGCTTCGAGCGCGGCCTGCTGCTGCGCTCTCCCGCCCGCTATCAGCGCAGTGCGCAGAAGCTGCTGGACCTGTATCTGCGCAATCAGGTCGATGCCGACCGCGACCACTCCATTCGCGACGCTGTTCTGCGTGCCTGGCAAGGGGCGGAGGCATACACGCTGTCCTCCTATCACACGGTAGGCCGCCTCAACAAGGGCGCACAGATTGGCGCTGAAGCCAGTACCAACAAGATTGTCTGGTCCGAGCTGGACATCATGATTCACGAAACCGCGATGCGCATTCTGGGCGCGCGTGCCGAGCTCATCGATGACGCCGAGGCCAACGAATGGCTTGAAGGTTTCCTGTTCTCGCAGGCCGGTCCCATCTACGCGGGCAGCAACGAGATCCAGCGCAACATCATCGCTCAGCGCATGCTGGGTCTGCCCAAATCCTGATCGGCAGGGAGACAACCATGGACTTCACCTTTACCGAAGATCAAATCGCATTCCGTGACTCGATCAGCCGCTTTCTGATGACCGAAGCAGCCCCCGAGCTGCTGCGCGACATCTGGGAAACTCCGACCGGTCGCAGCCCCGAGCTGTGGGCCAGGATTGCAGAACAAGGCCTGATGGGCCTGTCCGCCCCCGAGGCCGATGGCGGCATGGGCATGGCCGATGTGGACTGGGCACTGCTGCTGCAGGAAGTGGGTTATTACGCTCTGCCCGATTCCTTGACCGACACAGCCTATGTGGCCGTGGGCATGCTGAGTGCATTGCCGCAAGGACATGAGAGCCGTGTCTGGCTGTCCAGGATTGCCGAAGGCAGCTGCCGCGTGGCCGTGGGCCATCCCGTCAACCCCAATGTGGCGGACGCCGCACTGGCCGATGTGCTGTTGCTGCCCCATGCCACGGCCACCGGCCTGGAACTGCACCTGGTCAGGCCTGCACAGTGCGAGATCACGGCACTGGGCAGCATCGACTCCTCGCGCCGCCTGTCACGGGTGCGCTGGACGGCATCCGATGCCACGCGCTTGCTCGATGGAGCTCAGGGTCGGAAGGTCTGGGACACTGCCGGCGAGCGCGGGGCACTCGCCGCAGCTGCCCAGATGCTGGGCCTGGCCCAGCGCATGCTGGACCTGTCGGTGGACTATGTGGCACAGCGCAAGCAGTTCGACAAGGTCATCGGCAGCTTTCAGGCCGTGCAGCACCACCTGTCGGACATCGTCACCAAGATCGAGTTTGCCAAACCAGTGCTCTACCGTGCCTTCTATGCGCTGCAGCACGGCGAACCCGATCTGGCCGTGCGCATCTCGCACGCCAAGCTCCAGTGCAGCGAAGCGAGCTGGTTTGCGGCACGCAACAGTCTGCAGGTCCATGGCGCCATGGGTTACACCTGGGAAGTCGATCTGCAGATGTTCATGAAGCGCGCCTGGGTACTGGACGCTGCCTGGGGCGACAAGGCATACCATGCGGCCCGCCTGACTCAGGGGCTGCTGCGCAGTCCCAATGCCCCCGTGGGCCCCGGATCGACTTTTGATCGAGAAATCGATTCATGTGCCTCCTGCTCTGCGCAGGATGCGGTGAAGAACATTGCTGAAGAGGTGGCTGCATGAGCGCCCAGGCCTATATCGTTGATGCGCTGCGCTCTCCTACCGGCAAGCGCAAGGGCTCTCTCGCCACCGTGCACGGCGCCGACCTCGGCGCCCATGTGATCAAGGCGCTGGTCGAGCGCAACGACATTCCCGCAGCCGATTACGACGACGTGATCTTTGGCTGCGTGGACACCATCGGCTCCCTGGCCGGCGACATTGCCCGCACTTCCTGGCTGGCAGCCGGTATGCCCTTGAACGTTCCCGGCACCACGATCGACCGCCAGTGCGGCTCCTCCCAGCAAGCCATTCACTTTGCGGCCCAGGCCGTGATGAGCGGCACGCAGGACGTGGTGCTGGCCGGTGGTGTGCAGACCATGACGGCCATTCCCATCTCCTCGGCCATGCTCGCCGGCCAGCCCCTGGGCTTTACCACGCCGTTTGCCGAGAGCAAGGGCTGGCAGGCCCGCTTCGGCAACGCGCCAGTGAACCAGTTCTATGCCGCCCAGCGTATTGCCGACCACTGGGGTGTGAGTCGTGCCGATATGGAAGTGTTTGCCAAGGAAAGCCACGACCGCGCTTTGAATGCGATTGCCGATGGCCGCTTCGACCGTGAAATCGCCCCCTTTGGCGCTTTCAGGATGGACGAGACGGCTCGCCTTTCCACTCTGGAGAAGATGGCCACGCTGGAGCCGGTGGACCCCAGCTATCCCTCCATCACGGCAGCCGTCTCGAGCTCCACCTGCGATGCAGCGGCTGCCGTGCTGGTGGTGTCCGAAGCCGCTCTCAAGCGCTACAACCTCAAGCCCCGCGCCCGCATTCACCATATGAGCGTGCGCGCCGATGACCCCATCTGGCACCTGACCGCTCCGATTCCCGCCACGGAATATGCGCTCAAGAAGGCTGGCATGACCATGTCCGACATCGACCTGGTCGAGATCAACGAGGCCTTCGCTTCCGTGGTCATGGCCTGGCTCAAGGAGACCGGCTACGACCATGCCAAAACCAATGTCAACGGCGGCGCGATTGCGCTCGGTCATCCACTGGGGGCCTCGGGCGCAAAGCTCATGACCACACTGCTGCACGAGCTGGAGCGCACGGGCGGGCGCTATGGGCTGCAGACCATGTGCGAAGGTGGTGGTCAGGCCAACGTCACCATCATCGAACGTCTCTGATGGCGCTCATGCAGGCACCGCAGTGCCTGCATGCCTTGGAGTTCAGGTGTTAGCGGTTTAGCAGGTCGTCCAAAAAAATCAACGGAGACAAAGACATGCAAGACAAAGCGACGGATTCAGATCGCAGAGCATTCCTGGCCGGGGCAACTGCCACGGCGGCAGCACTGGGTCTGCCAGCAGCGCAAGCGCAAGTCGGCACCAGGACCGTTGCGCAGGCCGATGCCATCACCATGGCAGCGCAGATGCGCAAAGGCGATGTCACGCCGCTGGAGGCTCTTGATGCCGCCATTGCGCGCGTTGAAGCCTTGCCCAAGCTCAATGCCGTGGTCATCAAAGACTACGAACTGGCCCGCGCGCATGCCAAGAAGCTCTCGGCCATGGGCCGCGATGCACGCAAACAGGCGACTGACAAAGCCCCGCTGTGGGGTCTGCCGTTTGTGCTCAAGGACCTGGGCCTGAGCATGGCAGGAACCGTGACCAGCAATGGTTGCCGCTTCTTCAAGGATGCTGTCGCTTCGCAGGACTCCACGCTGGTGACGCGCTACAAGGCTGCGGGTCTCAACATCTTTGGCAAGACGGCATCTCCCGAGTTCGGCATGACGACCACCACAGAGTCAAGGCTTTACGGCGTCACGCCCAACCCCTGGAACACCGGGCATACCACGGGCGGTTCTTCCGGTGGGACTGCCGCTGTGGTGGCGGCCGGCATTCTGCCCGTGGGCCATGCCAGCGATGGCGGCGGCTCCATCCGCATACCGACCGCACATTGCGGCCTGTTCGGACTCAAGCCCAGTCGTGGACGTGTGCCTGCAGGGCCGGGAGCGCTGGATGGCGCAACAGGTTTGTCGGTGAACCACGTCATCAGCCGCAGCGTGCGCGACGCTGCCTTGCTGCTGGACTTGAGTGCTGGGCCCGAATTCGGCTCGCGAGTGCGACCTCCCTCTGATGTTCCACGCGGCTACCTTGAAGCGATGCACCAGCCCGAGCACAAGCTGCGTATTGCCGTCTGGCGCAAGAACTACTTCGGGATTCCCGTACATGCCGAATGCCTGGAGGCCGTGGACAAAGCAGCCAAGGCCTGCGAGGCCCTGGGGCATTTTGTTGAAGAGGCCATGCCAGAGCTGCCGGTGAACGAAATTTTTGGCGGCATGGGTACAGGCATGTCGGCAGGTCTGCTCAGCGCCATCGAATACCGTGAAAAGCAGCTGGGCCGCGCTGTGCGCGAAGACGAGATGGAGCCGTTGAACTGGGCCGCGTTGCAGGCCGCGAAGAAGGCCTCGGCGCTGGATCTGTACCGTGGCCGCGCAGGCTTCGACAAGGCGGGGCAATTGATCGATGCATTCCTGTCCAGGTACGACCTGATTCTGACGCCAACCACCGTGGTGCCTGCACAGAAACTGGGCGTGCTGCGACTCGATCAGCCTTATCAAAGCTATGCCGCCGAGGCCATGAACTCCTCCGCCTTTACCTCGCTGTTCAACATCAGCGGTCATCCGGCCATGTCCGTGCCGCTGCACTGGACGGCAGACCACCTCCCTGTGGGTTCCCACTTTGTCGCACCGTTTGGTGGCGAAGGCCGCTTGCTGCGCCTGGCGGCGCAGCTGGAGCAAGCACTGCCATGGGCACATCGCGTGCCCGACCTGTCCGCACTCAAGGCTTGAATGCCCAGCAGCAAGAAGGAGGAGAGCATGGAATCAGTGAATCAAGGTGTGGATCGTCGCGGCTTTATTCAGGGCGCAGGTGCCGTGGCCGCAGCAGCAGCCATGCCGGCAGTGGCTGCACAGAAGAAAAATGAGGCGACGGCGGTGGACGGCTACGCCTGGGCAGAACAGATCCGCCGGGGCGATATCACGCCGCTGGAAGCGCTGGAGGCGGCGATTGCACGCACGCAGGCCTTGCCCAAGCTCAATGCAGTGGTCATCAAGGACTACGATCTGGCACGTGATCAGGCCAGGCAGATGTCGACTCTGGGCAGCGCTGCGCGTGCCGAAGCCACAGCCAGGGCGCCCATGTGGGGCGTGCCCTTTTTGCTCAAGGACCTGAACCAGTATCTGAAGGGTACGGTCACCACCAATGGCTGCCGCTTTTTCAAGGGGGCCGTGGCAGAGTACGACAGCACCCTGGTTGCACGCTACAAGGCGGCCGGGCTCAATATCTTCGGCAAGACGGCATCGCCCGAGTTCGGCCAGACGCCCACGACCGAGTCCTTGCTCTATGGCAAGTCGCCCAACCCCTGGAATGCTGCCCATACGACAGGCGGCTCCTCGGGTGGTGCGGCATCGGTGGTTGCCGCAGGCATTGTGCCCGTGGCCCATGCCAGCGATGGAGGCGGCTCCATCCGCATTCCCGCTTCGCACTGCGGCCTGTTCGGCCTCAAGCCCAGCCGCGGCCGTCTGCCTGCCGGTCCGGCCAATATGGAAGGCTGGATGGGCTTGTCCATGAACCATGTCATCAGTCGCAGCGTGCGCGACAGCGCTCACCTGCTCGATCTGACGCAGGGGCGTGAGCCTGGCTCGCGCACCGTGCCGCCGCGCGACGTGGAAGGCAGCTATCTGGATGCCCTCAAGCAGGCGCCCAAGAAGCTCAGGATCGCCGTCTGGACCGGAAACTACTTTGGCATTCCCGTACATGCGGACTGCCAGGCGGCGGTGGACAAGGCCATCAAGGCCTGTCTGGCGCTGGGACATGAAATCGTGGAAGACATGCCGGAGTTGCCTGTGGCTGAGGTGTTCTCGGGCCTGGGCGTGGTGACATCCGTGGGCATGATGGCCAGCATCCGTGCCCGCGAAAAGCTGCTGGGTCGCGCAGTGCGCCAGGATGAGGTGGAGCAGGTGGACTGGCTGTATCTGGAAAAGGCCAGGTCCTATACCGCCGAGCAGATGCTGATGGCGCGTACCAACTTCGATACGGCCGGCCAGATTCTGGACCGCTTCTTTCTCAAGTACGACCTGATCCTGACTCCCGTGATGGCCGTGCCGCCACCGCTGTTGGGTGTGCTGACGCTGGACCAGCCTTATGACTCATTCGCGCGCGAAGCCGTCAAGGCTTCGCCCTATACCGCGCTTTTCAATATGACAGGCCAGCCCGCCATGTCTGTGCCCATGCACTGGACCAGGGACAACTTGCCTATAGGCGCGCACTTTGCTGCGCCGTTTGGCCGCGAAGGGCGCCTGTTGGCGCTGGCAGCGCAGCTGGAACAAGCCGCTCCCTGGGCGCATCGTCAGCCCGATCTGTCGGTTTTCAAGGCGTGATTTCAAGAGCGCAGACAGGCTGCGTGCCTGCTCTGCACAGCAAGCAAAAGGGGAAACAAATGGGTATTTGCAACCAGAGAACCGTCGTCATCACCGGTGCAGGCGGTGGCCTGGGCCGCGCTTATGCGCTGGCCTTCGCGCAAGAAGGTGCAAATGTGGTGATCAACGACATCCGTGCCGAAGCCGCTCAGGCCGTGGCCGAGGAAGTCAAGGCCGGTGGCGGCAAGGCGCTGGCCAACACGGGTGACATCACCACTGTGGCCGGAGCGCAATCGATTCTGGATGCGGCACTGGCCGCCTTTGGCGATGTGCAGGTCATCGTCAACAACGCGGGCGTGCTGCGTGACCGCATGTTCCTGAGCCTGTCCGAAGAGGACTGGGATATGGTCATGCGCGTGCATCTGCGCGGACATTTCTGCATGGCCAAGGTGTTTGGCGGCTACTGGCGCGATCAGAAGAAGGCCGGCAAGGACGTGGATGCGCGCATCATCAACACCAGCTCCGGCGCGGGCCTGCAAGGCTCCATCGGTCAGAGCAACTATGCCGCAGCCAAGGCCGGCATCGCCGGTCTGACTCTGGTGCAGGCCGCGGAGCTGGCGCGCTACGGCATCACCGCCAACTGTCTGGCACCTGCTGCGCGCACGTCCATGACCGAAGGCGCCATGCCCGATATGGTCAAGAAGCCCGAGTCCGGCTTCGACGTCTGGGACCCGATGAATGTGGCCTCCATCGTCGTCTGGCTGGGCAGCACCCAGTCCAGGCATGTGACGGGCCGCTGCTTTGAAGCCAAGGGCGGCGAGCTGTCCGTGGCCGACGGCTGGTTCACCGGCAAGATCAATGACAAGCAGGCGCGCTGGGAGCCTGCCGAGCTGTCAGCTGTGGTCGATCAACTGATCGCCGAGGGCAAGGCCCCTCAGAAGGTCTACGGGACCTAAACAGAAGAAACAGCCGGGGCATGGGGCCCGGCCTTCCCATTCGATGAAGAACTCAGGACGCGAGCCATCATGGATTTAAGTCTGAACGAAGAACAAAAAATGATCGCCGAGAGCGCCGCGGTGTTTCTGCAGGAAAAAAGCAGCACGGCGCAGGTGCGCAAGGTTTCTGAAACCGAGGGCGGGCTGGACCGTGCCCTGTGGCAGGAAGTGCTGGACATGGGCTGGTGCAGCGTGGCCCTGCCTGAAGCCGCAGGTGGCATGGGTCTGGGCTGGCGCGAGCTGGTGCTGCTTCAGGAGCAGATGGGCTATCACCTGGCCTGCGTGCCGTTTTTTGATGCTGTTGTCGCGGTGACGCCTTTGTGGCAGGCGTTGAGCCAGACCGAGCAGGGCCTGGGCGTGGTGGAGCGCCTGGCCACCTCGGGCCGGATCTGCGT
Source organism: Comamonas testosteroni (assembly GCF_014076415.1). Taxonomy (NCBI): domain Bacteria; kingdom Pseudomonadati; phylum Pseudomonadota; class Betaproteobacteria; order Burkholderiales; family Comamonadaceae; genus Comamonas; species Comamonas testosteroni. The sequence goes on from NZ_CP043568.1 coordinate 1,583,029, forward strand.
GCTGGGCATGACGGTGCGCGGCGAACTGCCCGAGGCCGCGATCGTGAAGCTCGAAGGCGATGCGCTGGTGCTCAATGGCCAGTGGAGTCAGGTGGGATCAGGCGCACATGCCGATGTGTTCCTGCTGCCCGCTACCCTGCCTTGCGGCTCGATGGGCCTGCTGGAGGTGCATGCCAAGACCGAAGGTCTGAGCGTGCAGGCGCTGGCGACGGTGGACGCCACACGCAGCAGTGCCGATGTCATGGCCGTTAATGTGAGATTGAGCGGCGCTGCCGTGCTGATGCATGGCGAGGCGCTCAGGAGCCTGTGGGCGCAGACGCGCAATCTGGCGGCCATCGGCTTGGCGGCTGAGCAGGTCGGCGTGGCCGAGCGCGCGCTGAATCTGGCTGTGGAATACACCAAGGAGCGCCAGCAGTTCGGCAGGGCCGTGGGCAGCTTTCAGGGCGTCAAGCACCGGGCAGCGCAGATGCTGGTGAAGGTGGAGACCGCTCGTTCTGCCGTCTATGCAGCAGCTTTCATAGCTGATACCGCTGACGGCACAAGCGATCTGAGCTACTTTGCGGCTCAAGCTCGCACAGATGCAACGGAGGCTGCTCTCTTTTCCACGCGTGAAAGCATTCAGTTGCACGGCGGCGTGGGATTCACCTGGGAGTTTGATCCGCATCTGTTCTTCCGACGCGCGCAGGCATCCAGCCAGCGCATGGGCACGGTGGAGCAGTGGCGCGAGCTGGTGGCTGCGCGTTTGTTGGACGAGAGCGTGACGGAGGCCGCATGAAGATGCAGGAGTCGGAAATCAATGAAGCCTTTCGCGCTGAAGTGCGTGAATGGATGGCGCAACATCTGGCAGGGCGGTTCGCCCCGCTCAAGCATGCCAGCGGTCTGGGTGCCGAGGGTTATGACGCACAACTGGCCAAGGAGTGGGAGCAGGAGCTGGCCAAGGGCGGCTGGACAGGGCTGGGCTGGGAGGCCCGGTATGGCGGCCGTAACGCCCCGCTGGCCCAGCAAGTCATCTTCCACGAGGAGTATGTACGCTGCGGTGGCCCAGGCCGCATCGGTCACATTGGCGAGACCCTGCTGGCCCCCACGCTGATGGCTTTTGGCACGCCCGAGCAGAAACAGCGTTTTCTGCCTGGCATTCTGGCCGGTACCGACTATTGGGCTCAGGGCTACTCAGAGCCCGGCGCGGGCTCCGACCTGGCGGGCATTCGTACCAAAGCCCATCGTGATGCGGCCACGGGCGAATGGGTGATCAACGGTCAGAAGGTCTGGACTTCCTGGGCCCATGAGTCCGAATGGGTGTTTGTGCTGGCTCGCACCGACGAGGTCGGAGCGAGCACTGCCAGCCCCCGCCATGCGGGCATGGTGCTGCTGCTGGTGCCCATCAAGCAGGCCGGCGTGGAGGTGCGTCCGATTCGCCAGATCACCGGCACCTCGGAGTTCAATGAAGTTTTCTTCGACGGTGCACGTACCGACGGCACCCTGCACCTGGGCCCCGTGGGCGATGGCTGGAAGGTCGCCATGTATCTGCTGGGCTGCGAGCGCGGTGCGTCCACTCTGGGCCAGCAGGCGCATTTCCGTCATGAGCTGGACCTGATCCTGGCCCTGGCCAGGCGCAATGGCGCGGCCCGCGATCCGCTGATCCGTCAGCGCCTGGCCAAGGCCGATATGGGCCTGCAGACTCTGCGCGCCCATGCGCTGCGCTCCAGCGATGAGAGCACGCCCTTCCGTGTGGCTTCCGTATCCAAATATGCATGGTCCAACTGGCACCGTGATCTGGGAGAGCTGGCCATGGATGTGCTGGGCGAGCAGGGCGAACTGGTGCTCAAGGATCCGGCGTTCAGCGCTTTGCAGCAGCTATGGCTGGTCAGCCGTGCCGACACCATCTACGCAGGCACCAACGAGATTCAGATGAACCTCATGGCCGAACGCGCACTGGGCATGCCGCGCTGAGCGAGTGCCCTGGTGCTCGGTCATTGGAGTAGGTGAATACGCTGAGTGGCTCCAAAGAAGATGCTGTGAACCGCGGGTTCTTCCTTGTGGTTTGCAGCATTTTCTCCTTTGAAATGTCCTTCCAGCGACACTAGGGAATGACCTATCGTCCAAAGTGACGATGCTGCAGCGCAGCGGGAGCCGGAAGATCAGGGTAACTACCTTCTGAATGACAAATGACTAGCGCTCCCTCCTACGTTGCTCCCCACGGCCTGCTCAAATACAAAACTGTGCTCGTTACCGCTGCTGCTGGCGCCGGTATCGGCTTTTCAGCTGCAAAACGAGCAGCGGAGGAGGGCTGCAAGGCCTTGTTCATCTCCGATGTGCATGAGCGCCGGCTGGCCGAAGCCGTGGAGCAGATCAAAAAGGACACGGGTTTGACCCAGGTCTTTGGCAAGCTCTGCGACGTGAGCAGGGAAGAACAGGTTCAGGCGCTGATCTCCGAAGCCGACAGCGCCATGGGCGGGATCGATGTGCTGATCAATAACGCGGGTCTGGGCACCAGTTGCAAGGTCGTCGACATGGGCGATGACGAGTGGAACAAGGTCATCGACATCACGCTGACCGGCACCTTCCGCATGACGCGCGCAGCGCTCAAGCTGATGCAGCCACGCGGCAAGGGCGTGATCGTCAACAACGCCTCGGTGCTGGGCTGGCGCGCCCAGACCGAGCAGGCTCACTACGCAGCGGCCAAGGCAGGCGTGATGGCCCTCACGCGCTGCTCGGCGCTGGAAGCGGCCGAATTCGGCATCCGCATCAACGCCGTGGCACCTTCCATCGCCATTCACGCCTTTCTCAAGAAGTCCGCCTCTGAAGAGCTGCTGGCCAAGCTGTCCGAGAAGGAAGCCTTTGGCCGTGGTGCCGAGCCCTGGGAAGTAGCCAATGTGATGATCTTCCTGGCCAGCGACTACTCCTCGTACATGACGGGTGAAGTGGTGTCCGTCAGCTCGCAGAGGGCCTGAGCATGAATGCAGTCGCAGACAAGATGCTGTTTGACTCGGCAGCCTCGGTGCAGGCATCGGTGGGACGTCAGCTGGGCGAGACCGAATGGGTGCAGATCACGCAGGAGCGCATCAATCAGTTTGCCGATGCCACGGGCGATCACCAATGGATTCATGTGGACCCGGAGCAGGCCAGGAGCGGCCCGTTCGGCGCCTGCGTGGCCCATGGATATCTGACGCTGTCGCTGGCCAATCTGTTTTTGCCTCAGCTGGTCAGCTATCAGGGGCTGAAGATGGGCGTCAACTATGGTTGCGAGAAGGTGCGTTTTCCGGCTCCGGTGCTGGTGAACAGCTTCGTGCGTGGCAGTGGCGAGGTGGTGGCGGCGACCCCGATCGGGGAAGACGGCGTACAGGTCACGATCCGAATCACCGTACAGGTCAAGAATCAGGATAAACCCGGCTGTGTGGTTGAAACCATCAGCAGGCTGTTCTTTATCCCGGAAAATTGAGTGTGTGCAAGCGCCTGCTTCGGTGGGCGGTTGCATTTTTTTGTGAGGAGGGACGAGCCACCGACAGAGTGGCCGACCTCGATACGGCAGCAAAAGCTGCCCAGGGCGCGACGAAAAGAAAGTTAGGAGACAAAGACATGAAAGACGCAGTCATCGTTTCGACGGCACGTACTCCCATAGGCAAGGCTTACCGTGGTGCCTTCAACGACACCGAAGCCCCGGTGCTGGGCGGACACGTCATTCGCGCGGCGCTCAACAAGGCGAACGTGGCTGGTGCGGATGTGGATGATGTCATTTTGGGCATTGCCGCGCAGCAGGGCACGCAGGGCTACAACCTGGGGCGTCTGTGCGGCTACACCGCCGGCCTGCCGGAATCCGTGGGCGGCATGGTGATCGACCGCATGTGTGCATCGGGCCTCATGAGCATTGCCACGGCTGCCAAGGGTGTCATGACCGGCGAGATGAATATTGCCGTCGCCGGAGGCCTGGAGTCCATTTCCCTGGTTCAGAACAAGTACAAGAATTCGTACCGAGCCCAGTCGAAGGCGGTGCTGGCCGCAGAGCCCACGGCTTACATTCAAATGATAGAGACGGCCGAGCTGGTCAGTCAGCGCTACGGCATCAGCCGTGAAGCCCAGAACGAGTACTCGCTGCGCAGCCAGCAGCGCGTGGCCGCCGCACAGGCCCGTGGCCTGTTCGACGATGAAATCGTGCCGCTGACCACGGTCAAGCAGCTGTTTGACAAGGAAGGCAATGTCACCGGCAGCGAGGAAGTCACGCTGACCCGCGACGAGGGCAACCGTGCCGACACCACGCTGGAGAGTCTGGCCAAGCTCAAGCCTGTATGGAAGAACGGCCAGTGGGTGGAGCAAGGCCAGTTCATCACGGCCGGCAATGCATCCCAGCTGTCCGATGGTGCCAGCGCCTGTGTGGTGATGAGTGCCGACGAAGCCCGCAGTCGCGGACTCGCGGCACTGGGCACCTATCGCGGCGTGGCCGTGGCAGGCTGCCGTGCCGATGAAATGGGGATCGGCCCCGTCTATGCCATCCCCAAGCTGCTCAAGCAGCATGGGCTGACGGTTGGCGACATCGGCCTGTGGGAAATCAACGAGGCATTTGCCTGCCAGGTGATCTACAGCCGCGACAAACTGGGCATTCCCGATGAGCGCCTGAACGTCAACGGCGGCGCGATCTCCATCGGCCACCCCTTCGGCATGTCGGGCGCACGTCTGGTGGGTCATGCCCTGCTGGAGGGGCGTCGCCGCGGCGTGCGTTTTGTGGTGGTGAGCATGTGCATTGGCGGCGGCATGGGCGCGGCCGGCCTGTTTGAGCTGAACTGATCTGTCTGCAACCAACCTTCAGCCAAGGAGTTGAACATGATGGTCAGCGCTTTCGCCAAGATGGGTTTTTCCACCTACACGCCAAGTTCCATCGCTTGCGTGATCAAGGATGTGCCCATATTCGACACCCCGGCCCCCGTGCGCGCATCGGTCGATGCGCCCTTCGTGAGCGCAGAGCAGTTCAGTGCGCTGATCAGTCAGCTCTATGAAGCTGCCATGGACCCGGAAGGCTGGAAGCCTTTTCTGGAGACTCTGCGTCTGCAACTGGGAGGCAATTACGCCTCGCTCATAGTGCGCCCCGGCTCCGCCGATGATGTGGGGCTGATCGTCTCGGCCGCAGGCGACCGCCGCGATCTGATGCCGAACTGCCCCAAGATCAGCATGAGCCCGTTTCGTAGCATGCCTACCGACCGTATCGTGACGGTGGGGGATGTGATGCCCGAGTCCGAGTGGCGCGCTTCGAGCTACTACAACGACTGGTGCAAGCAGCTGCAGGTGTTCCACGTGATGGCTGCCGACATCGTCACCAAGGACAGCTGCGTCTACGGTCTGCGCATCACGCGGCCCGAAGGTGCCCCGGCTTTCAACAAGCAGGAGCGTGCCTTTGGCTCCATGATGCTGCCGCATATCAAGCGCGCGCTGAACCTGCATCTGTCGGTGAACCAGGACCGTCAGGTCATCTCCCTCTACAGCAAGGCCACGGCCCAGCTGATGGTGGGGGTGGTCATCCTCGATCAGAACGGCAATGTGCTGGAGTGCAATCCCGCCGCGGCCAGCATTCTGGACATGCAGGACGGCCTGAAGATCTCCGGCGGCATGCTGGAGGCCAACTACGCCAACGACAACCGCAAGCTGCAGCGCCTGATCAAGGATGCGCTCATGCATACCCAGGTCTCGCGCCTGTCCATGACCGAAGGCATGTCGGTCAGCCGCCAGTCGGGCCAGCTCAACTGGGGCGTGGTGGTGCAAAGCATTTCTCCCGACGAGTGGACCGAGGGCAAGCAGCGCCCCAGTGTTGCCGTCTTTGTACGCGACACCGGCGGCAAGGCCGACCCTCCCGTGAAGCTGGCCCAGCAGCTGTTCCAGCTGACGCCGGCCGAGACTTCGCTGGCCATCCAGCTGGCCAATGGCCTGTCGCTGGAGGAGGCCGCCGAAGCGCTCAACATCCGCCGCAACACGGCGCGAGCCCATCTGCGCTCCATCTTTTCCAAGACGGGGGTGCGCCGCCAGACCGAGCTGGTGCGCATCTTCCTCAACAGCGTGGCCTGGCTGGGGAACAAGTGACGACGGTCGGTGTAGATAAAAAGCGGGCTTCGGCCCGTTTTTTTGTATCTGGAGCAGAGCCGGGCTCACTGCGTTCAACCCTGACCGTGGAAAATTCCTCGCGACAGCATGTTGATGGGAGGCCCGGTTCAGGTCGCTTGTGATCGGGTGTAGAGCAGCCTCGACTTCAATCGTTTGAAAACAAGCTGGCGGTCGAGGTGCGAATGCCTGCCAGGGCAAGATAACCCCCGCCCCTCATCAGAAAAACCAAGGCACAATGACCGGCGCAGGGGTGAGTATCCGGTGTTCCTGCGGAAGAAAGCACTTGCATGGCTAAATAGAAGAAATGTGACTGGCTCGCTCAAATAAAGCAACGACATGAAACTATTTCGCAAGCCTGCTTTTGATCACTTCAACTTCATTTCTAGTGCGCCCTATGCAATGCTCTTGGTGGGGGGGGGCATTGCGCTGTCCATGACAGTGATCTGTACCGTCGTCCTCTATCAGAGCCGGCTGGATACGATGGAGCACGCGATAGAAACATCGCGCAATGTGGCCCTTCTTGCTGAAAATGACGTGGTTCGGAACTTCGAGCTCTATGCACTGTCGTTGCAAGCCGTGGTCGATGGACTCAACGATTCCGAAGTGATGGCCGCCTCGCCGCATGTGCGTAATGCGGCCTTGTTCGACAAGGCCGCAACCGCCACCTATCTGGGATCCATCCTGGTTCTTGACGCAGACGGAAAAATTGCCCTTAATGCAGGGGGCGCGGATTTGGTGAACGGGCATTACGCGGATCATGACTTTTTCAAAGTGCATAAAGAGAGTCCAAGCATCGGGCTCTACGTGGGGGACCCTTATTCATCCACGCTGCATGGCGGCTCCCTGAGCATTCCTCTGAGTCGTCGGATTTCCCATGCGGACGGCTCTTTCGCCGGCATTGTGCTGATGGATGTTCAGCTGGAGTACTTTCAGAAACTGTTTTCTGCGCTTTCGCTAGGTAAACACGGATCGCTGGCCTTGATAAGGAAAGATGGAGCCATGATGATGCGGCAGCCCTTCGATGCAAGAGTCATCGGGCGCAATATCCGCAATGCAAGCACGTTCCGGCAGTTCATGTCGGCACCCGAAGGCAGCTTTTCGGATACGTCGTACCTCGATGGCACCCAGCGGGCTTATTACTTTAAGAATCTGCCCAGCCTGCCATTCATCATCATGGTGGCCAAGGCGCATTCCGATATTTACGCGGCCTGGCGACAGAGAGCCTTGCTGATAGCCTCTGTCATGGCGACGCTCACGATGGCTTTCATTGGCCTGTCTTTCGCTTTCGGAGCGCAGCTCAAACGCCGCATGCGCGCAGAGTCCGAATTGGCGATGCTGGCGCGTACCGACGGACTGACTGGCTTGAGCAACCGCCGCAAACTCGATGAAATCATCGACCACGAATGGCGCAGGGCAAAAAGAAATCACAGCGCTTTTTCGCTGTTGTTCGTCGATATCGATTGGTTCAAGGCCTATAACGACACTTACGGGCATCAGGCCGGGGATGCTGCTCTGGCGACCGTGGCGAAATGCATTGGCGACAATATTCGGCGCCCGGAAGACAGTGCTGCACGCTATGGAGGTGAGGAATTCATCGTGGTGTTGCCGGACACCCCCCTGGACGGAGGGGTGCTCATTGCCGAGAATATTCGTGAGGCGGTCGCTCAGCTTGCCATTGCGCACACTGGAAGCGAATTCGGGTGCATCACGGTCAGCATAGGTTGTGCTGCCTGGGTGCCGGCAAGAGATCTGGACATGTCGACGATTTTGCGTTCGGCCGACAAGGCGCTGTACAGCGCCAAGATGACTGGCCGTAACAAGGTCGCTTCATCAAGCGTGCATTCAACATAGTGCCCTGCAAACCCTTGCAGGGGCCTTGTGTCTCCTGGGCTTGTCTTGCGTTGGAGCGTGAAACCCGGTTCTCGGTCCACGACATTTGCCCGGCAAAGAGCACTGCATGCAAAACTAATAGCTGCTAGCGCTTGATATCAATAGGTATCAGAGTTAAAAGAATATGAATTCTATTGATTTATTGCGCTGGCAGCTTCTATTTTGATAGTGGCTATATCAGGCAGCTGCTCAGGCGCATGCCTTGCTTTCGCGCAGCGCCGCAATATCTGCCCTGGCATAGCCCAAGGATGCGAGCACGGCATCGGTGTCCTGCCCGATCCTGGTTCCTGGTGTGGGGCTGCGCGCGGGGGTGCGTGAAAAGCGTGGGGCCGGTGAGGGCTGGCGCTGGGTGCTGCCGTCCACTTCCAGGTCGATGAACAGATTGCGCTGGGCGTTGTGCGGATGAGCAGGTGCCTCGGCCAGACTCAGTACCGGGGCAAAGCAGACATCGCTGCCTTCGAGCTCTTCGCACCACTGTGCCTGCGTCTTTCTGCACACGATTTCTGCCACGCGGGCCTTGACTTCGGGCCAGTCGGAGCTCTGGTACTGTCGCTTGGGATCGATATCGGTCAGGCCCAACTTTTGCAGCTGCAAGGCATAGAACTGCGGTTCGATGGCGCCCAGGGTGATGTGCTTGCCATCTGCGCACTCGAACACTTCATAGAAGGGTGAAGTGTTGAGAAAGTGATTCTGCGCGGGATCGTCCTTCCAGTAGCCCATGCCGCTGCGCATCTGGTGCATCAGGCCACTCATGGCGGTCACTCCGTCGATCATGGCTGCGTCCACCACCTGACCCCTGCCGGATTGACGTGCCTCGTGCATGGCGCACATGATGCCGAACAGCAAGAACATGGCGCCGCCCGCCATATCGCCCACGATGGTGGGCGGCAGCACGGGAGCTTGGCCGGGGCGCATGGAGGTGGATAACACGCCTGTCAGCGCCACATAATTGATGTCATGGCCTGCGGCCTGGGACAGGGGGCCGGTCTGGCCCCAGCCGGTGACGCGGCCAAAGACCAGGCGGGGTGCGCGGAGGGCGACTTCCTCGGGACTGAAGCCCAGGCGCTCCATCACGCCGGGTCTGAAGCCTTCGATCAGCGCGTCGGCAGACTCGATAAGCTTCCAGGCGGCGGCGCGTCCGCCCTCTGACTTGAGGTCCAGCGCGATGGACTTCTTGCCCCGGTTCTGCGCCATGCGCGGGTAGCGGGATGCAGCTGCATGGTCGGCGCTGCGCTCGATGAGAATCACTTCGGCACCCATATCGGCCAGCATCATGCCGGCAAAGGGGGCAGGGCCTATGCCTGCCAATTCGATGACGCGAATTCCGCTCAAAGGCCCCGGGCCCTGACCTTGGAAAGGGTGTTCTGTACTCAAGTCGGTCTCCTGTTTTTGTCTGCGACTTTTCCATCTTGTGGATCCCGCCGGTTTTGACCCCGTCCATTTGGAGTATGTCCGGGATGAAAGCCAGGCCAACACTGGATATTCCATAGAAAAGGAGAGCAAGATATGTTCAGGCTGGATGGGAAAGTGGCGCTGGTCAGCGGTGCCGGGCGCGGCATGGGGTTCGGCATCGCGCAGGCACTGGCCGCGCAGGGCGCGCATGTGGTGGTGAACGACTTTCATCAGGACCGCGCCGAGAGTGCGGCGTGTCAATTGCGCGAGGCGGGATTGAAGGCATCGGCACAGGCGGCGGATCTGACGGATCGCGACGCCATTTTTGCCATGGCGCAGCGCATCCGGGACGAGGTCGGCGTGGTCGATATCTTTGTGCACAACGCCGGCATCCCGGCCCAGGGCTGGGGCTACACGCCGTTTCTGCAGTCGCCCGAGTCCGAATGGAACGCCTGGCTGCAGCTCAATCTGCACGGGTTGATGCATGCCTGCCAGGCTCTGCTGCCCGCCATGCAGCAAAAGGGCTGGGGGCGCATCGTGGCCATCAACTCCGATGCAGCGCGCACGGCCACGGGCATGGGGCTGTGCGCCTATGGTGCAGCCAAGGCGGCAGCGATTGGCTTCATTCGCAATCTATCGGGCGAGGTCGGCCCGCATGGAGTGACGGCCAACGCCTTGTCGCTGGGCACCATGAACAACTGGGAGGGCTCGGAGAAGATCGCCAGAAAAGGCACTTCCGTGGGCCGGGCCGGCTCGCCCCAGGATGTGGGTGCGGCCGTGAGCTATCTGGCATCGACCGAAGCGGAGTGGGTCAACGGCCAGGTGCTGCCGGTCAACGGCGGTGGTCTGGTGGCCTGAGCCCGACAGCTTTTCCAACAGCCTTCCGGTGGGGTAAGCCGGGAGGCTTTTTTGTCACTCATGAGCACGAGAGCTGTGGCACCGAAGGCGACAAAGCCCCCGATGCGGGCATTCTTGCGGCGCAAACCGGCTTTCGCGCCCGGAGGGGCAAGTCATGTGCCACCAGGGGAGGTTGCGGCCTGTTTTTCTCATAGTCTGCCCCTAGTCTGAATCAGGTAGGTTGGGGCAAAAGCCGTATGGCAATCTGAAAAAGAACTCGATAACAACCTGGTGATGTGAGGAAAGCAGATGGAGGCATTGATCTTCGACCATGTCCGTACCCCCCGGGGCAAGGGCAAGCCGGATGGAGCGCTGCATGAGGTGACGCCGGTCTGGCTGGCCGCGCAGCCGCTGGTGGCGCTGCGTGAGCGCAATCGGCTCGATACGGCGATGGTGGACGACGTGGTCATGGGCTGTGTGGTGCCAGTGGGCGAGCAGGGCGGTAACGTGGGCCGCATGGCGGTGTTGCAGGCCGACTATGCACAGAGCGTGGCCGGCGTGCAGATCAACCGCTACTGCGGCTCGGGCCTGGAGGCGGTGAGCTTTGCGGCGGCCAAGGTCATGTCCGGTCAGGCCGATATGACGATCGGTGCCGGTGTGGAGATGATGTCCCGCGTGCCCATGGGCTCGGACGGTGGTGCCTGGGCGCAGGACCCGCAGCTGGCCAGCAAGACCTATTTCGTGATGCAAGGCATCTCGGCCGATCTGCTGGCATCGCTGCGCGGCCACAGCCGCCAGGATCTGGATGCTTACTCGGCCGAAAGCCATCGTCGTGCGGCTGCGGCCTGGGCTCAAGGGCGCTTCGACAGGTCTGTCGTGCCTGTCAAGGACTTCCTGGGCATGACGCTGCTGGAAAAGGACGAGACCATTCGAGCCGAGACCACGGTCGAGTCGCTGGCGGCACTCAAGCCCGCGTTCACCGAAATGGGCCAGAAGTACGGCTATGACAGCGTGGCGCTGCAGCGCTATCCGCAGGTCGAGCAGATTCACCATCATCACCATGCCGGCAACAGCTCGGGCATTGTCGACGGTGCGGCTGCCGTGCTGATCGGCACGGCTGAGGCCGGTGCCAGGCAGGGCATGAAGCCCAGGGCCCGCATCCGCGCGTTTGCCAGCATAGGCTCCGAGCCGACCCTGATGCTGGACGGCCCGGCCCATGCCGCGCGCAAGGCGCTGGAGCGTGCGCGCATGCAGGCTTCTGACATCGACCTGTGGGAGCTCAACGAGGCCTTTGCCACGGTGGTGCTGACCATGATGGAGGAGCTGGACATTCCCCATGAGCGCATGAACGTCAACGGCGGAGCGATCGCCATGGGCCATCCTCTGGGAGCCACCGGCGCCATGATTCTTGGCACGGTGCTGGACGAGCTGGAGCGCAGCGGCAAGCGCACGGCGCTGATCAGCCTGTGCGTGGCGGCGGGCATGGGCTCGGCCATGATCATCGAACGCGTGTGAGTGAGGAAGCAGAAATCATGACAACAGAGATCATTCGCTACGCCGTAGATGAGGACGGCATCGCCACGCTGACGCTGGATTACCCCGGCAAGACCATGAATGTGATCGATCAGGCGTTCATGGACAGCCTGGAGGTCTGTATTGCACGCATGCAAGGCGACGACCGGGTGCGCGGCGGCATCATCACCTCGGGCAAGGACAGCTTTGTCGCGGGGGCCGACCTGATGGGCATGGAGGCCAATATCGACGCCATGGCAGACATGCCCATCGAGGAACTGTTCGCGTCCTGCGCATCGCTGTCCAGGCTGCTGCGCAAGTTGGAGACCCTGGGCAAGCCGCTGGTGGCGGCCATCAACGGCATGGCGCTGGGCGGTGGTTATGAAATCTGCCTGGCCTGCCATCGCCGCATTGCAGCCGATGCACCCATGGTCATGCTCGGTTTGCCCGAAGCTCAAGTGGGCTTGCTGCCCGGCGCCGGCGGCACCCAGCGCCTGCCGCGCATGATCGGCATTCTGGCTGCCATGCCTTTTCTGATGGAAGGCAAGCAGCTGCAGGCCGTTAAGGCCAGGGAAGCCGGTCTGGTGGACGAAGTGGTGGCTCCCGAGCAGTTGCTAGGCGCTGCCAAGGCCTGGCTGCTGGCCAGTCCCACGGCGGTTCAGCCCTGGGATGTGAAAGGCTTTCGCATCCCGGGTGGCGGCCCGCTGGACCCACGTGTGGCCCCGGCTTTCGTGGTGGGCAACACCCTGCTGCAGGCAAAGACATTTCACAATATGCCGGCGCCGCTGTGCATTCAGAGCTGCATCTACGAAGGCTGCCAGCTGCCCATGGACAAGGGTCTGCGCATCGAGAGCAAGTACATGGCCACGCTGTCGCGCAGCCCTGTGGCGCGGGGCATGATCCGCACGCTCTTCGTCAACAAGACCAAGGCCGAGAAGGGCATGCACCGTCCCGCAGGTTTTGAGCCTTTCAAGTGCCGCAAGCTGGGCCTGATCGGCGCGGGAATGATGGGTGCGGGCATTGCCCTGGTGGCCGCCCAGCGCGGTATTCAGGTGGTGCTGATAGACCGGGATCAGGCAGCTGCGGACAAGGGAAAGCTGTACTCCCAGAAGGTGCTGGCCAGGCAGGTGGACAAGGGCCGCCACAGCCGCGAGAAGGCCGATTCCATCCTCGCTCGCATCACGCCCTGCACCGATTACGAGCAGCTGCGCGATGCCGACATGGTGGTCGAAGCCGTGTTCGAAGACCGTGCCATCAAGGCCGAAGTGACCCGCAAGCTGGACTCTGTGCTGCCGCCTGGCTGCGTGCTGGCCAGCAATACCTCGGCCCTGCCCATCAGCCTGCTGGCGCAGGCGAGCGAGCGGCCCGATCGCTTCATCGGTCTGCATTTCTTCTCGCCGGCCGACAAGATGCCGCTGGTGGAAGTGATTCGCGGCAAGCAGACATCGGATGCCACGCTGGCGCAGGCACTGGACTTCGTGGCTCAGCTCAGGAAAACGCCTATTGTCGTCAACGACAAGCGCGGCTTTTTCACCAGCCGCTTCATCGGTGCATTTGTGGATGACGCCATCGGCATGGTGGCCGAAGGCATTGCCCCTGCATTGATAGAGAACTGTGCAAAACATGCGGGCATGCCTGTGGGACCTCTGGCGATTACCGACGAGTTGTCGATTGATCTGTCCAAGCATGCGGGCGAAGCCCAGGCCAAGGAGTTCCCCGAGGAATACAGGCCCGGTCGCTCCGTGCCCGTAATCGGCAAGCTGTTCGAGCTGGGCCGCCTGGGCCGCAAGGTGGGCAAGGGCTTCTATGACTACGACCCTAGTGAGGGTGGCAGCGGCAAGCGCATCTGGCCCGGGCTGGCCGAGCATTACCCGCTCAAAGCCCTGCAACCCAGCGCGCACGACCTCAAGCAGCGCATTCTCTATGTGCAGGCCGTCGAAGGCGCGCGTGCCATGGAGGAGGGCGTGCTGCTGGCGCCGGCCGATGGCGACATCGGCTCGATTTTCGGCGTGGGCTTTCCGGCCTACACCGGCGGCCCCTTCTGCTTTATCGACGGCATAGGTCTGCCGCAGTTCGTGGCGGAGGCCGACCGTCTGGCCGATCTGTTTGGCGAGCAACTGCGCCCGCCGCAGCTGCTGCGCGATATGGCGGCCAAGGGCCAGACCTTCTACGGAAAGAGTGCAAGAGCCTGACAAGAGCACAGATGTGCCGCGAGGGGCGGGCCAGGGCTTGCCCCATGTGCAGACACTCATCCGATAAATACATCAATGGAGACAGGACATGGATGAAGTCTTCGATTACATCGTCATAGGCGCGGGCTCGGCGGGCGGCACACTGGCTGCGCGGCTGAGCGAGAACCGGCAGCACAAGGTCTTGTTGCTCGAAGGCGGCGCGAGCCATCAGGATTTGCTGGTCTCCATGCCTTCGGGCTGGGGCCAGATGATCAACAGTCCCCGTTATTCCTGGGGGCACGAAACAGAGCCCGAGCGCTACGCAGCCAAGCGCCGCATCAGTCTGCCGCGAGGCAAGCGCCTGGGCGGCTCATCCTCCATCAATGGCATGATTTATGTGCGCGGCGATCGGGCGGACTTCGACAGCTGGGCCGAGCAAGGGGCAGCGGGCTGGAGCTATGACGAGTTGCTGCCCTACTTCGTGCGCACAGAAGACCAGCAGCGCAGCGAACAAGAATTCACCCGGCCCTGGCATGGGCGGGGCGGGCCGCTGACGGCCAACAATCTGCACAACCCACATCCTGTATCGCTGGCCATGGTGCAGGCTGCCGTTCAAGCCGGCATGCCCGCCTGCAAGGATTTCAACAACGGCCATCCCGACGGTGCAGGGCTGTTTCAGGTCAATCTCAAGGACGGTCAGCGCTCGTCGGTGGCCAAAAACGCCATCGAGCCCGCCATGCAGAGGCGCAATCTGGATGTGCGCATGCAGGTGCTGGTCACCCGCATAGGTCTTGACGGGCTGCGCGCCAGCACGGTGCACTGGAAGGACAAGGCCGGCGCAAGCCACACCGCCCGCGCAGGCAAGGAGGTCCTGCTGTGTGCAGGGGCCCTGCAGTCGCCCCAGTTGCTGATGCTTTCGGGCATCGGCCCGGCAGCGCATCTGCAGGAGATGGGGGTCGAGGTCAAGGTGGATCTGCCCGGCGTGGGCGCCAATCTGCAGGACCATGCGATTGTCCCCATGTCCTGGCGCATGAAGGCCGGCACGCCCAGCCTCAACCGCTCGCTGCGCGGCCTGGGCATCGGCGCTTCGCTCATCCAATACCTGCTGACCAGGCAGGGCGCCATGGCCATGCCGGCTTCGGAGTTTGCCGCCTGGTTCAGCAGCGATGCGAGCCTGCCCTACAACGACATCCAGATTCACGGCCTGCCCGTGACCGGCGATATCGAAGGCTATATGCAAAAGGGCAGGAGCTATCGTACCGAGGCCTTCCCCGGCATGACGATGGCGCCCTACCAGGTGCGCCCTTATTCACGCGGCCAGCTCCGGCTCAAGAGCCGCCATCCCGAGGAGCTGGCCAGCATTCGCATGAACTATCTGCATGACGAGCGTGACCGCAAGGCGCTGCTCCATGGAGTACGCATGGCCAGCAGGATTGCCCGCCAACCCGCGCTGGCCGGCCTGATCGAAACGCAGACACGCCCGGCACCTGGCCTGCAAAGCGACGAGGAGCTGCTGGACTGGATCTCCATGTACATGGGCTCGGGCCACCACGCCAGCGGCAGCTGCCGCATGGGCCATGTCACTGACCCGCGAAGCGTGGTCACGCCAGACCTCCGGGTCAAGGGCGTGCAGGGGCTGCGTGTGATCGATGCCTCGATCATGCCGCACCTGGTGTCGGGCAATACGAATGCTGCATCGGTGGTGATTGGCGACAAGGGTGCGGATCTGGTGCTGGGTCTGGCGCTTCCCGCTGCAAGGCAGTGGAATGTGGCTGCGGTGCTACCGGATGTCGCACATGTCACTGCCGTGGTTTGAGCCTTGGAAGAATGGGTGGAGACACAAAGATGAACTTCGATTTCAGTGACGACCAGAACGCATTGCGCAACGAAATACGAAAATTCCTGACCAGGGAATCGCCGCTGACGCAGGCGCGTGCCTTGCTCGAGGGCGAGGGCGAGAGTCATCATGCCCAGGACGTATGGAGCGGCATGGCCCAGTTGGGTGTGAGCAGCCTGATGCTGCCGGAGGACTGTGGCGGTATCGGCCTCGGTGCCATGGAAATGTGCGTGGTGGCCGAGGAAGTGGGCCGCCAGCTCAGCCCCGTGCCTCTGGCATCGACCATGTATCTGGCGGTGCAGGCCGTCCTGCTATCTACACAGGAGCAGTCTGCACAACGACGGCAATGGTTGCTGCCGGTTTCGGGTGGAAGCATTGGCTGCCTGGCAGCGCCGACGGACGGACAGGACCCTCCATCCGCTCTGCCCCTGTTCGACGGCAGGACCTTGAAGGGGGAATGTCCGCTGGTGGCCGACGGCATGGCCGCGCAATGGGGGGTGGCGCTGGCGCGCAATGCGACGGGTGCGGATGTGCTGGTGGCCTTCAGGTGTGACGGCTCGGTGCAGCGCAAGAAGCTCAGGACGCTGGATCCTTCCAAGCCCTATGCCTTGTTGCGCTTTGACGGCACAGCGGCCGAGCAGCTCGGCGCAGCCAGCAGCGCAGCCCAGGTGCTGGAACGCGTGCGCAATCGCGCTGCCGTGATGCTGGCCTTTGAACAGCTGGGAGCAGCCGACTCCGCGCTGGAGATGGCCTGCCGCTATGCCAGGGAGCGCAAGGCCTTTGGCCGGCCCATTGGCTCCTATCAGGGCATCAAGCACAAGCTGGCCAATCTCTACACCAACAACCAGCTGGCTCGTGCGCATTGCTACTACGGAGCCTGGGCGCTGACGGCAGACATGGCTCTGGCTGATGGTGCGCCCGAGCTGCCCGGCGCAGCCGCCGCAGCACGCGTGAGCAGCACTCAGGCGCTATCGGATGCTGCACAGGAAAACCTGCACACCCACGGCGGCATGGGCTATACATGGGAGCTGGATTGCCATCTGTTCTACCGCCGTGCGCGCCAGCAGGCCGTGGAGCTGGGCAGTATCCACGCCTGGCGCGAGCAGGTGGCGACCGAGTTGCAAAAGCGGTTGCTTGCTCCTGTGCAAGAGACGATAGTGCAGGGCTCGGCCGCAGCTGACCGCCAGTCCATGGACTTTGAGGACACGCCTGAAGAAGCCGCCTTCCGCGCCGAATGCCGCGCCTGGCTGCAAGCCAATGCCCAGCCCAAGGCAAGTGCCGATGATTACTTCGGTCGCGACATGACTGCCGAGCAGCGCATGGAAGCAGCCCGGGTCTGGCAGGGCAGGAAGGCAGCAGCGGGTTTGGGTGCGATTACCTGGCCCAAGGTGCTGGGTGGCCGTGGCGGCACGCCCATGCAGGAGCTGATCTGGCGCCAGGAAGAGGGCCGGGTCAAGGTACCCACGGGCATGTTCAACGTCAGCCTGGGCATGGTGTTGCCATCGGTGATGGCGCACGCCAGCGCTGAAGTGCTGGGCAAGCATGTGGCTTCGGCCCTGGAAGGCAAAAACCTCTGGTGCCAGCTGCTGAGCGAGCCGGGGGCCGGCTCCGATCTGGGCATGGTGCGCACGCGTGCCGAACGCGCCACCGATGGCCGCGAGGGCTGGATCATCAACGGGCAAAAGGTCTGGACCTCTCTCGCGCAGTTTGCCCAGTTTGGTCTGGTATTGACTCGTACCAATCCCCAAGCCAGCAAGTTTGAAGGCTTGACCACCTTCTTCCTTGACATGAAGTCGCCCGGCATTACCGTGCGCCCGATTCGCCAGGCGGGGGGCGAGTCCGAGTTCAACGAAGTCTTCTTCGAGGACGTGTTCGTGCCCGATAGTCAGGTGGTGGGAAAGCTGGGCGGTGGCTGGAAGGTCACGCTGACAGGCTTGATGGCAGAGCGCCTGGCCATTGGCGGAGTGATGCCCGCCGAGCTGTGGCGCACCACGGCTGGCCTGCTGGCCGATCATCGATTTGACGGCAGGCCTGCGCTGCAGGACGGTCGCCTGCGCGAGCGCTGGGCCGACCTCTATCTGAAGGAGCAGGCTCTATGGCTGCTGCAGTGCCGCGCGCTGACGGCGCTGAGCAAGGGCCGCCAGCCCGGCCCCGAAATGAGCGGTGCCAAGAACGTGGCTGCTGCCGCGCTGCAGTCATTCAGCTATTTCGCCATCGATTTGCTGGGCGAGCGCGGCGTGCTGGCTGCCAGCGAACTTGGCGAGCGTTTTGCCATGGTGGAGCGCCTGTGGTTCGGCTCTGCCGGCATGCGCATTGCGGGCGGAACCGACGAGGTGGTGCTCAACAGCATTGGCGAACGCGTGCTGGGGCTGGCTGCCGAGCCCCGTACGGACAAGGACCTGCCCTTCTGCGAACTGCTTGCCTAGTGACTTGGCGCGGCACACCGCAATGTGCCGCGTCCTTTTTGCCGGGCATACGAAGCTCCATTCAATCCACGTGGCGGAGATCACGTTTTTCAGGAGACAGGAAATGAGTGCATCTGCTGCGGCCCGTGTGCCGCAAGCCGCTTCGGCCAGGGTGATGCCGGTCAGCAATGTGACGGGCTGGCGTCGTCACTATCTGCTGCTGGTGCTGTTGCTCGTCTATGGCGTGAGCATGATAGACCGTCAGATCATGGGGGTGCTGATTCAGCCCATCAAGCAGGAGATGGGGGTTTCGGACAGTGCCATGGGCTTGCTCACGGGACTGGCCTTTGCTCTGTTCTACAGCATTCTGGCCGTACCCTTTGGCCGCTTTGCCGACCGTACCAACCGCCGCAACCTGATTGCCTGGTGCTGCGCCGGCTGGAGCGTTGCCACGGGTCTTTGCGGCATGGCGGTGGGCTTCTGGAGCCTGACGGCCGCTCGTGTGGGCGTGGCTGTGGGCGAGGCGGGCAGCACGGCGGCATCGACCACCATGATCGCTGACGTCTACCCGCCCGAGCAGCGCAGCCGAGCCATGAGCGTGTTCAGCCTGGGGCCGCATCTGGGCTCGCTGGTGGGCCTGGGGGTGGGAGCCTGGATTGCCCAGCACCATGGCTGGCGTGCGGCCTTTCTGTGGCTGTCTGTGCCCGGCGTGCTGATCGCTTTGATGTTGCGCTTGACTTGCCGTGAGCCCTTGCGCGGCGCGCAGGAAGGTCGTGCCGTGGTGCAGGCAGCAACCGAGAGGTTCAGCGAGGTGATGTCAGCCCTGGTGCGCAACAAGGCGTTTGTGGGCCTGGGGCTGGCCAGCATGCTGATGGCGTTCTCGGGCTATGCGATCGGCATGTGGAATACCGCGTTTCTGGTGCGCTCCCATGGTCTTCAGCTCAAGGATGCTGGCGCCATCATGGGATTCATCGGCGGGCCGGGGGCGATTTTGGGGGCTTTGCTCAGTGGCTGGGTCACCGATCTGATGGCAAGGAGGGATGTGCGCTGGCAGATTGGCGTTCCGGTTGTGGGGACGCTGGTTTCGATTCCGCTGGGGCTGGCGTTCTATCTGAATGACTCTGCGGGACAGTGGACGCTGGCCGGTCTGCAGATTCCGCATGCGATTGCCTACTACGGCCTGTTCTCCATCTTCTCCAGCTTCTGGGCTGCGCCGGTGTTTGCTGCATTGACCAATGTGATTGCCTCCAGCCGTCTGGCGACTTCGCTGTCCATCTACAACCTGCTGCTGACTGCGATTGGCGGTGGTCTGGGACCTCTGACGGTGGGTCTGCTCAGCGATGCATTCATCGTTCGGGCGGGCAATGAATCGCTGCGCTGGGCGCTGGTCAGCATGCTCGCCTTTTATGCGCTGGCGCTGCTGATCTACGCCTGGACCATCAAGCCCTATGCATCGATGGTGACTGCGAAAAAGATCGCTTGAGGCGATTTGAAGACAGAGGATGGAGAGAGTTTCCACTGAGATTTTGCTTTCTTCGGCCAAGTCCTGGGAAATGCCTTGGCGCATGTTTTTTAAGGGCCGGTGCTGTCGGACGCTGCTGACCGATCTGCGAGCATGCACCCTCGAAACCACAAGGGTCTGTACCAGGTTCAAGCGGACGATGAGTGTGGACAGACCGTCGTCGAGCATTGCAGCACCTGCGGGACAAGTGGATTCGTAAAACGGGAAGACAGAGGGAGACAAGAGATGACACGGACCTTCAATCTGGCGGATATTTTTGAGTTGGTGGTGCAAGCTGTGCCGGATCGCATTGCCTTTGGCTGCGGCGGGCAGACGCTCAGTTTCAGGCAGCTCGATGAGCGAGCCAATCAGCTGGGCAATGCGCTGCGTGCGCGTGGCATAGGTCGGGGAGACAACGTAGGCATCCAGCTCTACAACTGCGCCGAGTATCTGGAGGCCTTTTTCGCCTGCAGCAAGATCGGTGCCGTGCCGGTCAACGTCAACTACCGCTACGTGGCCGATGAGCTTCAGGGGCTTTTCAACAGCCTGGACCTGCGCGGCTTGGTCTATGGAGCGGACTTCGATGCGTCGGTGCTGGAAGTCATTGCCCTGGTGCCCACTTTGCGCCTGGCGCTGCGGGTTGGCGAGGAGCGTCATGGCCTGCCCAGGACAGTGCAACCCTACGAATGTGTGCTGGCCGAAGGTGAAAAGGAACTCACGGATGCTGAGCGCAGCGATGACGATATCTTCATGCTCTGCACCGGCGGCACCACGGGGCTGCCCAAGGGCGTGATGTGGCCGCATAAATCCCTGTTCATGGGAGCCTTGGGTGGTGGCGGCTATTACTTCCGCAGACCTCCCATCGAAAGGCCGCAGGAGCTGCTGCAACTGGTGCCCAACAGCCCGGCGCTGGCCTATCTGGCTGCGGCCCCGCTCATGCATGGCGCAGCCATGTGGGCCACCCTGATCAGCCTGTTTTCCGGGCATCCGGTCTATGTGAGCGATCGCAAGAACTTCGATCCCGTACATGTTCTGGACCTGATCGAGCATCATCAGATCAATGTGATGGCCGTGGTTGGCGATGCCATGGCCTTGCCCATCATCCAGGAGCTGGAGAACAACCCCGGGCGCTGGCCTCTCAAGTCACTGATGATCTTCGGCAACGGTGGTGCCGTTTTCTCGCGTCATCTGCAGGAGCGGCTGCTGGTGCAGGTGCCGCATCTGGTGCTCAACAACGGCATGGCCAGCTCCGAATCCGGCGTTCTGGGCGGGGGAGAGAAGACGCCCGAGGGCGAAGGCTTTATGCGCATCGCGCCGCGTCCCGATCTGAGCGTGATTTCCGAAGATCTGCGCATCCTGACTCAGCCAGGGGAGGAAGGCACTCTTTCGCGCCGTGGTCACATGCCCCTGGGCTATTACGGTGACCCCAGGAAAACGGCCGAGACCTTTGTGGTTGTGGATGGAAGCCGCTGGGTGCTGACAGGAGACAGGGCCCGCATCGATACCACGGGTGAATATGTGGTGCTTGGCCGTGGCTCGCAGTGCATCAACACAGGAGGCGAGAAGGTCTACCCCGAAGAGGTGGAGGAAACCGCGCGCCGCTACCTGCCGGTGCAGGATGTGGTGGTCGTGGGCCTTCCCGACGAACGCTGGGGCAGCAAGGTGGTGGCTGTGGTGCAGGTGCAGCCGGGCCGCGAGTTCGATCTGCAGGAGTTCGAAAAGATCTGCCGCAGCAATCTGTCGGGCTACAAGCTGCCGCGTGCCGTGTATCTGGCCCAGGAAGTCAAGCGCAGCCCTGCAGGCAAGGCTGATTATCGTTGGGCAAAGGCCTATGCGGCAGAGCATGAACCGCTGAGCGCCATCGAGGCATGAAACGGAGGAAGGAACAGTTACAGACAGCAGAAAGGATACCCTGTTCGTCGCGCCTGACGACGGGATTTAAAGGAGGCCCAGGCCTCCTTCTTTTTTGTTTTCAGCGTGCCGCAGCGCAGATACGGCGCGCCGTCTTCTCGGACGTCAGCGCCACAAAGGCCTTGGCCTGCGCGTCATAGCGGTGTGCAATCACATACTGGCTGCAGTGATCCGAATAGCGCGCGCAGGTTTGCATGGCAATGCAAAGATGAGGTCCGGTTCCCCAGACCTTGGCAGGCGGCCGATCGTAAATGCCTTCGTACAGCGTCTGCTCCTGCGCTCCCCCGTCATTCCATCTGGCCACGATTTCAGAAGAGAAATGGTCAAAGCCGACGCTGCTGTAGCTTACTTCGTAGTCAATCGTGCCCAGCCTGGTGATGGACGTGCGGCCCGTGACCTGCTTTTCCCAGGCCGCAGCTTCCTGCGCGCCGCAAGGCATGGCGCAAAAGCTCAGCAGCATGAGCCACGTCTTAAGCGGGGTATAGAACTTGCGCAAATGCATGGAGTACAGACATGGAGGATGACGGGGTCACTATATCGCTGGCATCCGCATGGCTTGAACACGATCTGCCCAAGGCACCTGTTCGAGGCACCTGATCTCTGAGAAGGTGGCTGCGCGGCGCAATCTGTCCGACAACAAGCTGCAACTGAAGGCGGCCATGGTCTGGAAGGTGAGTTGCGCAGAAGATGCCCAGGTCGTCAAGGTCGTCGTGCGCGACCAGTTGGCTCCACAGCAGGCCCAGGCTTCTTTTTTCGACGGCCCATTCGGTGGCAGGACTATTGCTGCCGTGTCGGGGTTGCTTCTGGGCTTTTGACCATGCGCACATAGTCCTTGAGCGATAGCAAGTAGCAAAGTACGGCCACCAGACAGCAGCCGACCATGGCCACCATGCCATAGCGCAAGGATTCCTTGCCGTAGCTGGCAGTCAGCCCATCGCTGATCAAGCCCACGATCAGCGGCCCCAGACCGCCGCCAACAGCAGAGGCACACAGCCCGAAGATTGCCATTGCCGTGGCCATGCGCGTGGAGGGCACCACATTGGTCAGCGCTGCATAGGTGGGCGGAACCCAGAAGCTCATCAGAACGCCAAACACCAGATAGGCGGGAAGCGCATGCGGCACTTTCATGCCCCAAAGCGGCCAAACGCCTGCAGCGGGGGCCAGATAGAAATAGATGCCAAACGGTATGGAGATCATCACTCCGATGGCCGGCAGCCAAAGCTGCCAGCGCACGTCCCGGCGGATCAGGCGATCCGTCAGCCATGCGCTGATGAGTGCACCGGTGACGGCCGCGCTTGCACCCAGCACGCCAAATATGGCGCCTGCCTCCTTGAGGGACAGGCCATAGGAGCGCACGAGAAAAGAGGTGTTCCAGATACCTATGGCCTGGCCTGCAAAGGTCAGAATCACTCCCGCGGTGGCAATGCCGACGAACGCGTGGTTCTTGCGCAGCGAGTGCAAGACCTGCAGGAACTTTTCCTGTGTCTGAGGAATGTCGGCACTCTCAAGTTGCATGGTCTTTCGCCGTGGCTCCACACAGGTAAAGCGCAGCAGCATGGCCACCACCATGCCGGGGATGGCCATCCAGATGAAGACATGGCGCCAGCCGTATTCCTGTGCAATCCAGGCGCCGGCCCCCAAGCCGAACAGCACGCCGAAATGAGCGCCCAGCATATAGATGCCCATTGCGCGACTGCGCTGCTCGGTGGGGTAGGCGTCGGCGATCATCGATACCGACGGAGCGCTGCCGCCCGCCTCTCCAATCGCCACCGCTACGCGGGCCGCGGCCAGCGTCCAGAAGCCCACAGCCAGCCCGCACAAGGCGGTTGCGATGCTCCAGGCCAGGCAGCACCAGGCGACCAGATTGCGTCGGTTGGATCGGTCTGCATAGCGTCCGAACGGGATCGCCAACACGCTGTAGAACAGCGCAAAGGCAAGACCTGTCAGCAGACCCATGGCTCCGTCGGAGATGCCGAACTCGGCTTGCACGGGCTGGATGAGCACGCCCATGATGTTGCGGTCGGCCATGGCCATCGAGTAGACGATGAACAACACGAATAGCATGTAATTGCGCTGCGTATTGCTCAGGACGGATGGCTGCGCGAAAGCTGGGTGGGTCGAGCTGATCTGGTCCGTTCTGGAGGCAGGGATGTGCACGGAGGTCTCCTGTCTGGATGAAAAACGAGTGCAGGCGTCAAGAGCCGGGCTTGCTTTGAGGCCTGGAGGGGAGGGCTGGCAGCGTTCAGCTGGTCCTCTGCTCGCTGCGCTTGAGCAAGCGGCCCGGCAATGCATCGGTGGCCATGCTGTCGCGGTAGGTGATCTGGCCGGACTTGATGGTGTAGCGATAGCCCTGCGCGCCTTGCAGGAAGCGCTTGCCGCCGGCGGGTAGGTCGCGAGCGATGTGCGGCGGCAGAATCTTGAGCGCCTGCAGATCGATGATGTTGAGATTCGCCAGCTTGCCGGCCTGCAGGATTCCTCGGTCGGCAAAGCCATAGAGCGAAGCCGGCCGCTGCGTCAGCATATGGACGGCCTGCTCGATGCTGAACAGGCCGCGCTCGCGCACCCATTCGGTGAGCAGAAAGGTCGTTGCGCTGCCGTCGCAGATGGTGCCCACATGGGCGCCGCCATCGCCCAATGCGGGAACGGTGTGGGGATGGCTGAGCAGCTCGTGCAGGGCGTGGCAGTCATGGTCCAGATAATTGGCCATGGGCAGATAGCTCAGCGCCTGGCCTTCATTGCCCAGCATGAAGTCATACATCCAGTCCAGCGGAGGCTGGCCGGCTGCGTCGGCCAGAGCCTGAACCGAATCGCCTTCTTGCGGCAGATAGTTGGGCTCTTGGCCGCTCCAGGGGTACATGCCCGCAAAGTTCTGGCCGAAGTACTCCATGAACAGGTGGGGATTGCGGTCCTTCTCGCCGAGGATGGCGCTGCGCGTGCCCGGTCGCGAAAGCTCTTTGATGCGTTCTGCAGGACTGAGCTGCGCCAGCGCTTCATGGCTGGGCTTGCAGGAGAAGGGGTTCAGGCTGCATTCAAACCCCATGAGTACGCCCACAGGGCGGTCAAGCACCTGGCCCATGATGCGCAGCCCGCGGGCATTGGCGGTTTCAATATGCTGTAGCAACTCTCGGTGCAGCTGCGGGCGGTGCGGATACTGAAGCACGGTGAGCGTGCCGGCGCAGCCCGTGTCCTGACTGACGCGTGTGAGAATGCCGAACTCGTCATCGACATGCTCGAAGTCCGAGATCATCTGGAAAACGCTGTTCGGATAGCTCTTGAGCGAGAGTCCCAGCCTCCGGCTGCCAGGCCTTGCTTGATCAGTTCCTGCATGGTTCTGATGTCCTCGGCGCTGGCCTGCTCGCGCCTTATGGCGCGCTCGCCCATGGCATAGACACGCAGTGGACCGTGAGGCAGCAGGGCGGCAATATCGATGTCGTAGCGCTGCTCTCCCAAGGCCCTCAGGTATTCAGGGAAGCTTTCCCAGCTCCATGGCAGGCCTTCATGCAGCGCGGTGTCGGGGATGTCCTCGACGCCCTCCATGAGTGCAATCAGCGTGTCGCGGTCCTCGGGCCGGCAGGGGGCAAAGCCCACGCCGCAGTTGCCCATCACTGCGGTGGTTACGCCCTGCTGGGAGCTTGGCCAAAGCCTTTCATCCCAGGTCGCCTGACCGTCGAAGTGCGTGTGCACATCCACAAAGCCCGGCGTCACCAGCAGTCCGCTGGCGTCGATCTCCTGTGCCGCGGTGCCAAGATCTTGGCCGATGGCGGCTATGCGCTCATTGCGCACACCGATGTCTGCGCTGTAAGCGGGGGCACCGGTGCCGTCCACGATGCGGCCGTTACGGATCAGCAAGTCGAATTGCTGCATATGTCAGTCTCCTTGAGGTTCTGGTGCGCGGCCGATCCCGCAGCAGCATTCCATTAAGAGGCAATTCGCACGCAAGGCCTATCAGGGTTAGGGAATCGTCCGTTGGGACGATGTGAGTGCGGCAGCTCATGCCTCACGATGCTCAGGGCGGCGCCGGGATGCGGCAGCCATCTCGTCCTGGCAGCGGCGCAGAGGTGTGAGCTGCGGCGTGATGCAAAAAACCCAGAAAACAATGACCCAACCAAATCATCAGAACCCATCGAGAGGGTATGTGCTGGCGCTGCTGACAGCCTTGTCCGCGCTGACCTTCATGGACCGGCAGATCCTGGCCGTGCTGCTGCAGCCCATCAAGCAGGAGTTCGGCTTCTCTGACCTGCAGATCGGCCTGATCACCGGGCTCGGTTTTGCGCTGACGTTCGCAGTGCTGGGCATTCCTCTGGGACGACTGGCAGACAGGCATGAGCGTCGCAGCCTGATTGCATGGTGCCGTGGCGTTGGTGGCAGCGTGGCGGCGCTGGGCGCGCTGGCCACCGGTTCGGGTGGACTGACGGCATCGCGCGCCGGTGCGGCATTGGGGGATGCCGGTGGCGGCGCTGCGTCCATGTCCATCCTGGCCGATCTGTACAAGCCCCATGAGCGCTCGCGTGCCATGAGTGTTTTTGGTGTCGGCAATGCGACGGGCGCCTTGCTGGCCTTGCTTCTGGGGCCGTTGTTTGCCGAGTTGTGGGGTTGGCGAGTGACCATGGTCATCATCGGCGTGGCCATCATGGTCCTGTCCCTGGTGCTGCGCCTGAGCATCGGCGAACCCGTTCGTACCATCCCGCAGGTGATCTCCGCCCCGCGGGACGGCAGGCAACAGGCCCAGTCTGCCGTCGCTCTGATATGGACAGAGCCCGTGACCCGGTTTCTGATCATGGGCGCTGCCTGTGTCCTGATCGCGGGAATCTCGATCGGCGCCTGGAATGTGGCCTTGCTTGCGCGGCGTTTCGATCTCAGTCTCAAGCAGGCAGGGATGATTTCTGCAGGGGCTGCCGTGCTCTCGGTATCGGGCAGCCTGTTCTCTGGCTGGTTGACGGACCGGCTGGCGCGCAGCGATGTGCGCTGGCAGATTCGCATCCCCGTGATCGGCACCAGCCTGGCCATGGTGCTGGGCTTCGGCTATCTGCTGGTGGGATCGGACATGTTCATGCTGTCCATGGCCTGCATGTTGATTTATTCGTTTTTCACGGCCTGGTGGGCTCCGGCCACCTACGCGGCCCTGAGCCTGGTCGTGCCGACCGAGCGGCGCGCCACGGCCAGCGCCATGGTCCTGATGGCCGGAGCCCTGCTGGGCAACGGAGTGGGACCTATCGTGGCGGGCTGGCTCAGTGATGCGCTCAACACCGTTGCACCCGGCGAAGGCCTGCGCTATGCCATGGCGATCATGATGTGCACGCTGTTGCCGGCGGTGTGGGCGTTTTACCGTGCTCTGCAGCACTACCCTGGCGCCTATCGCAAGGCCCACGCCCCCGTGGCAGTTGCCGCATGAAGGCGGAAGAAGTGACCGGGAAGGATTCTTGCGTCGTCTGGAAGATGATCTATCTGGCGCGGCGCAATCCGGCGCTGCGCCCAGAGGAGTTTGCGCAGGCCTGGCGCGAGCATTCCGCGCTGGGTCGTCAGTGCCGCAATGTGGGCCAGCGGGTCAAGGCCGTGGCCCAGTGCTCACGACATCTACAGGCAGATGCAGCAGCCTTGAGCAAGGACTATGACGGCGTCAATCTCATGGTGCTGGCAGAGCGCGAAGCAGGCTCTGCGATCTGGAGCGACCCCGAAACCCTGGCCATCATGCGCCCCGACGAGCCGCGCGTGTTTGCCGACTATGTGCGTAATTTCTCGCTGCTATGCCGTCAGCAGGTGTTGTGTGGCAGCCTGTGCGCAGATGTCCTGCCGCAGCACAAACAAGTCATGCTGATCGGCTTTTTGCAGCGCAGCGACGTCTGGCGGGGCGCTGCGGCCTTGCCTGAGATCTGTCCACCGCAATGGCAAAGCCTTGCCCTGGGCCTGGCCAGCCGCATTGTCTGCAACACCGTCGATGAGCAAGCACCTTCCGGCTACGGCTACCGCCATGTGGTCGAGTGGTGGTTTGACTCGGTGGAGCAGGCGCAGGCGGCATCGGCTTCACTCGATGTCTCGGCCAGTGCGCAGGACGGCGAGTTCGGCTGGGGCGAACATGTCTTCGTGCTAACAGAAGTGACGCATGCCAGACCTGAGGAATTGAAAAAGTAGTAGCTGCCAGCGATTTATAAATAAGGAATTCAATATGTTTTGTATTGAATTTCCTTGGAGATAAAGCGCTGGCAGCTATGGTTTTCAAGGAGAGTCCCTCGCCCCGTCAACAAAAGGCCCATGCAAGCGCATGGGCCTTCAGCCTTGGAGATTCTCGGGATCAGGCCGTCGCTTCCTCGGCTTCCTGGGTATAGGCCACCATTCCGCGCGGAATGTACCTGCCTTCGCACTGGTCCAGATATTCGGCCGCCTTGGCGCGCGGGTTGTAGAACTGCTTGTACCAGATGCGGGCCTTGAGGAAGGCGCCGTCGCTGGGGATGAACAGCGGGTTCAGGCAAGCTGCCTTTTGCGACCAGACTTCGAAGTCCTGGGCAAAGGCCAGTCGGCTGGCTTCCTGGTACTGTTTGGCCGCGATTTCATCCGCCTTGGTGGGCAGGCCGCCATGCGCTGTCTTGACCAGCAGGTTGTGCCAGACCTTGATCCTGCCGTCCTCGATGGGGGTATGCATGATCATCATGAAAGAGTTGAACATGCCGCTGACCTTGGAGACCAGGATGGCGGGACCGTGGTACCAGGTATCGGTGTGCAGATCGGCACTGGCGCCGCCTTCGCCCACCAGGGTGCGATGGCCGCCGCACTGGCGCTGGATGGCGTTGTGGCCCTTGAATTCGTTCTCGAAGCGCGCCACCGTGGAGCCGTGGATGGGGCTCAGGTGGCCATAGTCGGCGATATTGTCAACCACTTCCATGGGATGCTGGCTCAGCTCGCCCAGGTAATCCCACTGGCCGTTGACATAGGTCTCGTCACTCCAGTCGCCAAAAGCGGGCAGATCGTAGTCGGGCTCGCCGCCTTCGGGGTCGAACCAGACCCAGATGGCGCCGTATTGCTCGACCACCTTCCAGCTCTTGACCGCAGCAGCAGCCGGGATGGCACCGTCGTGATAGGGGATGTGGTTGCACTTGCCATCCGCGCCGAAGCGCCAGCCATGATAGGGGCAGCGAATGCCGTCGCCTTCCACATTGCTGCCGCCTCCGTCGATCACCACATAGCTGGTGGTGTTGGGCGCTGCCAGATGGGTCTTCATATGGGGGCAGTAAGCGTCCAGCAGCACGACCTTGCCGCTTTCGCGGCCACGGTACAGCGCGAAATCCTGGCCGAAGAAGCGCACAGCCACAGGCTTGTGGGTGTCGAGCGCCCTGGCCTCGGAAATCATGAACCAGCCACGCGGGTAGGTGAATTCACCGAGGCGGTAGTCCTTCGTGGTTGCCATTGCAGAGGTCTCCGTATTTAGTTTTGGACGGATGAATCTTCTGGCAAGCGACGTCGCCGCGCATACTCTGTTTGGACGAGTGAAGGTGCGGCTTTGATCTGGCGCAAACCGCCCAGGGTTTGCCCTGGGTTGGGTGTTTGCGCACGCTTACATGCTGCTCATGCTGCCGCAGCCACGCGCTCTTTGTGAAGTGGTTGCAGGTCAATCATGGTGTAGCTCTTGGCCAGCGGCAGAGCGTCTTTCTCGGTGCCCAGCCAGAACAGTGCCGCAGCGATTTCTTCGGGGGTGGAGGCACCATAGCGCTGAGCCAGAAGGCCGTCGTCGCCCAGTGTGGCCTTGACGGCCTCGGTCGTCACCACGCCGGGGTTGACGCTGAAGGCGCGCACATTCTGCTGCTTGTATTCGGTGTTGATGCAGCCGGCCAGGCGCGCGATGGCGGCCTTGGAGGCTCCATAGGCAAAGCCCCAGCCGCCCTGGTCGGCGGGCACGGGCGGGTTGTACTGGCCCGCAGCCGAGCACACATTGATGATGCGGCCGCCGCCTTGTGCCGCCATGGCCGGCAGCAGGCGCTGAGCCAGATGGAAAGGAGCGATGACATTGCCCTGCATGGAGCGCTGCAGCGATTCGGCCGTTATTTCGGGGATCAGGTGGTTGATCTCGCGGTTCTGGTAGACGGCGTTGTTGATCAGCAGATCGACACGGCCAAAGCGTTTCAGCACAGCGTCGGCGGCCTTGTCCAGGCTGGTCAGATCCATCAGGTCCATGACATGCGGAAACACCTCGCCGCCAGCGGCCTCGACGGCCTTGGCTGTGGACTCCAGACTGCCGGACAGAAGCTGGCCGCCTGGCAGGCGCAGCTGGTTTTCCATCTGCGCACCTTCGGTCAGCGTGCGGGCAGTGATGGCCACGCGCCATCCCTTGATGGCAAAGAAGACGGCGGTTGCAGCGCCAATGCCGCGGCTGGCACCGGTGATGAGAACTACGGGTCGGCTCATGAGAGTCTCCAATTTTTGATGATCAGGCGGCATTCATCTGCAACTGCTGCAGGCGCTGCTTATAGGGGCGGATGGCCAACGCGAAGAAAAGCGAAGTGATGACTAGCAGCGAGGTCACGCCCATCAGCGCCCAGCGCAGGCCTTCTGAGCCATGGGCCCTGGCAAAGTAGTCCGACAGAATGCCGGTTACCAGCGGACCCAGGCCCACGCCCAGCAAGGTCATGAAAAGATTGAGAAGTGCCGAGGCAACGCTGCGTTCGGCGGCAGTCACCATCTGGCTGACGGCGCTGTATGAGAGGGTGGCAAACCAGCTCGCAAAAAAGCCGAACAGCAGGGCAAATGCCATGGCATAGGGGACCTTGATGCCGGCAACCGTCCAGAAGTCGGACACGGGCCAGAAAAACACGGCCACGCCTGCAGGCACGGCGCAGAATGTGCCCATGGCGGCCAGACGCAGCTGCCAGCGAGAGTCGCGCTGCGTCAATCTGTCGCTGAGCCAGCCGCAGAACATGGCGCCGAACACGGCACCCAGGCCGCTGGCCAGGCCGAACACCAGGCCGGCGTGGGAGATGCTCATGCCGTGAATGCGCATGAAAAAGCTCGGCGCCCAGACACCGTAGCCATAACCTGCAATACCGGCCACGCCGCAGGCGATGCAGATATTGCGCAGCGGTGCCATGCCCAGCAAACGCCTGACCTGGCCAAACATGGATTCTCGCGGAGTGTTGCCTTGAGCTGCGGGCCTGGTGCTTTCATAGGCGCCGCGTGCGGGCTCCCTGACGAAGAAATACACCAGCAGCGCAAGAATTACGCCCGGAATGCCGAAGGCGAGAAAGACGGAGCGCCAGCCATAGTGCTGGGCCACCATGCCGCCGATGACCAGACCCAGCAGCGTTCCCAGGTTGGGGCCCATCATGAACAGACTGATGGCAAACGAACGCATCTTGGGAGGGTACAGGTCGGAGACTATGGACACCGAGGGAGCCATGCCGCCGGCCTCGCCCACGGCCACGCTCATGCGGGCCAGCAGCATATGCCAGTACTGGGTGGCCACGCCGCAGGCAGCGGTGGCAAGGCTCCAGATGCCGCAGCACAGGGCCACGATGTTGCGGCGGTTGCGGGTGTCGGCCAGGCGCCCCACAGGTACACCCAGCATGGCATAGATCAGACCGAAGGCCAGCCCCGTGAGCAAGCCCATCTCGGTGTCGGAGGCACCGAATTCCTGTTTGACGGGCTCCAGCAAAATAGACAGAACCTGTCGGTCAATGAAGGAGAAAATATAGACCAGCGCAAGCAGGGCGAGGCTGAAATGAGTGCGCCAGCTGACGGCGGGAGGCGGGGTTTGAGGGGTGTGCATGCGCTGCATCGTGCGAGGGGGCTAGGGTTATGCCATCGTCTTTTTGGACGACGACCGCGAAATCCTCAGGTCTGAGCATGTGCCTTCCGTTCATGGCTTTCAAGAGAAATATCGAGGAGACAAAATGACCCAGACGAATTCGTCCATCGGCATTCGCCAGCTGCTGGACATGCAAAAGCAGGCCTTTATCGAAGAAGGTGCAGTCAGCGCCGAAGTGCGCATGCAGCGCATTCAGCAAGTCATCGACATGCTGGTGGAGCACAAGGAGCAACTGTGCCAGGCCATGGGCGAAGACTTTGGTGGCCGCCCCGCCGTGTTCTCGCTGGCCAATGACATTCTTGGCTCGCTCTCCTCGCTCAAGCATGCACGCGATCACCTCAAGGGCTGGCTGGGTGACTCCGAGCGTCCCAGTGTCAAACCCTTCGACATGTTTGGTGCCACGGCCTGGGTCAAGTACCAGCCCAAGGGCGTGATCGGCATCATCGGCACCTGGAATGCGCCTCTGTTCACCTTGCTGTCGCCGCTGGCCTGCGCATTCGCGGCGGGCAACCGGGCCGTTCTCAAACCTTCCGAAATTGCACCGCGTACGGCCCAGGTGCTGGCCGAGGCCGTGGCCAGGCGCTTTGACCCCCAGGTGCTGGCAGTGGTGCAGGGCGGTCCCGAAGTGGCCGCGGCATTCGCCGAGCAGCCCTGGAACCATCTGGTCTTCACGGGCTCCACCAGCGTGGGCAAGCTCATCATGGCAGCCGCCGCCAGGAACCTGGTGCCCGTGACGCTGGAGCTGGGTGGCAAGTCCCCTGTGCTGGTGGGCGATTCCGCCGACATCGCCAATGCGGCCGAGCGCATCGCCGTTGGCAAGTCGCTCAACTCCGGCCAGCTTTGCGTGTCACCCGACGTTGTCTGGGTCCATGAATCCCGCCTGCAGGCTCTGGCCGATGGCATTGCCTCGCAATACCAGGCGCTGTATCCCTTGGTGACAGGCAACGCAGACATGACGCCTGTCATCAACGAGCGCCACCATGCACGTGTGAAAGCCTATGTCGATGATGCCAAGGCGCGCGGTCTGAACGTGCTGGAAGTCGGTGCCGCGCAAGCCGGCGCAGACCGCCGCCTGCCGCTGGCGCTGGTCGTCAACCCGCCAGCCGAAGCCGAAATCTCTCAGCACGAAATCTTCGGTCCGGCACTGGTGCTGCGAAGCTTTCTGAACATCCGCGACGCTGTGGCCGCGATCAATTCCGGTGAGCGCCCACTGGCGCTGTACTACTTCGGCAGCGACGAGACGGAGCAGAACTGGGTTCTGGACAACACGCTGTCCGGCGGTGTCTCCATCAATGATGTCGTCATGCATCCGGCGCTGGAGGATGCGCCGTTTGGCGGCGTGGGCGCTTCTGGCATGGGCCACTACCATGGCCGCGAGGGTTTTCTCGAGTTCAGTCATGCCCGCTCCGTCTACAAGGCCGGCAACCACGACCCGCGTCGCGAGTGGGGCATGCTGCCGCCATATAACGAGCAGTTCGCGCAGATGCTGCAGGCAGCAGTCACCCCCTGAGCCGCTGCGCGGCCGCCTGGGCCCTTGCTCGCTGTCTCTGATCTGGTGTGCCTGATTCACAGCTCTGTCCAGGTGCAGCGCTATCAATTTCAGGGGCGCAGTTTTTGCGTGTTGACGCAAGCTGCGGGGGACGACCATGGGGCTTGTCCCATGGTCCGTTTGGCGGATGTTTCAAAAGCGTTTCATGCAGAGCATGGCTGGGTTGAAACGCCATAAGAGGAAGAGACATGAACGAGATTTTTCGCCAGTTTTCGCTGGATGGGCAGGTGGCCGTGGTGACCGGCGCGGGCAAAGGTATCGGCCGTGCATGCGCTGTCACGCTGGCGAAGGCCGGCGCCGATGTGGCGCTGTTTGCGCGCACCGAGGCGGACCTGCAGGCAGTCAAGGCCGAAATTGAAGCGCTGGGCCGGCGCGCCATTGCCGTGCAGGGCGATGTGAACAAGGAGGAAGATCTGGACAAGCTCATCGTCCGCACCGTGGAGGAACTGGGCAAGATCAATGTGCTCATCAACAATGTGGGCGGCGGCGGCCCCAACGACCCGCGCAAGGTGGCGGGCAAGGCGGTGGGCGACATGCTGGCGTTCAATGTGGTGCCTGCATACACGCTGATCCAGAAGGCCGCTGGGGCCATGGAGGCTGCGGGCGGCGGAGCCGTGGTCAATATCTCGTCCACGGCGGCACGCTATTCGCAAAAGTACTTCAGCGCCTATGGTGCGGCCAAGGCCGCGCTCAACCAGATGACCCGCTGCCTGGCGCAGGACTTCGGTCCCAGGGTGCGTATCAACGCCATCGAGCCTGGCACCATCATGACCGATGCACTGGCACCGTTTCTCACGCCCGAGCGCAAGGAACGCATGGAAAAAACCACACCCATGGCACGCATGGGCCAGCCCGAAGATATTGCCAATGCCGCGCTGTTTCTGGCCAGCCCCGCATCCAGCTGGGTGACTGGCAAGGTGCTGGGCGTGGACGGTGGCGTGGAAGCCCCCAACTTCTGAGTCTGAAGGCATCGCTCAGGCGAGGCCGACCGCTTCGCGCAGAAAAAGGGGAGCTTGGGCTCCCTTTTCCTATGCACGCTTGACGATGTCGCTTGAGCTCAATCCGCAGCAGGAATCGAGCCGCTGCGTTCCCGGTCAAGCGCAATTGCAACGTCTGCAGGCTGCTGCCCGGATGGCGTGGCTGCTGTGCGGTGGCGGTCCGATATGGCTTCAGCATGCCATCGCCTGAGCCGCTTGCCAGCTGTCTGATGGCCGGCCTTGGTCATGCCCTGGAGCGGATTTGCTCCTGCATCAGGTCCACGAAGGCTTTGACCTTTGCCGGTCGGAATCGTGCGGTCGGGAACACGGCATGAATGCCCCCCGATGGCAGCGACCACCTGGGCAGCACCTGTATCAGCGCGCCGCTCTTCAAATCATCGGCCACGGCGAAGTCGGGCAGTACCGACAAGCCCGCCCCGTGACGCACGGCTTCGCGCACGGCCAGTGTCGCATCGAGCGAAATCGCAGGGTGCACCGTCACGCTTTGACGCTCCAGCTCGCTGCGCGAGAAGCTCCAGTTGCAGGGTTCACGCAAGGCAGTGTTTGCAACAAAGGGCAACTCGCTGATGTGCTGTGGCTGTTTGAGCTGCATCACTTGCCGGCGCAATGAGGGAGCGGCGACCAGCAATTGCCTGAAGCTCCCGATCTGACGAGCCTGCACATTCAAGTGGGATAGCCAGCCGACGCGGATTGCCAGTTCGACCTGCCCCGACATCAGATCAAGCGGCTGGTCGCTGAACACGGCATCCACCTTGCATTGGGGATAGTGCCGCGTGAACTCGGTGATGGCTGGCACCACTGCCGTGATGCCATAGTCCAGCGGGGCGGTCAGACGCAAGGTTCCCGAAGGCTCAGCGGCGGCTTCTCCCAGTTCGTCGAAGGCATCACCCGCTTCCTTGAGGATGGATGCACAGCGTTGATAGAAGATCCGGCCCGCGTCGGTGGGAGCGACCCTGCGGGTGGTGCGAGTCAGCAGCGTCGTGCGGAACTCACGCTCCAGCCTTGCGACCTGCTGGCTGACTACGGCCTTGGTGATGCCCAGCCGGTCTGCGGCGGCCGTGAAGCTGCCTGTCTCCACCACGGCCGCGAAGTAGGCCAGGCGCTTGAGGTTGGCAAGCCTGCCGGCGATGGATTCTTCTGGATTGTTTGCTATTGACATACGGTTTATCTATTCGATAAGGCTTTTTCTGTCAATGCTTTGTTCCTACGATCACGGTATTGAAGCAATGGAGCCCTTGGTGACCAAGACCCTGTATTACGTATTCGACCCTCTGTGCGGCTGGTGCTACGGTGCCGCCGCAGCGGTGGCGGCTCTGGGCAAAGCGCCTGAGATCGAACTGCGCCTGCTGCCCAGCGGCCTTTTTGCAGACTCGGGTGCACGTCTCATGGACGATGGCTTCGCAGCCTATGCCTGGAGCAACGATCAGCGCATAGCACGCCTGACGGGCCAGCGCTTTAGCGAGCGCTACCGCAGCCATGTGCTGTCGGATCGTCAGCAGATGTTCGACAGCGGCCCGGCCACCCTGGCGCTGAGCGCTGTCAGTCTGTGCACTCCGGAGCGTGAGCTTGATGCCCTTGAAGCCATTCAGCATGCCCGCTACGTCAATGGTGACGACATCACGCAACCGGACACACTGATGACAGTTCTGCAGGCCCTGGGGCTGGAGCAGGCTGCGGCAAGCCTGCTCCGGTCTGATGGCGAACTGCTGGCTGCCAATCGCGCCCGCATCGAAGGGGCAAAGGCACTGCAGAGCCAGCTTGGCGCGCGTGGCGTTCCAAGCTTCATCCTGGAAACCCATGGCCAGCGCCAGTTGCTGAATTCCACTGCCGCTTACGCCAATCCGCAGGACTTTGCCGAACAAATCGCCAAGGCCTGAGGCTTTCGCCTTTCAACCCCGCCATCCCGAAATTAACTGGAGAACCATCATGATGAATCGCCGAGACTTTGTCCAAACCGCCGCCGCTGCCGGTATCGCCACAGGCCTGGCTGGTTGCGCCGCTGCCGTGACCGGCCATTCCAGGCTGCAATGGAAGCACTTTCCAGCAGACGACAAAGGCTTCTTCCGTGCGCCTGTTCTGCTCTCGGGCGATCGGGAGGCCATTCTCATCGATGGCGGCTTTTCCCTGCCCGATGGACGTGCCGTTGCCGAAGCCATCAAGGCATCGGGCAAGCAGCTGACCACCATCTACGTCAGCCAGAGCGACCCGGACTATTACTTCAGCCTGGGCCCGATCAAGGCCGCCTTCCCCGCTGCCAGGGTGCTGGCCGCCTCCGACACCGTTGCCGCCATCCGCGCCAACGTGCAAAAGAAGATAGCTACCTGGGCGCCCCAGCTCAAGGAGAACGGTCCGCAGAAGCTCGCCGACATCGTCTTTCCTGAAGCCTTTGACGGCTCCGCCCTGATGCTGGAGGGCAACACCATTGAAATCGTCAAGGCACAGGGACTGGAGAACCGCCGCTACCTCTGGGTTCCCTCGCTGAATGCGGTCTTTGGCGGCGTGCTGGTCTTCTCGGGCCTGCATGTGTGGACGGCCGATACCCCGACGCCTGCCTCTCGCGCCGCCTGGGTCAGGAATCTGGAGGCCATCGCCGCACGCAAGCCGGCCGTGGTCGTGCCGGGCCACCTGGGCGCCCATGGCGCGCTGGACGTTTCGGCCGTGAACTACACCCGCGAATACCTGCTGGCCTTCGAGCAGGAACTGGCCAAGGCGGCCAATGCAGATGCCTTGATCGCCGCCATGAACAAGCGCTATCCTGACGCCGGCCTGGCCGCCGCGCTGCAGATCGGCGCCAAGGTAGCCAAGGGCGAGATGAAGTGGGGCTGAAGCCCGGAAGGCATACCATGAGCACCAATCTGGACATCATCCGCGCGACCTATGAAGGCTCGCCCGAAGACAACGGCAGGCATCTGCTGGCCGCACTGGCGCCCGACGCACGGTGGACGGAGGCCACCGGCTTTCCCTATGCCGGAACCTACGTCGGCCCGCAGCAGATCGTGGCGGGCGTGTTCCAGCGGCTGGCGACGGAGTGGGACGGCTACAGCGCCAAGGTCCATACCTATCTGGTCGATGGCGACCGAGTGGCAGCCTTCGGCGTCTATTCGGGAACCTACCGCAAGACGGGCAAGGCGATGACGGCGAGCTTCGCTCACCTGTACCGGCTCAACGAGGGCAGGATCACCAGCATGGAGCAGTATGTGGACAGCCACCTGGTGCAGCAGGCGCTGCTGGCCTGAGCGCGGCGGAGTCCTGTCATGAGCGAAGTCAATACCAAGTTGCAAGCCATTCTGCTGCTGATGCAGACCGGGCAATGGAATGCCGCGCACGATGCCGTGCAGCGGCATGAAGGCCTGCTCGCAGCCTGGCTGCACGGGCTGCTGCATCTGCAGGAAGGCGATCTGGAGGACGCCGAGAACTGGTATGAGCGAGCCGGCCTGCGCTTCAGGCAGCGCGGCACGCTGGAGCAGGAACTGGCCCGCTTCGAAGCCGCGCTGCGCGCTCGGCCCGGCGCGTGAACCCGAGGCTGGCTCGTTGTCCGGTATTCGGCCTCTCGCCGTCACGGGTGAGGCCTGGTGGCAGCCGCTTTCTTGACGAGCAGGTTCTTCAGGTATGCAAAGAGCTGCGCCGGGCCAGGTCCCGGCTTGCAGGCATCAGTCCTCGCTGAAACGCGGGTAGTCTGCATCTGCCCAGCGCTGTGCGGACGCACGGTTCAGGCCATGGTCAGGCCGCACCCGTACCTTGGCCAGCTCGCTGCCGTCGGCTGCGGTGGCCGTGAGAGTCGCCGTGGGATTGTCCTCATCGGGCTCGATATCGAGCGCCACCGTCACGCGGGATCCGCGCACCTCGATCTGAATGGCTTTGTGCAGCATCGCAGCCTGGTGCTGCTCATGCCGGCGTATCACTTCGCTGGCCGTCTTCACCAGCGTGTTGAAGGCCGACACGTCAAGCGGCTTGGGATTCTTCTTGTCGCGTCCCATGGTCCATGGGCCGACCAGCGCGGGCTCGGCCTGGCCGTCCTGTGTCATGGCCACGGCCCAGCCGTCGTCGTCTTCATTCTTGATGACGCGGGCCTGCCAGCCCTTGTGATGCCAAAGGCGGTCTTCGAAGATGGAGAAGTCTTCTTGTTCGAGTTCTGCTGACATGTCTGGACCTTGGTCGGGGAGCTATCAAGTCCAAAGTCTACTGTTTCTTTATACAGTTTGCGCAACCGGGCCTATCCAGGCCCGGGCCGTGCCCCGTCAGCGCGCAATCACCGGCTTTTTGAAATCACGTCGCTCATGTATCGGTTCAGGTCGCGAAAATCCTGCACCGTCCAGGGATGCGGGGCGAGCTTGACCCCGTTCTCCCGCAGCGTTCTGGGAATCAGGTCCCCGTTCGGGCGGAGTATCACCGAGGAAACAATGACGCCCGGGTACTCCTGGAGCCGTTTCCTGAAAGCTGCGCTGGTCAGATCCGGTGTGGGAGGATTGCTCTTCCTGGTCCAGGGGCCCGTGCCCTTGATATCGGCACCGTGGCTGACGGCACATCTCTGGGTGAAGAGATTTTTCCATTGTTGTTCTGTGCAGAAGCCGGTGCTGCCTGGGTGAGCAGCAGAGCTCCCAGCAAAGCGATGAAGCATTCTCTTGCGTGCAAGGGGGCTTGTCGTAGGTCGTGAGGTTGACAGGCCCGAAAAGTATAGATCTTCCAGCCCGTAGCGATGGCTTGTGGCCGGACGCAGGCCCTTGCCTGCGTCCGGCGTCCTGTTACCTGTTGCTCCGGGCCGACCCGCAGTCGACCATCGGCAAAAGCCAGGCGCTGTCGGCATGCCGTGAAGCGCTTGCAGCTCCAGGCTTGCAGGCAGCCCTGGGCGTCCAGGGCGTGGCTTCAGACCTCGCGTCCGGCCTGATGTCCCGAATGCATGGCCCCCTCGATATAGCCCAGGTCCCGGCAGTCGCCGATGCGGCGCACGGGAGTCTGGGTGATGGATTGCAGCTGGTCAGCGACGCGGGAGTCGGCTTCGGCGCCAATGGCCAGCACCACGGAGTCGGCGGGCGTGCGGTATTCCTCGCCCTTTTTGTCAGTCCAGACGACCTCCTTGCGCTCGATGCGCGTGACGTTGGACTGCATCAGCAGCTTGCCGTGACTCTTCACGGCGTCGTACACGCGCCAGCGGCGCACGATGGCCAGCTCGGTGCCGGGATGGGTGCCGGGGTCCAGCACGGTGACTTCGCGGCCGCGATCGAGCAGGAACTCTGCCAGCTCCAGGCCGACCAGGCCTGCACCGATGATGACCACGCGCTTGCCCAGGGGCATCCACAGCTTGGACAGGTTCTGGATCGCTGCCGTGCTGTCCGTCACCTTGAGCATGCCGCCGGCCTTGAACAGCGCGCGCTCGGCCAGATTCAGCTTGGCCTTGGCAATTTCTTCGGCGCGATCACCCGTCATCAGGCGGCGCAGTTCGTCGCCGCTCCAGACATGGCTTTGCTGCGCGCCTTCGATGGCGGGGGCAGCACGCCTGGCGCCGGTGCCCACCAGAATATCGTCGGGCTTGAGTTCATCGAGCAGCTTGGCATCGACGCTGGTGTTAAAGCGAACCTGAATATTGGGGTGGTCCATCTGCTTGACCAGATAGTCGAGCAGGCGGCCGTTCTCGGGATAGGCCAGTGCGGCAAAGAACAGCGTGCCGCCCAGGCGGTCGCTGCGCTCGACCAGCGTCACGCGATGGCCGCGCAGGGCGGCGACGCGCGCGGCCTCCATGCCCGAAGGGCCGCCGCCGACGATCAGTACATGCCTGGGCTTTTCGGCAAAGGTGATGGTCTTGCTCGCCTCGTGGCCGGTCTGTGCGTTGACCGCGCACTTGATGCCCTTGTTGATGAAAATCTCGCTTACGCAGGCATAGCAATAAATGCAGGGGCGCACGCTCTGGGCGGTGTTGGCTTGCAGTTTGTTGGCCAGGTCGGGGTCGGCCAGCAGCTTGCGGCCCATGGCCACAAAGTCAATCTCGCCATTGCTGATGGCGGCGGCGGCGGCATCCAGCTCCCAGCGGCCGGCCGAGATGATGGGAATGCCGACGGCCTTTTTGATGCCGGTGGCAAATTCGCGGTAGGCATTCTGCTTTTGCGGAATCGGTGCATCCGTGAAGGCCGAGCCTGTGGGCAGGCGCGCATAGGCCGAGACATTGATGGCATCCATGCCCAGCTCTTCGCAGAGCCTGGCGGTCTTGAGTGCCTCGTCCATGGTGATGCCGCCGGGCGTGTGCATTTCTTCGGCGTCGATACGCACCCAGATGGGGAAGTCTGCGCCCACGCGCTCGCGCACGGCAGTCAGCACTTCGCGCAGCAGGCGGCTGCGGTTTTCATAGCTGCCGCCGTATTCGTCGGTACGGCTGTTGAAAAAGGGAGAGAGGAAGTTGGCGATCATGTAGTTGTGCGCACAGTGCACTTCCACAGCATCGAAGTTGGCCTGCTTGGCGCGCAGGGCGGCCGCAGCAAACCATTCCACCACCTGTGCAATATCGGTCTTGTCCATCACGCGGTAGCGGTCGGGGTAGGGACCAACCCCCACAAAGGTCGAGAACTCCTTGGGCGTGACGGTGCGCATGGCTTCGGCCACAGGGCCGTCGGGCGGAATCGAGGACACCCACATTTCGCGCCCGTGGGTGCGGTCATTGGCAGCGACCTTGCCGCTGTGATTGATCTGGATGGCGACTTTGCCGCCGTGCGAGTGAACGCGGCGCGTGACTTCGGCCAGACCGGGGATGAAGCTGTCGCTGGAGATGCCCAGTTGGTGCGGCTCGCTGGTACCGGTGGGCCAGGAGATGGCGGCCGTGCCCATGATGATGAGGCCGGTGCCGCCCTTGGCACGCTCTTCGTAATAGTCCTGGGCGCGTTCGCCGCAGATACCGTCGGTGCCGCCGTAGTTCTCGCCCATGGGGGCCATGATGATGCGGTTCTTCAGCTCCATCGTGCCGATACGGCCCGGCTGCAGCATTGATGCGTGGGGATTGCTCATTTTTTTTCGCTGTCTCCTATAGTTTTCGGCCGAGTTCGGCCCCTTCTTCGATGGCGCGCGCTGCATCAATTTTGTGGGCATTGCGCGCGCCTCCAATCACTGTGTGCGCAATGCTTTGTGCTTGAAGTCTGGATGACCAGGGGTCATGTGATTCCTGGCCGGCGCAGACCACGATGTTGTCCACGCTCAGGCAGCGCTGCTCGCCGCGTATGCGCAGGTGCAGGCCGTTGTCGTCGATGTGGATGTACTCCACATCGTTGAACATGCGTGCGCTCTTGTTCTTGAGCCGGGCGCGGCGAATCCAGCCCGTGGTGGTTGGCAAGGTGCTGCCCATGGCCGCCTTGCTGCGCTGAAGCAGCCAGATCTGACGCGGCGAATCGGCTTTCTCGCTGGCCTTGATACCGCCGCGTTGCTCGCGTTCGGGGTCGACACCCCATTCGCGGTCAAAGGCGGCCACGCTGCCGTCGTCGGCCTTGTGATGGGCCAGCAACTCGGCCATGTCAAAGCCCAGAGGCCCCGCGCCCACGATGGCCACGCGTTCGCCGACAAAGCGGGGGCTGCGCAAGGCCTCGATATAGTCCATCACCTTGGAGCTGTTCTCGCCCTCGATGCCGCTGCGTCGCGGTGTCACTCCCGTGGCCACGACCACGTGATCAAAGACGCTCAGGGAGTGGATGTCCGGAGTGGTGTTGAGCCGCAGCTCTATGCCCAGGCGCTGGATTTCATGCTCGAAGTAGCGCAGCGTCTCGCCCAGCTCCTGCTTGCCGGGCACCTTCTGCGCCAGAAAGAACTGGCCGCCGATGCGGATGCCGGACTCGAACAGCGTCACCTTGTGGCCTCGGTCTGCCGCCTCGCGAGCGCAGGCCAGTCCTGCAGGTCCAGCACCGAGAACGGCGATCTTGCGCGGAACTGCGGCTTTTTCCTGCGGCCAGTCCCATTCGCGGCAGGCTCTGGGGTTGACCAGGCAGCTGACCTGCTGGCGCGTGAAGATGCGATCCAGACAGGACTGATTGCAGGCAATGCAGGTGTTGATGGCGTTGCTCTGGCCCGCCTGCGCCTTGCGCACAAAGGCCGGGTCGGCCAGAAAGGGGCGGGCCATGGCCACCATGTCGGCATGACCCTGGGCAATCAGGTCATCGGCCACTTCGGGGGTGTTGATGCGGTTGCTGGCCGCCACGGGAATGCTGACTGCCTGCTTGAGTTGCTCGGCAGCCCAGCTGAATGCAGCGCGCGGTACCATCATGGCGATGGTGGGAATGCGCGCCTCATGCCAGCCAACGCTGGTGTTGAACAGGTTCACGCCGGCGGCTTCCAGCTGGCGGGCCAGGTCAAGCACTTCCTTCCAGTGGCTGCCATGCTCGACCAGATCCATCAGGGACAGGCGAAAGCTGATGACGAAGTTCTCGGGCACGGCCGCGCGTATGCCCTGCACGATGCGCAGCGCAAAGCGGCTGCGCCCGGCGGCATCGCCTCCCCACTCGTCGGTGCGGAAGTTGGTCAGCGGCGCCAGGAACTGGTTGATCAGATAGCCCTCGCCGCCCATGACCTCCACACCGTCATAGCCGGCTTCCCGGGCCAGGCAGGCGCAGCGCACATAGTCGGCAATGATCTG
Organism: Comamonas testosteroni; assembly: GCF_014076415.1. Lineage (NCBI taxonomy): Bacteria > Pseudomonadati > Pseudomonadota > Betaproteobacteria > Burkholderiales > Comamonadaceae > Comamonas > Comamonas testosteroni. The sequence goes on from NZ_CP043568.1 coordinate 1,625,508, forward strand.
CTCGATCTGGGTCGCGCTGAGTTCGCGCGAGCTGCGGTTGCTGAGCCTGGAGAGCACGCTGCTGGGCGAGACGCCGCCGCTGCCGTGGTCGTAGCGGCCTACATGCAGTATCTGCATGAGGATATGGCTGCCCTCGGCATGCACCGCGTCGGTGATGAGGCGGTGCCGGGCCGCCTGCTCTGGCGTGCACAGCGTCGAGAACTCGGCATGCTCGGGCATTCCCAGTGCGTACTCGTTGACGCCGAAGCCCCCGGTGACGATGAGCTGCAGACCTTCCCGTGCACGTTCGGTGTAGAAGAGGGCCAGCTTCTCGAAACCCTGTGCCTGATCCTCCAGCCCGGTATGCATGGAGCCCATCAGAATCCGGTTCTTGAGGGTGATATGGCCGATGGTGATGGGCTGGAAGAGATGGGGGTACATGGCTGAATTTCCTCACGCGCAAATCTCGCGCCAGTGTAGGAAGAGCCACGGTAAATTCTCCCTAGGGGAATCACATCGTCCGTTTGCATGTGGTCTGACTTTTCATGATGGGCTTTGATGTGCGCCATCACCACCCAGACAAAAGGAAACAAGACATGTCCATCATCGTGATGAGCGGCTGCGCCACCGGCATTGGTGCTGCTACGCGCAAGGTCCTGGAAGCGGCCGGCCACCAGATCCTAGGTATCGATGTCCGCGATGCGGAAGTGATTGCCGATCTCTCGACGGCCGAAGGTCGAAAGCAGGCGATTGCCGATGTACTGGCCAAGTGCAGCAAGGGCATGGACGGCCTGGTGTTGTGCGCCGGCCTGGGACCGCAGACCAAGGTGCTCGGCAATGTGGTTTCGGTCAATTATTTTGGCGCGACCGAGCTGATGGATGCCTTTCTGCCGCTGCTGAAACAGGGCCGGCAGCCCGCAGCCGTCGTCATCTCGTCCGTGGCTTCCGCGCATCTGGCTTTTGACCAGAACCCGCTGGCACCGGCACTGGAGGCCGGCGAGGAAGCCAAGGCCCGCGCCATTGTTGAACAAGCGGGAGAGCAGGGCGGCAATCTGGCCTATGCGGGCAGCAAGAATGCCTTGACGGTGGCTGTGCGCAAACGCGCCGCCGCCTGGGGACAAGCGGGCGTGCGCCTGAATACCATCGCCCCCGGCGCGACCGAGACTCCCTTGCTGCAGGCAGGCCTGCAGGACCCGCGCTATGGCGAATCGATTGCCAAGTTCGTGCCTCCCATGGGCCGCCGGGCCGAGCCCGCCGAAATGGCATCCGTCATCGCGTTCCTCATGAGCGAGGCCGCCAGCTATGTGCATGGTGCGCAGATCGTGATCGACGGCGGCATCGATGCTGTGATGCGCCCGACGGGTTTCTGAGTCCCCCGCAGCCGCCTTGCGGGCCCGTCCCAGGGGGCAAGGGCCTGGCCGCTCCTGACCCGGGGCAGCCTTGTGCGGGAGCGGCCTATTCTGGAATTCTGGAGCTGAAATGAATACTGTTGAACATATGACCGCGGTTGTACAGCGCTATGTGGCTGCGCTCAATGCCGGCGATCTGGACGGCATCGTCGCGCTGTTTGCCGATGACGCCACGGTGGAAGACCCCGTGGGCTCCGAGCCCCGGCGTGGCAGGGCGGCGATTCGCGCGTTCTACGCCAACTCCCTCAAGCTGCCTTTGACGGTGGAGCTGACGCAGGAGGTGCGCGCGGTTGCCGACGAGGCAGCCTTCGCCTTCACCGTCGGCTTCGAGTATCAGGGCCGCAAGACCGTGATTGCGCCCATCGATCACTTTCGCTTCGACGCGGCGGGCAAGGTGGTGAGCATGCGTGCCTTGTTTGGCGAGAAGAATATTCACGCTGGCGTCTGAGGAGAGTCAGGCGCTTGACTGCTCTTGATATAGAAGCTGTCTTCGCCTGATTTAAAAGGATTACAAGACTATTTGAATCTGAATTCATTTGAAACAATGCGCGAGCTGCTATTGCTTTTGCTGTTCAAGGCAGTGCGGTGAGTGCCCCCAGCCTGAGCTGGCTTACAGATGGAAGTGCCCGGCAGCCTCGGGCTGGTAGAGCACTTTCTCGATCCGGATATGGCGGGTGCGATCGAGAATCCGCCAGTCGATGCGGTCCCCTTCCCGGTAGCCCAGAATGGCCGTGCCCACGCCCGAGAAAACCGAGAGCCTGCCTGCACTGTCATCGGCATCCTCGGGGTAGACCAGGGCCACTTCGACGGCCACCTCATCGAGGCGCAGCAAGGCTCTGGAGTTCATGGTGACCACATTGCCCTGGACCTGCCGCGCATCGACAATGGTGGCGCGCTCGACTTCATGCTCCAGATCGGCCGCTTGCGACTCCCATTCCAGGGCGAGAAGATCTCTGAGACGTGCCTGATCCACGGCGGTGATGCAGATGCCGCCCGCCGCTCCCGGCTGCCCGGCGCGCAAGCGCTGGAGGTAGCGCTGCGCCGTCATTGCATAGGACTTGAGTGCGGGCGTTTCGTTCTCCAGCACAAAGCCGTTGTGCGCAAAGGCCTTGAGCGAGCGCGTGTTGTCGGCATGGATCCTGGCAATCAGTCTTTCGGCCCGCATGTCGAAAAAGGCCAGCTTCATGCCCTCGTGCAAGGCGCTGGCGCCGAGCTTGCGCCCCCAGTTGTCGCGGTTGCCGATGACCAGCACGATTTCGCAGTCCGCCCCGTTCCTGACCAGACGCACAAAGCCCACGGGCAGGTCATCGCGGTCGTAAGCCATGAAGAAGCGGCCGCCCTGATTGAAGAGATGGGTGAGTATGGGCAGCTGAACCCGGTCGATGAGCTGCTCTATGTGACGCGAGACATGGCGCGAATCGCTGAGGTGGCGCACGACGTCCTCGTCGTTCAGCCAGTCCACCAGGTTCAGCGCATTGGCTCGCGTGATTTCCGGGCACAGGGATATGAAAGGCTTGCTCATCTTCAACACCGTCGGTTGCAAGAATGAAAGCCTTTCATGGCCACGGCGTGGGCCATGACGGTTCTTTCTACACAGGCGCCGATTCTAGGCAAGCAGATTCTGCTGCGCAGGCACAGCGCCTATCTCGCATCTCTTTGCTCGGTCTATGGCGAGCCTGGGCTGCGGAGCGGGGCGCTCCGGGAGCGCAAGCCTCGACAGCTGCGATGCTCTTTATTTAGAAGCGGATTGCGATTGACTGTAGTCGTATTCTTAATGTTTTAATTCCACGATCTAGAAGTGGCATGCGTCAGAAGCTCCTTCTTTGATGGTGGGCGCAGCGCCGAACGCCGGCGACCGGGCATGTTGCTCAGACCGCCCGGGAGCACGCGCCGCCCATGCCTGTCAGATGGGGCTCCAGCACCTCGGTGATCCAGTTCAGGAAGGCGGTGACTCGCGGCGCGATATGTCTGCGATGCGGGTACAGCAGGGACACCGGCATGGACGCGGCCTTGAAGTCGGGCATGACCTCGACCAGCAGACCCTGATCCAGCAGATGGCGCGCACCCCGGACAGGCGCCTGAATCAGGCCAAGACCGGCAACACAGGCGGCCTGATAGGCATCCGTGCCGTTGACCACCAGGGCGCTGCGCACGGGATGCAGAGCGATCTCCTTGCCGCGCTGATACTCCCAGCCCGCGCCATGCCGCCCGAGCTGGTTCGCGTAGTGAATGATGCGGTGCCGTGACAGGTCGACCAGTGTTGCGGGCGTGCCGTGACGCTGCAGATAGGCGGGACTGGCCAGATTGCACATCTCCATCGCACCGATGGTGCGGGCGATCAAGTCGGTATCTGCCAGCGGGCCGATGCGCACAACACAGTCAAAGCCTTCCTGCACCACATCCACACGTCGGTCGCTGGTGCTGATGCCTACTTCCAGCAAAGGGTGGGCCGAGAGGAATTCGGGCAGCTTCGGAATGACGACATCCCGGGCCAGAGAGTTGGGCATATCGATGCGCAGACTGCCTCGCAGCCCGCTGGCGGCGGGCTGGAACATGGCTTGCAGCTGTTCCAGGTCGGCCATCAGTTCCTTGCTGCGTTCGAGGAACTGCTCGCCATCGGCGCTCAGCCGCACATGTCTGGTGGTGCGTTGCAGCAGACGGGTTCCGAGCTGCTTTTCCAGCTGCTGCACCACGGTCGACACACGGCTTTTGGTCAGCCCGAGCTGGTCTGCGGCCAGGGTGAAACTGGAGAGTTCGGCAACGCGGGTGAACACATGAAGCGCATTGAAGTCCATGTGCTCGATTGTATTTTTAAAGTGAACAGTGCGATCTTTTTTCTCGTATTTATTCATGATCGGAGAACACCTAAAGTCCTGGCTTGTTGACATCCTCCATGAAACCGACATGCAAGCATCTGCACCCCGTATCGCATTGATCACCGGCGCAAGCCGTGGCCTGGGCCGTAGCGAAGCCCTCAAGCTGGCCGAACTCGGCGTTCATCTGATCGTCACTTACAAGGACAGCGAAAGCGATGCGCAGGAACTGGTTTCCCGTATCGAGGCGCTGGGCAGCCGCGCCGTGGCGCTGCGCCTGGACGTGGGTGACAGCAAGAGCTTTGCCGCGTTTGCCGACAGCGTCAGGCGCGTGCTGGCCAACACCTGGCAGCGCCAGCAGTTTGACTATCTGGTGAACAATGCCGGCATCGGTCTGGTGGCGCCGTTTGCCGAGACCACGGAAGAGCAGTTCGATCTGCTCGTCGATATTCACCTCAAGGGCACGTTCTTTCTGACGCAGAAACTGCTGCCCCTGATCAAGGACGGCGGACGAATCGTCAATACCTCGTCCGGGCTGGCACGCTTCAGCCTCCCGGGCTATGCCGCCTATGCGGTAATGAAGGGCGGCATCGAGGTGATGACGCGCTATCTGGCCAAGGAGCTGGGTGCACGCGGCATCGCCGTGAACACCATTGCCCCCGGCGCCATAGAGACGGATTTCGGTGGCGGCGTGGTGCGTGACAACGCACAGGTCAATGCCCATATCAGCGGCCTGACCGCCATGGGCCGGGCGGGGCGCCCTGACGATGTGGGCGCCGCGGTTGCCGCATTGCTTGCCGATGGCAGCAACTGGGTCACGGGCCAGCGCATTGAAGTGTCTGGTGGCATGATGCTCTGAGCGTATGCCGGGCAACTCCATTCGGAACGCGACCTTGCCCGGCAGCGCCGGGTCGGTCAAGGCATATGGGATGCATGCAGCTACGCAGCGGCAGATATTCGATGCCTGCGGACCATGTGTTGGGGAGAGAGGATTTGGAGACCGAGTCGTGCCCGAGAACTATCTGGGAAGCTGTTTATGCGCAAGAGTCGGCTACAGGCTGTTGTCGCCGCCCAGGGCCGTGACGCATTGTCATTGCGGGCAATGCCGCAAAAGCCATGGCTCCGCCTTCGCGAGCTATGGCGCCGTGCCGCGCAAGGATTTGTGCATAGTCTCGGGGCAGGGCGACATCAAATCCTATGCATCGTCGGCTTCCGTGCATCGACAGTTTTGCCAGCACTGCGGTTCATCCCTGTTCTGGTCCAGGCAGGCTGGTGAATGGGCCGACTGGATATGCATTGCACTGGGCACGCTGGACTCGCCTTTTTCGGCGCTCAGGCAAAAGCATGCGCATCTGGAGTCGCAGCCTTTGTGGTCAAGCTTTGCCGGTGGCTGCATGCGCAATGACTGAGGGTCACCTTAGACTCTCGGGCTGCGGCACCGGCCTCGTGCAAGGCGATGTTGCGGCTTTGGCTTGATGCGTTCACTCCCCCTTGAACACCGGCTGGCGCTTCTCGATGAACGCATTCATGCCTTCTTTCTGGTCGCGGGTCGCAAACAGAATCTGGTTGGCCTTGCGCTCCAGCATCAGGGCGGCATCCAGCGATGCGTCCATGCCGGCAATCACCACTTCCTTGATCTGTTCCACGGCCAGTGGCGGCATATTGGCAATCAGTTTTGCCATTTTCAGCGCCTCAGGGATTACCTGATCGTCTGCACAGACTAGGCTGACCAGACCCATGGCATAGGCTTCGTCGGCGCTGACGGGCTTGCCCGTCAGCAGAATGCGCATGGCCTGGAACTTGCCCACGGCGCGCACCAGCCGCTGGGTGCCGCCGATGCCGGGCATGATGCCGATGCGAATCTCGGGCTGTGCAAAACTGGCTCCTTGCCCGGCAATGATGATGTCGCAATGCATGGCCAGCTCGGCCCCGCCGCCAAAGGCATAGCCGCAGACCGCCGCGATGATGGGCTTGGGGCACTTCTCAATGGGGGCCCAGACGCGCTCGGTGTGGCGCTTCATGATCTCTATGGGGCCGCAGGAGTCCATGCTCTTGATGTCGCCGCCTGCTGCAAACACCTTGTCGCCGCCGGTCAGAACGATGCAGCGCACGCTGGCGTCTGCGCTCAGCTCAGCGAAGGTCCTGGACAGCGCAGCCTGCAGAGAAAGACTCAGCGCATTCGTTGCCTCGGGGCGGTTGAGCTGAACGATGGCCACGCCGTGGTCCTGATGTCGAACCAGTAGCTCTCGCTGCGCGGTGTCCATGTTTTCAATAGCGGAAAGCGATGCCGACATAGGAATTCCCAAGGAGTTGAACAGGGTCGATGGTCGTTTTCAAGGGATAGAGCAACATCGTCCTTTTGGACGTATCTGCTGCTGGTGCCGAAACCTAAATTGGCAGGCATGGATACGAACAAAAGCTTTCAAGACAAGGTGGTGCTGGTCACTGGCGGCACCAAGGGCATCGGCAAGGGCATTGCCCAGGCGTTTCTCGCCGCAGGTGCCACGGTGGTGGTGTGCGGCCGCCAGCGACCCGAAGCGTTGCCAGGCATCAATGGCAGCAGCGCAGACTTCGTTGCATGCGATGTGCGCGAGGCCCAGGCAGTCAAGGACATGGTCGATGAGGTGCAGCGCCGCCATGGCCGTCTGGACGTTCTCGTCAACAACGCCGGTGGCGCCCCCCATGTGGATGCCGCTACGGTGTCTCCGCGCTTTCATGAAAGCGTGCTGCGTCTGAATCTGTTCTCGACCTTGCACGCCTCTCAGGCCGCCAATGCCGTGATGCAGCAGCAGGATGGCGGTGGCGTGATCGTCTGTATCGGCAGCATCAGCGCGCTGCGTCCTTCCCCCGGTACGGCAGCCTATGGAGCGGCCAAGGCTGCTGTGCTGAGCCTGGTCAGTTCTCTGGCTGTGGAGTGGGCGCCCAAGGTACGTGTGGTGGCAGTCAGCCCGGGCTTGGTGCGCACCGAACAGTCGCATCTGCATTTCGGGGATGAGGCGGGTATTGCCTCTGTCGCCGGGACCATTCCTGCGGGCCGTCTGGCCGAGCCGCAGGACATTGCCAATGCATGTCTGTATGTGGCTTCCGAAAACGCTTCTTACATGAGCGGCACCAATCTGCTGCTGCATGGCGGTGGTGAGCGCCCCGCATTTCTGAGCGCATCGAACTCGGAATCCGTGCAACAAAAACACTGAATTTCAAAGGAGACAATCTTGACCGATCAAGACTGGATGGCAGAGGTCCGCGCATACGTGGGCAAGCAATACGGGCGTGTCTATGCCTGGGACAAGGTCAACAGCCCCATGATTCGTCAGTGGAGCGAGCTGATGGGGGTGGCCGTAAAGACCAACAAGGATGGCAAGACCATTGCACCTCCCGCGATGCTGCAGGTCTGGTGCATGGAAGGGCCGGTGCAGAACAACTACCCGCCAGGCTCCACGACAGAGAATCCCTATGAAGTTCTGAAGCTGATCGAAGCGCACGGCTTTCCTTCCACCGTGGCGGTGAATTCCGAGCTGAGCTTCGAGCGCGATGTAGTCGAAGGTGAAGACCTGTACTACACGACACGCCTGGAGGCCATCAGCGAAGAGAAGACTACGGCCCTGGGTACGGGCTACTTTGTCACGCAGATCATGGAGTACTTCTCGATCAAGGCAGCGAATGGCCAAGACGAGAAGGTCGGCCAGTTGATGTTCCGCGTCTTCAAGTTCCGTCCCGCCAATGTGCAAAAGGCCGATCCCGCGCAGGTTGCCGCCCCGAAGATCAAGCGACCCGCACCAGGCGTGAGCGACGACAACCGTTTCTTCTGGGAAGGTCTGAAAGAAGGCAAGCTCCTGATTCAGCGCTGCAAGAGCTGCGGCGATCTGCACCATCCACCCGGTCCCGTCTGCCCCAAGTGCCATTCGTTCGACTGGGACACGGTGGAGGCCAGCGGCAAGGGCACGGTGTACTCGTTCGTGGTCATGCACTACCCCGAAGTACCGCCTTTCGACCACCCCAATCCCATCGGTCTGGTGGAGCTGCAAGAGGGCGTGCGTCTGATTGCCCAGCTGGTCGGCGTCAAGCCCGGCGAGGTGAAGATCGGTCAGAAGGTGCAGGTGGAGTTCAACACCTTCGACGGTGATCTGACCCTGGCCCAGTTCCGTCCTGTGGGCTGATGCTAGGAGACCGTCATGGACTTTCAACTCAGTGAAGACCAACGTGCATTCGCAGACATGGCGCAAAGCCTGTTTGCAGACTTTTGCACCGACGACAAGCTGCGCGAGCACGATGCCTCGGGCCAGCCCTTCATGCAGGATCTGTGGCAGCAGTGCGTGGCAGCGGGCCTGCACAGCATTCTGGTGCCGGAAGCTGCAGGCGGCCTGGGTCTGGGAATGAGCGAGATGCTGGCCGTGCTGGAGCAGCAAGGCCGTGCGCTGGCGCAGGTTCCGCTTTGGCAGCAGCAGGTCGCGGCTGCCGCGATTGCCAGGTTTGCCGAGGGACAGGACGCAGTCGTTCAGTCAGCCATGGAGGGCGAGTTGCTGGCTCTGTCGCTGCAGGCTGCAGTGGCTGCACGCGGGCCGGCGCTTCAGCTGCAGGGTGAGCGACTCAAAGGCCAGCTGCAAGCCGTGCCGCTGGGCGAGCAGGCCCGGGTGGCTCTGGTGGCAGCGGCGGCCGGCGATGAGATCAGGCTGGTGCTGGTGAGCCTGCAGGCCGATGGTGTTAGCCGCGTGGCCGGCATGCGCGAGGACTACTGTGCTGTGGCCGACATCAGTTTCCGCAACACGCCGGTGCTGGCCGTGCTGGGCGGCCGTGCGCTGGACTGGGTCAACGAAATGGCAATCGCCTGCCTGGCCAGCCTGCAGCAGGGCGTGACCCAGGAGCAGCTGCGCCGCACCGTGGAGTATGTGAGCGAGCGCAAGCAGTTCGACCGTCCCATCGGTACTTTCCAGCTGGTGCAGGGCCAGATGGCCGACGGCTACATCCTCATGCAGGCACAGCGCAGCGCGCTGAGCCAGCTGGTCTGGCGTCTGGATGCCGGCCTGCCCTGCACGCCGCAGGCCCATGCGGTGCGCGCCCAGTCCAACGAGCTGGGCCTGAAGGTAGGCCGCGTTGCACAGCATGTGCATGGCGGCATGGGAGTGGATGTGACCTATCACATTCACCGCTTCATGTTCTGGTGCCGTGCACTGGCTGCCGAGGCCGGCAGCGCCGAACAGCACCTGCAGGCGCTGGGTCACTGGCTCGCAGACAACGACACGCTCGGCTGGAAGTACGACCTGCCCGAAGACCGCTAAGGAGACAACAACATGGCAAACCAATCTATTCGCTTCGAGTCGGTGAACGTGGGCGACGAACTGCAGCCCGTCAGCGTGCCCGTCACCGTGCCGCTGATTGCCGGCGGCGCCATCGCCACGCGTGACTATTTCCCCGGACATCATGACCGCGATGCCGCACGCGAGCTGGGTTCACCCCATATCTTCATGAACATCCTGACCACCAACGGTCTGGTGCAGAGCTTTGTCGAGAGCTGGGCTGGCGACGATGCGCGTCTCATGGACCTGAAGATTCGCCTGGGTGCGCCCAACTATCCCGGCGACACCATGAAGTTCACGGGCTCCGTGACCGAGAAGAACGAGGCCACGCGCAGCGTTCAGATCACGCTCAAGGGCAGCAATTCCATGGGCTCTCACGTCAGCGGCACTGTGCAAGTGGCCCTGGCCTAAGAACAACAAGCGGAGACATTCCTGTGAACGATATGAATATTTCCGGTCGCGCCGCCATTGTGGGTCTGGGTGCAACAGAATTTTCCAAGAACTCGGGCCGTACCGAGCTGCGTCTGGCCATGGAGGCCACGCTGGCCGCGCTGAGCGATGCCGGCATCGACCCCAAGGAGGTGGACGGCTTTTCCTCCTACTCCGTGGACAAGGTCCCGGAGTATGAGATCGCCCGCCTGCTCGGGGCTCGCAATGTGAGCTTTTTCTCGCAGGTGCCGCATGGTGGTGGTGCGGCCTGCGGCCCCGTGCTGCATGCGGCCATGGCCGTGGCCACGGGCATTGCCAAGACGGTCGTGGTCTACCGCGCCATGAATGAGCGCAGCTGGTACCGCTTTGGCACCGGCAGCTATGGCTTTGGCAGCACGCCATTCTTTGACAACGTGAACTATGGCTGGTACATGCCTCACGGCTTTCATACGCCGGCATCCTGGGTGGGCATGTTTGCCCGCCGCTATATGCATGCCTTCGGTGCAACCAGCGAGGACTTCGGCCGCGTGGCCGTGGCCGTGCGCGACTTCGCAGCCACCAATCCCAACGCATTCTTCTACGGCAAGCCCATCACACTGGAGGAGCACCAGGCCAGCCGCTGGATCTGCGAGCCGCTGCACCTGCTGGACTGCTGCCAGGAGTCCGACGGGGCTGTGGCCATGGTCATCACATCGAGCGACCGTGCCCGTGAAATGAAGGCCAAGCCGGTCTACATCAAGGCGGCGGCTCAGGGTATCTCCGAGGGCCAGCAGTCCATGACTTCCTTCTACCGCGAAGACATCACCGGCCTGCCCGAGATGGGCCATGTGGCCAGGCAGCTGTGGCAGCAAAGCCGCCTGACGCCCAAGGATGTGCAAAGCGCGGTGCTGTACGACCATTTTTCGCCCTTTGTGTTGCCTCAGCTCGAGGAGTTCGGTTTCGTCAAGCGCGGCGAGGCCAAGGATTTCATCCGTTCCGGCGAGCATGCACGCGGCGGCTCCATGCCCATCAACACCCATGGCGGCCAGTTGGGCGAAGCCTATATCCATGGCATGAACGGCATTGCCGAAGCCGTGCGCCAGATCCGTGGCAGCTCCGTCAACCAGGTCAAGGACGTGCACAACATGGTGGTGACTGCCGGTACCGGCGTTCCCACCAGCGGCCTGATCCTGGGCGACGAGGCCTGATTGCAAGGGAGACATTCATGTTCATTGACCTGACTCCCGAGCAGCATGCGCTGCGCCTGAAGTGCCGTGACTACTTTCAGGCGTTGATGACGCCCGAGCTCAAGGCCCGCATGCGCGGTGCCGAGGGCGGCGACGAGTACCGCGAACTGATCCGCAAGATGGGGCGCGACGGCTGGCTGGCCATAGGCTGGCCCAGGGAATTCGGCGGCCAGGGCCTGTCGGCCACCGAGCAGCTGATTTTTTTTGAGGAAGCCAATATTGCCGGAGCTCCCCTGCCTTTCGTCACCATCAGCACCGTCGGTCCCGCGCTGATGGAGCATGGCACCGAGGCACAAAAGCAGGAGTTTCTGCCCGGCATGGCCAGCGGCGACATCATTTTTGCCATTGGCTACTCCGAACCCGGAGCCGGCTCCGACCTCGCCATGCTCAAGACGCAGGCTCAGTTGCAGGGCGATCTTCAGAGCGGGCATTTCGTGGTTAACGGCCAGAAGCTGTGGACTTCGGGCATCGAATCTGCCGACTATGTGTGGCTGGCCGCACGTACCAACCAGGAACTGGCTCGCCACAAGGGTATTTCCATCATGGTGGTGGATACCAGGGACAAGGGCTTTTCGCATACGCTGATCCAGACCGTGGGCAACTACACGGCAGCCACGTATTTCGACAACGTTGAAGTGCCGGCAGCACGTTTGATTGGCGAGCTCAATGGGGGCTGGAAGCTGATCACTGCACAGCTCAACCACGAGCGCCTGGGTCTGGGGGCCTGGTCGGACAAGGTGTTTGCCCCCTTCGTCAAGGTGCTGCAATGGGCCAAGGCCAGGGATGAGCAGGGCCGTCGCGCTGTCGATCAGGCCTGGGTCAGGCGCAGTCTGGCGCAGTGCTATGCCCGCCTTGAAGCCATGCGACTGACCAACTTCCGCATCGCGGCCAGTCTGGAAGCCGGTGCCATGGACGTGAGCCTGGCATCTGCCACCAAGGTCTATGGCTCGGAAGGTGTGGTCGAGGTGTTGCATCGATTGATGGACATCGTGGGCAGCAGCGCTCTGGTGCGTGGTGGCTCGGCGGCTTCCTATCTGATGGGCGAGCTGGAGTATGAGCTGCGTGCCTGCACCATCAACACCTTCGGTGGCGGCACGAACGAGATTCAGCGCGAGCTGATTGCCCAGTTCGGCCTCGGCATGCCGCGCCCTCAGCGCTGATCGAAGACATCTCACACATAACAAATACCAAGGAGACATGTGATGAGCGACACGACTGTAGTGTCGCGCGAGCAGACCCAGCTCAAGCTGGATCGTCGCGCGCCCATTGCGGCCAAGTACCTGGCCGATACGCCCTACACCATGGCTGATCGTCTGGAGGACTGTGCGCGAGATTTCGGCGAGCGTATCTTTCTGACCGAAGGCGATGTGCGCTACACCTATGCGCAATTCAACCAGCGCGCCAATCAAGTGGCACGTGCGTTGCACGAGCAGGGTGTGAGAAAGGGCGATGTGGTGGCCATGGCCATCGAGAATCGCCCAGCCTTCTTCTTTGCCTGGTTTGGCGTGGCCAAGCTGGGTGCCGTGGTGGCCTTCATCAACACCCATGTGATGGGCAAGCCTCTGACGCACGCACTGGAGGTGACCAAGGCCAGCCATGTGATCGTGGGCGAGGAATGTGCAGAGCGCTTTGCGCAGACCGAAGGACTGAACACCGCGCTGAGCTACTGGCACTGGCCGGATGAGGTGCGCCCCGCCGCGGCGGGAGTTCTGCAGCAGTTCGGCTCTGATTTGCAGGCACTTGCCATGAGCCGGGACGGCACGGCCGTACCGCTGGAGTGGCGCGAGGGCGTGGTGGCCGGCGATACGGCGCAGTACATATTCACCTCAGGGACCACCGGCCTGCCGAAGGCCGCGGTCATCAGCCATGCACGCTGGCTGATGGCGGGGGACTCCATGCAGCTGCTCTGGGAAATCACCCGGGATGACTGCTTCTACTGCTTTTTGCCGCTCTACCACGGCGCGGCTTCCATGTCGCTGACGGCAACCGCCATGGCTGCGGGAGCTCGCATCGTGGTGCGCCGCAAGTTCAGCCGCAGCGAGTTCTGGCGCGACATCCGCGTACACGGCATTACCTTTTGCCAGTATGTGGGGGAGATCTGCCGCTTCCTGCTCAGCGCGCCCGCGACGGACAGCGACCGGGAGCACAGCTTGCGCAAGATGGCGGGAACCGGTCTCACGCCCGAGATCTGGCAGCAATGGACAGCGCGCTTTGGTGCCGTGTTCCAGATCTATGAAGGCTGGGGAGGCACGGAGTCCAACACCAATACCATCAACCTGGACAATCGCATCGGCTCCTGCGGCCGCGTCCCCTTCTGGGAAAAAACCAATTTGCGCCTGGTTCGCTACGACCAGGAAAAAGGCGATTACATCCGGGATGAAAACGGCTTTTTGCAATTGGCCGGTGTGAACGAGCCCGGCGAGGCCATCGGCATGGTCATCCAGTATCCCGGTGTGGTTGCTGGGCGCTTTGAAGGCTATACCAGCGAGGAGGCCTCCGAAAAGAAGCTGCTGCGCAATGTCTTCCAGCAGGGCGATGTGTGGTGGACATCGGGCGATCTGCTGCGCTGCGACGAAGACGGCTACTGCTGGTTTGTGGATCGTATCGGCGATACCTTCCGCTGGAAAAGCGAGAACGTCTCGACCATGGAGGTCAGTGATGCACTCGGGGACTTCCATGGGCTGGATGCAATTACCGTCTATGGTGTGCAGGTTCCCGGTCATGGCGGCCGTGCGGGAATGGCCGCGTTGGTGATGCATGAGAGGGCCCAGTTCGATCCCAAGGCATTCTGGAAGATGGCCATCGATCGTCTGCCACGCTATGCGGCACCACTGTTCGTGCGTCTGATGGATACGCCGGACATGACCGGCAACTACAAGCTGCGCAAGGTGGATCTGCAAAAGCAGGGCTATGACAGCGCTCAGACCGGCGACCCGCTGTTTGTACGCAATGACAAGCTGCAGACCTATGTGCCGCTGACCGCTGCAGCGCTTGAAGAGGCACTGCGTGGATAGCGCTGTCGCGCAGGAGCGCGTACGGGCCAAGCCCGCAGATGTGCTGCGTTATCCCTTTGCGCCGCCGGCATCCGATGGCAGCCATGTGGAGATCGTCCCCGGTCTGCTGTGGCTGCGCATGCCCATGCCCATGGCTCTGGACCACATCAATGTCTATCTGCTCAGGGACGGCGATGGCTGGGCGGTGGTGGATACAGGGCTGGGAATTCCCGGCACCTTCGAGCTGTGGGAAAGAATCTTCACGGAGAAGCTGGCTGGCCAGCCGCTGACCCGTGTGGTCTGCACCCACTGTCACTATGACCATGCGGGGGCGGCATGGTGGTTGCAGGAGCGCTTTGGCGTGCCGCTGCTCATGAGCTATGGCGAGTTCATGATGCTGCGCTCGCTGATGGGGCCGCCGCCCGATCCTCTGCCAGAGGCGCATCGCGAGTTCTATGCGCGTGCGGGGGTGAGCAGCGAAGAGCTTGACGACATGCTGGCTGCCATGCGCAAGGATCCGTTCATGCCCAGGCAGCCCAGCCACTACCAGCGCATCCGCCCGGGTGAGGTGCTGCAGATCGGGGAGCGCCGGTGGCGCATTGTGCTGGGCGAGGGACACTCGCCCGAGCATGCCTGTCTGTATTGCGAGGAAGACGGCATTCTGCTGGCCGGTGATCAGGTGCTGCCGCGCATCACCTCGAATGTGATGGTCAGCCCCATCGAGCCCGAGGGCAATCCGCTCAAACTCTGGATCGATTCGCTGCATCGTTTGCGTGAGCTGCCAGCCGAGACTTTGGTGCTTCCATCGCACCAGGGCGTTTTCTACGGCCTGCACGAGCGCCTGGAGCAGGTGCTCGAGCACCATGCCGAGCAGTTTGCACTGCTGACCGGACATCTGGGTCAGGTGGGGCGGGCAACGGCTGCCGAGCTGGTGCCCGTGCTCTTTCCCAGGCTGCGCAGCCCCGTGGATCGCCTGATGGCCCTAGGGGAAACGATAGCCCATTTGAACCTGCTTCACCAGGATGGAACGCTGCTGCGAACCTCGGGTGAAGGCAAGATTGCATATTTCTCGTTGGCCTGAGGTGAGGAAGCCATGACGGAACTGGAAACATTCAAACAAGAAGTGGCGCAGTGGCTGGAGGAGAACTGCCCTGCGAGCATGCGCCGGCCCATTGTTTCAGAGGAGATGGTCTGGGGCAGCTCCAGGCTGCAGTTTCTGAATGAGGATCAGAAGCTGTGGTTCGAGCGCATGCGCGACCGTGGCTGGTTTGCGCCGTCATGGCCGCGTGAATACGGCGGTGGCGGCCTCTCTCCCAGGGAAGCCCGTATCCTGGACACGGAGATGGCTCGTCTTGGCTGCCGTCAGCCCCAGTACAACCTGGGCGTGTGGATGCTGGGTCCGGTCCTGGTGGAGGTGGGGACGCATGAGCAAAAGCTCGAGCATCTGGTTCCCATGATGCGCGGCGAGCAGCGCTGGTGCCAGGGCTTTTCCGAGCCCAATGCCGGCTCGGATCTGGCCAGCCTCAAGACCTCGGCCAGGCGGGTGACGGACGAGCAGGGCGAGGCCTATATCGTCAATGGGGGCAAGATCTGGACCTCGGACGGAGACAAGGGCGACTGGATGTATGCGCTGGTGCGCACCAGCAGCGAAGGCAAGAAGCAGGATGGCATCAGCTTTTTGCTGATCGACATGAAGAGTCCCGGCGTCACGGTCAAGCCCATAGAGCTGATCAGCGGCAAGTCCAGTTTCTGTCAGGTCTTCTTCGACGACGTGCGGGTGCCTGTGCGGCAGCTTGTGGGCAAGGAGGGCGAAGGTTGGTCGTTGGCCAAAAAGCTGCTTCAGCATGAGCGTGCTGCCATGTCCAAGTTCACGGAAGGTGGTGCGCCGTCGCACGATGCACTCAAGACCGCTTTGCCCTACATGGTGGACGAGCAGGGACAGATCCGCGATGCTGCGCTGCGCGAGAAGCTGGCAGGACTGCTGATGGATGCACAGTCTTTCGCCCTGACCCATCGTCGGGTGACCGAGAAGGCTCTGGCGCGTCAGGACGTTGCAGGCCCCTCCAGCATCATGAAGCTGGTGCAGACCGAGCAGGAAGTTGCCAAGTACGAACTGCTGGAGCAGGCGCTGGGCCTGCGCGGTCTGGGCTGGGATGCAGGCGACGACTTCACAGCAGCTGAGATCGATGTAGGTCGTGCATGGCTGCGCTCCAAGAGCTACACGATTGCCGGCGGAAGTTCGGAAGTGCAACTGAACATCATTGCCAAGCGAGTGCTGGAATTGCCCTGACCCTCTGAGCCGCCGTGCGGCAACAGCCTTGTTGCGGGGCGACGGGGCTGTCTGGGCCCTTGCTCGCTGTCCCTGAGCTGGGCGGTATTGGTCGCGCAGGCTGAGGATAACGAATTGAAATGGAGACAAGAATATGACCATGCTTTTGTCGCAAGAGCAGGAATTGCTCAAGGACAGTGCTGTTGCCTTTCTCGCGCAGGAAGCGCCCGTGGCCCAGCAGCGCCATCTGCGGGATGACAAGGTGGAGCAGGGCTTTGATACGCAGCTGTGGCAGCAGATGGTGGGGATGGGCTGGCCCGTGGCGGTGCTGCCCGAGTCGCATGACGGGCTGGCTGCGGGCTACCTGGGCATGGGCGCCGTGTTTGAAGCCATCGGGCGAAACCTGTCGGCACAGCCGTTGCTGAGCCAGGCCGTGATCGCACCTGAACTGTTGATTCGCGCCGGCTCCGCGGCTCAGCAGGCGCAGTGGCTGCCCCTGCTGGCCAGCGGGCAGGCCAGGCTGGCACTGGCTCTGGATGAAAAGTCCGGCCAGCACCTTTCAGCCAGATTGAGCACGGTAGCCGAGCAGACCGGCAAGGGCTGGTGCCTGAGCGGTGAAAAGGCCTTTGTGATGGATGGCGTGGGCGCCAATGGCTTTGTGGTGCTGGCGGTATCCGGCGAAGGTGCTCCCGGCCTGTGGCTGGTGCCTGCTGATGCGCAAGGCGTCAGCATCAAACCCATGAGCATGATTGACAGTCGCAACATGGCCCGCGTGCAGTTCGACAAGGTGGAACTGAGCGCCGATATGGCGTTGGTGGTCCGGCCTGCTGCTCAGGTGCTTGACGAAGTGCTGGACCGAGCCCGGGCCTGCCTGGCGGCAGAGTCTCTGGGCCTGCTGCGTGAGGTGTTTGATCGTACGGTGACCTATCTGAAGGAGCGCGTTCAGTTTGACGTGCAGATTGGCTCATTCCAGGCATTGCAGCACCGTGCGGCACGTCTGTATGTGGAACTTGAGCTGCTGGAGAGCTGTGTGCTGGCAGCTTTCGAAGCCATTGATTCCGGTCTGGAGGCCAAGGTGCCCGAGCTGGTCAGTGTGGCCAAGGCCAAGGCCTCTGACTTGTGCGAGAAGCTGTGCAACGAGGCGATCCAGTTGCATGGCGGCATCGGGGTGACGGATGAACTGGATATTGGCCTGTTCTTCAAGCGGGCACGCGTTTTGCAGCGCCTGCTGGGCGACGGTGGCTATCACCGCAACCGCTTTGCACAATTGAAAGGTTTCTGAGATGAGCGATGCCTTGGTTTCCATGGGTGAAAAGATCAGGAGCATTCGTGCGCAGCTGACTTCGCCGGGCGCACCTTTTGAAGTGCATCAGGTCACGCTGTCCGATGGACGCAGCGTGGCAGCCTATCGCAATGCCTTTCAGAATCTCGCGCAGGTAATCGATGCCGGCCGGGCTCATGGTGCGGCCGAGTTCATGGTCTATGGCGATGACCGATGGACCTTTGACAGGTTTTTTGCAGCAGCCGATGCGCTGGCCAGTCGCTTGCAAAAGCAGCGCGGTCTCAAGTCCGGCGACCGGGTGGCCATAGCCATGCGCAACCGTCCCGAATGGGCTGTGGCTTTTGCTGCCATAGCCTTGCTCGGCGCAGTGCCGGTGCCTTTGAACAGCTTTGGCCTGAGCAGCGAGCTGATGGCCAATCTGGAGGACACCCGGCCGGTGATGCTGATCTGTGATGCGGACCGCCATGCTCGCATCAGGGAGGCTATTGCGCAGACGGCCATCAAGACGGTGGTGGTGGATGGCGAGGGGGGCGATATCAGCTGGTCGGAGTTGATCGCAGGCGGTCATGATGGCTTCGTGCCCCCGCAGCTGAGTGCCGATGAGCCTGCGCTGATTCTGTTCACTTCGGGCGCCACCAGCCGGGCCAAAGGCGTGGAATCCACCCACCGCGCCGTGTGCCAGGGCATCTTCAATATTGACTTCATCGGTGCAGTGGCAGCCATGACTTCGCCGGATGCGATTGCCGCCATCATGGCGCGCCAGCTCCAGCCAACGACCTTGTCGGCAGTTCCTCTGTTCCATGTCAGCGGACTGCATGCGCAGCTGCTGGTCAGCCTGCGCCATGGCCGCCGTCTGATCTTTATTCATCGCTGGGAGCCTGAGAAGGCAGTCGAGCTGATTCGCAAGGAAAAGGTCACGCAGTTCAATGGTGCGCCCAGCATGGTGCAGCAACTCATTGGTCTGCCCGGCTTCGAGCTGCCTGAGAGTTCTGGCAACCTCTCCGGTGTAGGATTTGGCGGAGCGGGCCTGCACCCGCGCCTGATCGATGAGGTGTTGGCCAAGTTCAGGGGGCGCATGTCCGGCATTGGATTTGGTCTGACCGAATCCAATGGCGTCTGCGCAGGCAGCTCGGGGCGAATGTTCGAGGCGCATCCGCGCAGCTCGGGGGTGCTGTCGCCCATCATCGAGGTACGAATTGCAGACCTGGATGGCACAGCCCTGCCTATCGGCGAGCCCGGTGAGATCTGGCTGCGTGGCGTGACTCTGATGGAGCGCTATTGCGGTGATGCCGAGGCCACAGCCAAAGCCATGCAGGGCGGCTGGTTCCACACCGGAGACATAGGCGTTCTGGACGATGAAGGCTTTTTGACCATCGTCGACCGCATCAAGGACGTGATCAACCGCAGCGGTGAAAAGATTGCTGCGGCGGAGGTCGAGGCCTGTCTGCTGCAGCATGAGGCACTGGAGGAGGCTGCTGTGTTCTCCATGCCGCATGAGGTCACGGGCGAGCAGGTCGTTGCCGTGGTGGTCGGAAAGTCCGGGAGTCAGGTGACTCCCGAGCTGCTTCGCGAGTTCGTGGCACAGCGCCTGGCGGGCTACAAGGTTCCCGGCCGGATCGTTGTGCGCGCGGAGCCTTTGCCTCGCAATCCTGCCGGCAAGATGCTCAAGGCATCGATTCGCAAGGAGTGCGCTCACCTGCTGACCTGATTCACGGAATCGGGTGGTCCTAGGACTTTCCCGATCACGCTCCGAAAACCTGCTGCTGCTTCGCGCACCAGCAGGTTTTTTTCATTCGTGGAAGCGCTTCATGTGACCCATGTGGACTAGGTCGCTAGGGTCTGTCAGTAGTCAACTCAGACGATGGTTGAAGAGACCTGCTGACGCAGTATGCAACTGCCTGCAAACGGCAAAACCAATGGGGTGATGCGAGGCAATGTACCTCGTTTGTAGCACCCGCCAAAAAAAAGTTCTAGAACCTAGGAGACAGAGATGAAGTTTGTGACAGCCAAGACTCAACTCGCAGCGGCAGTGGGTTTGATGGTGGCGACATCGGTATGGGCGAAGGTGCCGGCGAACGAGGCAGAACAGCTGGGCAAGGAATTGACATGCGTGGGTGCCATCAAGGCCGGCAACAAGGAAGGCACGATTCCTGAGTTCACAGGCAAATGGGTCGGCGCCCCTGCGGGCGTGGCTCATGTGCAATCCAGCGGCAAGCACCCCGTGGATCTCTATGCCGATGAAAAACCACTGTTCGTGATCACTGCAGAGAACATGGAAAAGTATGGCGACAAGCTCAGTGCCGGTCAGAAAGCCATGTTTCAGAAGTATTCCAAGACCATGCAGATTCCGGTCTACAAGGGGCATCGCGATTTCCGCTACACCGATGAGGTGTGCACAGTGTTGAAGAAGAATGCCCTGGAGTCGGAGGTCGTCGACAACGGCATGGGAGTCAAGGGTAGCTTTGGTGCGATCAACTTCCCCATCCCCAAGAACGGGCAGGAAGTGATCTGGAACAACCTGCTGCCCACGCGTGCCTACAACGAGCACATTGTTCGCGATATGGCGAATGTGATGTCCGATGGATCCATTGCCTGGGGGCGTCAGGAGAACATCAATCTGAGCTTGGACAACCAGCCCTCCAACCTTGGCAAGCCTGTGGAAGGTGTGATGGCCTACACCCGCACCAGAACGCTGGCTCCCGAGCGTGAAAAGGGCGGCGTGACCCACTCGGTGGAGCCCGTCAATTTCGGCAAGAACAAGCGCCTGGCCTGGAGCTACGACCCCGGTACACGCCGTGTGCGCCAGGTGCCCGAATATGGCTTCGACCAGCCCATGGCCGGCACCGGCGGCAAGATGACCATCGACTCGGATCGTCTCTTCAACGGCTCGCCGGAGCGCTACAGCTGGAAGCTGCTGGGCAAGAAGGAGATGTATATCCCCGCCAACAACTACAAGATCCATCAGCCCACGGTGAAGTACGCAGACCTGCTCAAGCCCGGTCATGCCAACCCCGACTTCATGCGCTACGAGCTGCGCAGAGTCTGGGCCGTGGAAGGCACGCTGAAGGACGGTTTCCGACATGTCTATGGCAAGCGTGTGCTGTTCGTGGACGAGGACACCGGCCAGGCCGTGGCAGCGGACATGTACGACGCGCGTGGCCAGCTGTGGCAGCACGCCTTCATCAACTACTACTACTCCTTTGACATCAAGGCCTGGCATGCAGGCACGTCCTTCTATCACGACCTGAATTCCGGCGGCTACATGGGCTACAACCTTTTTCAGGAGCGTCCCCAAGGTCCCGTCCTGAACAAGGGTGATCTCGTGCCCGCCATGTTCACGCCAGAAGCCGCCCGCAACGCGGGCAACTAAGTTTTATCAACGAGCGACTCATTATGAAAAACAATATGAAGAAACTCACTCCCATCGCAGTGGCGGCGCTGCTGTCCCTGGGCATGGGAGCGGTTCAAGCGGGGGAGACTATCGAGCTGGGAGATGGCCTTAAGTTCGACTGGCGTCTGAACGTGAGCTATGGCCTGGGTGTTCGCCTGGATAACTCATCTCCGGTGCTGAACACGGACGGCAACAACAATTTCAAGAAAGGTGCACTGACGGCGAACCGCCTGGGCGCAGTCTGGGAGAGCAAGCTGTCAAAAGGCGACAGCGGCTTTGTGCTGAATGCCAGCACCTTCTATGACGACGTCTATCACCAGCGCAACGACAACAAGGGCCCGATCAGCACGGCTGGTCCCGTGGACGAGTTCAACTCTGCTGCCAAGCGCTATGGTGGCGGCTACTCACGCCTTCTGGATACCTACGCCTACACCAGCTTCAACATGGGCGAGACCCGTGCCACGGTGCGCCTGGGCAAGCAGGTGGTGAACTGGGGCGAGTCCATGTACTTTGCCAATATCGCTGCGGCCCAGGGACCCAGCGATGCAGCAAAGGCAGCTTCGCCTGGCGCTGAGGTCAAGGAAATTCTGCTGCCTGAAGACCAGATCTCGGCTTCGCTGGAAGTCAGTCCCAAGCTCTCGCTGCTGGGCCACTATCAGTTCGGCTTCCATGAAACATTGCTGCCGGCTCCCGGCATGTACACCAGCACCAGCAATGCCCTGGGCCCTGGTGCCTCCTGCCTGGGCGTCTACAACGGTGCGACCTGCCGCGGCCTGCGACGCGGTACCGACATCCGGCCCAGCAGCTCGGGTCAGTGGGGTATCGGTGGTCGCTACCGCGTCACCGACGAGACGGAAGTCGGTCTGTACTACCTGAACTACAACGACCGCACTCCATCGCTGGTCGTGAACATGAATGGTGCGATACCGACCGGCTATCAGGTTCGCTATTTCGACGATATCAAGATGCTGGGAACGACGGTCAGCACGACCTTCGGAAAGTTCTCTGCATTTGGTGAAGCCAGCTATCGCAAGGGTACGCCAGTGCTCAACGGCAATGGTGTGGCGGTGCGTGGCGATGTGGTGCAGGGCAACGTGGGCGGTATCTTCAATATCGGTCGTACCGGTATCGCGGACGACATGTCCCTGGCTGCCGAAATTTCCGGCTCTCGCGTGATCAGTGTGGCCGATGGAAGCTCTACCGATAACCTGAGCTTCAAGACCCGCAACTCTCTGGTGGCCGGTGCGACCCTGACGCTGGGCTACCCCGGCATCTTCGAAGGCTGGGATCTGAGCATCCCCATCAGCTACCAGTCGCAACTGCGCGGCCGTTCTCTGGTCGGCACCTTCGGCGGCGGCCAGAGCGACAGCCGGTTGAGCATTGGCGCGACTTTTGTTCGCAAGAGCAATTTCTCGATCAACGTGGCCTACATCAACTACCTGGGCAATCCTTCTGCCGATTCCCTGCGTGCACGTCCGCTGGCCGACCGCGACCAACTGTCTGTGACCGCCAAGTACTCGTTCTGAACCACACCAACGAGCCAACACCACAAAGCCCGGCTCTCCGGGCTTTTGTGTTTGAAAGGGGCGCAAGCGAATGCAAATACTGACCGGAAAATGGGCGGCCCCTTTGGGTGCAGCAGCCTTGAGCCTGATGAGCAGTGCGGCATCAGGACAGCATCTGTTCGATGCTTTGCCTCCTTTGCCCAAGGTGGCTCCCTTGATGGCCCCGACGGAGCTGCACGGTGATACACAGGGCGATATCCGTTTCAAGTCCAGCAGCCCGTATGACCTCGATGTGCTGCTCGGTCAGCCTGCCAAGGCAGAGGCAACCATGGGTATGGGAAAGCTGTTCCTGCCAAAGGGGGCCAGCGAGAAGAAGCAGGTGCCGGCCATGGTTGTCCTGCCCGGTGGCGCGGGGGCCATTCCCGGGCGCGAGAGCGAAACGGCCCAGATGCTGGCCGACAACGGCATAGCTGCGCTGTTGGTCGATAACTTCAAGCCGCGTGGCATCAGCGAAGACATGCCTTATGCGCTCAAGATCATGGGTACCTCCGAGTTCGATGCCGTGGCCGATGCCTATGCCGCACTCAAGGCCTTGAACAAGCACCCTGCCATCGATGGCTGGCGTATCGGGGTGATGGGATTTTCCAAAGGCGGAATTGCGGCACGCATGAGCCTGGATGCACGCATTCGCGACAAGCTGGCGCCTTTCATCCAGCCCTTTGCCTTGCACGTGGACTTTTACGGGCCTTGCTATGCGCTGCTGCAGTCACGCAAGACCACGGGTTCGCCCCTGCTCAGCTTCAGAGCGGGGGAGGATGCATCGAATGATCTGGTGGCCTGTGCGCAGCAGGAAAAAATCCTGCGTGAGGCGGGCTCCGAGGTCAGTACCGTGGTTTATGCCAGAGCAGGCCATGATTGGGAAAGCGACAAGCCACGAGAGATGACGAATCGCCCCTACCTGTCCGGCTGCACGATAGAGTTCAATGACAAGGACTTTCCCGTCCTCAATGGCCAGTTGCTGATTCCCGCCGGGGCCCAATCCGACCGCCAGACCCGCTACAGAATTCGGGTGCAGAGCGGCAAGGCTCTGGGGGACTGCGTCAAGGTGGGCTATATCGCCGGGCGCGATGAAACAGCACGCAGTCTGGCCGGAAAGCAGTTGCTGCAGTTTCTCAAGGTAAAGTTCGAGCAGTAGACAGGACTAGGCTGAAAAGCAGAAGGCCGGCAAATGCCGGCCTTTTTCAAGTGTCAGATTTTCCCGAAGTTCTTTTCATGAAACGTAGGCTTCTAGCAATGGAGTCGTGCGGAAACAGAAAAGCCGCGCAGCATGGCCGCGCGGCTTGACTGATGGAGTGTGGCAGCTCAGGTACCGGGCTGCAGCACGGAGCGCTCACCGATCTCAAGCAGCATGGTCATGCTGCGTTTCTGGATGCGCCAGCCTTCGGGCAGCCTTACCCATTCGTCTTCATAGAAGCCGATGGCGTCGTAGCGCAGATGACTGCGCTGGCCCAGTCCCTGATGCGCGGCTCGCACCTGAATCCTGCTGAGCGGGCGCAGCGGGTCGCCGGCATCGACTTCCAGATTGCCCAGCAGATGCTGGGTGGGGCCGCAGCCGTCAAGGTGGGTGCTGATCATGCGGCGGACCTTGGCGATCCCTTCGCAGATGTAGCTGCCACCGTAGACCGTGGTGCAGTCAGGTGTGAACACCTGCTGCAGCAAGTCCCAGTTGCGTGTGTCGCAGGCCGTTGCGTAGCGGGTCAGGGTCTGGGCCAGAGCATGTTCAAGAAGAACCTGCTCCAGCGTGCTTGTTGCGGTCTGCATCACACTTTGCCGCTCACGGATGACTGGGGTTCGGGTTTGAGCATGCCGCCTGCGTGGCTGATGCCGCCGACGCTGCCTGCAGCATGGGCATGTCTGGGCTGCCGGTGCAGGCGCTTGACGCGTGCCCTGGCTTCCGCTGCGCCCACATTCAGCCAGTAGGCCATGGCAGGCAGCAGGAAGATCGCGCCCAGCATGTTCACCAGGAACATGAAGGCCAGCAAGATGCCCATGTCGGCCTGGAACTTCAGTGCCGAGAACGCCCAGGTGCCCACGCCTATGGACATGGTCAGTGCTGTGAAGATGGCGGCGTTGCCGCGCTGGCGCATGGCTTCATAGAAGGCCTCGCGCAGCGTGATGTCCCGCTCGCGCAGCTCATGCTGCATGCTCTCGAACAGATAGATGCCGTAGTCCACGCCCACACCCACGCCCAGCGCCACCACGGGCAGCGTAGGGACCTTCAGGCCAATGCCCAGCATGGCCATCAAGGCATTGCAGAGTATGGAGACGATGGCCAGGGGCACGACAATGCACAGCACGGCGCGCCAGCTGCGGAAGGTCAGCCAGCACAGCAGCGTGATGGCGCCGAAGATGGAGCCCAGCATCTGCACTTCGGCATGTTCCACGGCCTCGTTGGTTGCGACCGCCACGCCGGCGTTGCCGCCAGCCAGCAGGAACTTGACGTTGGGCGTCTTGTCTGCGGCGATGAAATCACGCACTTCATTGACGACATGGGTCAGCGTGGCGCCTTCGTGGTCCTTGAGGAAGACCTGCAGATTGATGACCTTGCAGCCCTCTGTGTTCAGGCCCAGATCGGGAGATAGTGCCTTGGCGCCCGAACGCAACGCGGCTTCGGTGCGCTGCAGAGCTGCCCAGCGGGGGTTGCCCTCGTTGTTGCTGGAGGCCGCGATCTTGGCCAGACCGGAGACGGTGGAGACAGATTGCACGCCGTCAACCCGGCGCATGCGCGACTCAAAGCGCTCCACGGCGTTCATCACCTGCCAGTTAAGGCAGCCTTCGTCGAGGTTGGAGGTTTCGACGAAGACGGACAGCACGTCCATGCCTATGGAATAGCTGCCGATGATGGTGTCGTTGTCGCGGTTGTAGCGTGACTCGGCGCGCAGCTCGGGAGCTCCGGTGCCCACATCACCTGTCAGCAGATTGCGCGATTCGTAGGTGCCGGCGGCCAGCAGCAGCAGCGATACCACCAGAGTCAGCATGGCGGGCTTGCCTTCGGCCAGTGCCGACAGCTTCCACCAGATGGGATTACGGCCATTGGCTGAGGAGGAGGGGGCTTGCATGGCCTTTTTTTCCAGGCGCAGATTGGCCAGCACCGCGGGCAGGAACACCTTGTTGGTGATGATCATCAGCAGCACGCCCATGCAGGCGGTCAGGCCCAGCTCGTGCACGATGGGGATGTCGATCAGCATGATGACCATGAAGCCCAGGGCATTGGTCAGCAGCGCCAGGGCTCCGGGAATGGCCAGCTTGCGAATCGCGTTCTCGGCGGCCAGCCTGGAGCTTAGGCCGGCGCGCACATCATGCTTCCAGGCACCCGTCATCTGCACCGCATGGGATACGCCGATGGAGAAGATCAGAAAGGGAACCAGGATCGACATGGGGTCGATGCCGTAGCCGATCAGCGGCAAAATGCCCAGCAGCCATATCACGGGCAGCAGTGCCACTGCCAGGCCCACCACCGTGAGGTTGGTGGACTTGGTATACATGCGCAGCATGATGGCGGTGATGACGAACGCAATGGCGAAGAAGGTCATCACGGTGGTCAGGCCGTCCATCACATCGCCCAGTACCTTGGAAAAACCAATGATGTGGATGGAGATGTCCTTGCTTTCGAACTTGCTGCGGATCTCTTCCAGGCGCTGCGCAACCTTGTGATAGTCAAGTTTTTCGCCGGTCTTTGGGTCGACCTCGAGCAGGTCGGCGCGCACCATGGCGGACTTCAGGTCGTTGCTGACCAGAGAGCCGATCTGGCCGGACTTGGCCACGTTGGAGCGTACCTGGGCCAGGCCTTGTTCGTTGGCCTCGAAGCGTGAAGGAATCAGTACCTCGCCCACGTAGCCGTCTTCGGTGATCTCGATGTATTTCACGTTCGGTGTGAACAGCGAATACACCTGACCGCGGTTGACGCCCGGGGTGAAGAAGACCTCGTCCGTCACGCCGCGCAGTGCTTCGAGGAATTCCTTGTTGTAGATATCGCCTTGCCGGCCCTTCCATTCAACACTCACCAGAATCCGGTTGGCTCCGGAGAAGGTGGCTGCATGCTTGAGAAATGCCGTCATGTACTCATGACGCATGGGGATCAACTTGTTGAAGCCCGGATCCAGGTGCGTGCGCATGGCCGAGACAGCCAGCAGTGCCGTGGCAATCAGCGTCAGCACGACGATGGACTTGCTCCACGAGATCAGCCAGCGTGCCGTGGATGCAATAAACCGGTCCAGCCGGCTGGTGGGTTCGCTCAGAGTCATTGAGTCGCTCCTTGGGCAGCCTGAGCGTTTGCCTTGGCTTGTTGTGGTGGGGGAAAGGCTTGCAGGCCTGCGTCGCTGGACATCCAGCCGCTGTCGGGGCCGGTCAGCACAATGTCGGTCAGGGTGGCGCGGCCCTTGGCGCGTTGCAGGCTGAAGCTCTTGCCGCCATCCCTGCTCAGGCCGAGCATGCTGCCCTGTCCTACCAGGATGATGGTTCCGTCCTTTTCCTGGGCATGGCCGAAGAAGGAGACCGGAGCCTGAATCGTCGACTTGACCCATTGCGCGCCCGGTGCGGCCTGCACAAAGGCGTTGCCGCGCATGCCATAGATCAGCCAGCCGCCGTCGCGTGTAGCCATGGCGTTGTAGAAAGATCCGTTGTAGAACCCGGGCTCGATCTGCCAGCTGGCTCCGGAGTCCTCGGACTTGATGACCAGGCCGCGCTCGCCCACGATCAGCCAGTGCTTGCCATCTTCGGAGCTGGCAATGCGGTTCATGTGCTTGTCCTCCACCTCTGAGGGCAGGGGCAACTGCTCCCAGGTCTGACCGCTATCCTTGGAGGTAATGGCGCGGCCGAAGGCGCCGACACTGATCCAGTCGCCCGAAGGAAGGCGCGCGATCGACATCAGAGGCTCTCCGTTTTCCTTGGAGAACGCGACTTCCTCCCAGGTGCTGCCGCCGTCCTTGGTACGCAGAATCCAGCCTTCGTGACCAACGGCAAAGCCGGC
Organism: Comamonas testosteroni; assembly: GCF_014076415.1. Classification (NCBI taxonomy): domain Bacteria; kingdom Pseudomonadati; phylum Pseudomonadota; class Betaproteobacteria; order Burkholderiales; family Comamonadaceae; genus Comamonas; species Comamonas testosteroni. The sequence continues at coordinate 1,653,127 of NZ_CP043568.1, forward strand.
TTTCTTGTCGGGAGCAAAAGCCATGTTGACGATGAGCGCCTGACGCTGTTCCTTGAGCTGCGCCTGCTGCCAGTGAGCTCCCTTGTCGTCCGAGTACAGGATTTCACCGAGTGCGCCGGCTGTCAGCAGACGATCGCCCACCTGTGTGATGGTGTTGAAGTGACTGCGCTCGATGCCAATGGTGGTGGGGGCCAGGGGGGGCGGTGTGCGGGGCGCAAAGGCGAGCGCTGAGGCAAAGGCCACCAATGCTGCTGCGCCTATACCGACGGCTGTTTTCACGTTGTCTCCTTATTGATTCGTACACGCTGTGCATGTATTGCAAACACGGGTGCAGGTTCTTGATTTGGAGCTTCAGCAACATCGTCCGAATGGACGTTTGCCCGGAGAATTAGGGGTATGTACGGGGCCGGCTTTTTAGTCTCTACAGACGATGGATTCGGTCTGCTTCATTTACACAATGAATGCACACTTTCTTGGTAAGGGAGACATATGGGTTTGCAAGGAAAAGCGGCGCTGGTTGGCGTCGCGCAGTACAAGCCGCAGAAGTACGCAACGGCGCCGCGCATGTTCCATCTGGAACAGGTGGCCGACCTGACGCTGCAGGCTCTGGAGGACGCCGGCATGGAGCTGTCCGAAGTGGACGGTCTGATCACCAGCGCCCCGCACTTTCATGAAGCCAGCTGCTTTGTGCCGGCCATGGCAGGCGAGTACCTGGGCGTGCGCCTGAACTTTGCCGAAGTGGTCGACCTCGGAGGGGCCAGCTCCGTGGCCATGGTCTGGCGTGCGGCGGCCGCGATCGAGCTGGGGCTGTGCAACACCGTGGTCTGCGTTCTGCCGTCGCGCATGGCACCGATCTCCGAACATGACGACCACATCAAGGAGGTCATGAAGGCCAGCCGCTTCGGTGGCCACAGCACCCGCTTTGGAGCTCCCGAGGCCGAGATGGACCTGCCCTACGGTCACATGGCACAGAACACCGGCTACGCCATGATCGCCCAGCGCTACGGCGCGGTCCATGGCTACGACGCGGCCGCTCTGGCGCGCATCAGCGTGGACCAGCGCTTCAATGCCTGTCACAACCCCGATGCCATGTTCTACGGTCAGCCCATCACCGTGGATGACGTGCTGAACTCGCGCATGGTGGCCGACCCTTTGCATGTGCTGGAAATCGTGCTGCCGGCTGCAGGCGGCGGCGCCATGATCGTCACCCGCGCCGACCGCGCCAGAACCACCAGACATCGCCCTGTCAGCATCGTCGGCTGCGGCGAGCATGTGAGCAGCAAGTCGCCCACCTATATGGCCGACATGCTCCAGACCCCCATCGGTCCGGCCTCTGCCAAGGCTTTCGAAATGGCGGGCATGCGCCCTTCCGACATGCATATGGCGCAGATTTATGACTGCTACACGATTACCGTGATGCTGACACTGGAGGACGCGGGCTTTTGCGAGAAGGGCAAGGGCATGGACTTTCTGCGCAACAACGATTTCACCTTCAAGGGCAACTTCCCCATGAACACCCATGGCGGCCAGCTGAGCTTCGGCCAGTCCGGCACGGCGGGCGGCATGTCCCAGGTGATCGAAGCGGTGCACCAGATTCAGGGGCGTGCCGGCGACAGGCAGCTGGGTCGCAATGATCTGGCCTATGTGTCCGGCACCGGTGGCGTGATGAGCGAGCAGGGCGCCTTGATCCTGCGGGGAGCATAAGAACATGGCTTGGAACAAACCTCTGCCCCATCCCACGGAAATTTCTGCGCCGTACTGGGAAGGTCTCAAGGCCCACGAAGTGCGCATCCAGCAATGCGATCGCGGACATTCGCTGTTTTTCCCGCGTACCCATTGCCCCACTTGCGGATCGCGCTCCCTGAAGTGGAGCAAGGTGTCGGGCGAGGGTACGCTCTACAGCTTCACCATCGCGCGCATTCCCACCATGCCCGAGTTCACGGACGAGATGCCCCAGGCCCTGGCCGTGGTCGAACTCCGTGAAGGCGTGCGCATCAACACCACCATGGTCGGCGTGGCTCCCGAGGCGCTGAAGGTGGGCATGGAGGTGCGTCCCGTGTTTGACGAACGCCCCGGCGAGGTCACCCTGCTGCGCTTTACCGCCCATGGGGGCAGCCATCCGAGCGTCATCAAGGCAGACGCCGAGGCCGAGGTTGCCGTGGTGGAGCAGGCTGGCGCGGCCAAGCGCAAGATCTCCGTCAAGGACATCGAGGCCATGAAGTCGCTGGTGTCCGAGGAGTACAGCCCCTGGTCCAACGAGTTCACCGTGAGCCAGGAAGTCATCAACGAGTTCGCCAGGCTCTCGGGCGATGACTACTGGATTCACACCGATCCCGTGCAGGCACGTGAGAAAAGCCCGTTCGGTACCACCATCGCCCATGGCGCCCTGGTTCAGGTGCTGGCCAGCCAGCTCAGGATTCCGCTGGACTACGAGGTGGTGGACTTCAACAACATGGTCAACTATGGCTCGGACCGCCTGCGCTTCCCGACCCCCGTGCCCTCCGGCTGCAAGATCCGTGCGCGGGCCCGCATCAAGGCCGTGGAGCAGGTCAAGAGCGGCGTGCAGGCGACGATGGAGCTCAACATCCACGTGGTCGGTCAGGACCGTCCGGCCGTCATCAACGACCTGGTGATTCTCTACATGTGATCGCCACAGCCCGCCCTTTGAGGGCGGGTGTTTCAGTTTCTTCAAGGGTTGGGGCTTTGCGCAGGCAAAGCCCTTTTTTTGCGGCCATCCACAGATGGGTTGCTTGCTCTGTGGCAGTAAAAAATGTCAGAAAACTGGCTTTTTACCTATACGTGATAAGCGCTGACAGCTATCAAATTGTGAAGCTTGTACGTACCAGCAGCCCAAGCCATGCGATGGCGCCACCGAGGGCGTCGATCTGGGGTTGCCACCTAAGTAAATACCTGCTCATCAAAATGGACGATGTTGCGTTTTCCGTGCTGGCCATACTGCAAACCAGAAAGGCCATAGAGCCTGCACAGGAGACACGCATGAAAACCTCTTTTCGCTGGATGAATGCACTTCGCACAGTGTCGCTGGCTGCTGCGGCACTGGCGTTGTACCTGCCTGCCATGAATCTGCCGCAGGGTGCCGCGGTGGCGGCGCAGGCTGATTCGGCGCTCAAGCTGCCCGCCGGCATCGTGCTGGCCAGTGCCCAGGCCTCCTGGAGCGCGGTCTTTGCATCGGGCTATTGAGTCTCGCCAGACCTTTGAATCCTGCGGATTCTTGTTCGCTACTCGACTTTGATCTCTGGGTGATTTCTGTACTGTAAAGTACAGGTAAATGAGACTGATTCTCGACTATGATGCGCACGCTTTTGCACAGCACACAGGTTGTAGCCAATTGATGCCGTAGTCACAGCTTCGGAAGATACCCGCCAAGCCGAATTAAAACTCCGTATAACGAGGCATTCATGGCATTGAGGTATTCGCCGCTGGCAGCGGCATTGGGGCTGGCCTTTTCCGGCGCAGCATGGGCGCAGCAAGCTTCAGAGGTGGTGCTGGACGAAGTACAGGTTCGCAGCGATCGCCAGCCTGATTCGAGCTACAACCCACCCACGGCAACGAGCGCAACCAAGATCGAGGCCCCGCTGCGTGATATTCCTCAGACCGTGAATGTGGTGCCGCAGAGCCTGCTGCGCGACCAGGCCGCGCAATCCATGCAGGATGCTCTCAAGGCTGTGCCTGGAGTGGGCTTTTCTCATGGTGACGGTCAGCGCGATCAGGTCACCATTCGCGGCTTCTCGGCCATTGCCGACCAGTTCGTGGACGGCCTGCGCGATGACGCGCTGTATTTCCGCGATCTATCCAATATCGAGCAGATAGAAGTGCTCAAGGGCCCGGCATCGGTGTTGTACGGACGTGGCTCGTCGGGCGGCCTGATCAACCGCATCACCAAGAAGCCCGGCGTCAATCTCAGCGAAGTGGGATTGACTCTGGGACGCTGGAACCAGCGCCGCGGCGAGTTCGACCTGGCGCGTGCGCCGCAGGACAGTCCGGTCTCCTATCGCCTGACCGGCGCCATCGAGCGCGCCGACAGCTACCGCGACCAGCAGTTTCTCGATCGCAAGGCGCTTGCGGCATCGGTGCTGATCAAGCCCAGCTCGGACACCAGCGTGCTGCTGCAGGCCGACTATCTGAAGGACAGTCGCCTGACGGACTTCGGTATCCCCGCGTACCAGGGCCGGCCTGTCAATGTGTCGCCCGGCACCTATTACGGCGCGGCCAATGCCAGGGGTGTGGATGTCAGCCGTGCCGAAGTGGCATCGCTGGGGGCGACGCTGAATCACCGTATCAGCGAGAGCCTGTCCTTGCGCAATGCCTTGCGTTACTACGATTATTCGCTGGATAGAAACAACACGCTCGTGGGCTCGGTCAATGAAAAAGCCATGACGGCGTCGCTGACCCGGGGCAATGTCCAGCGTGATGAGAGCGGCTTTTTCAACCAGACCGAGCTGACCCAGAAGCTTGAGCTTGCAGGGATGAAGCACCAATTGCTGTATGGCGTTGAATTCGGCAGACAGAGCAAGGACCTGCTGTCATACAGCCGAGCCAATGTGGCAACGGTCTCGCTGTTCAATCCGGTGCTGCCGACTTTGCCGCTGCGCATCGACGGCAAACCTGCGGCGGACAATCACAGCGTCTTCAAGGTGGCCAGCGCCTACCTGCAGGATCTGGTCACCATCAGTCCTCAGTGGAAAGCGCTGACTGGTGTGCGCTACGACCGCTTCCAGCAGGAAACGCATGAGCGTCAGCCTGGCAAGCCGGATCTGAGCCGTACGGACACGGCCTGGAGTCCGCGCGTCGGGCTGGTCTATCAGCCCTCGTCGGCATGGTCCTACTATGCATCGTGGAGCAAGTCCTTCCAACCCTCGGGCGAAACCTTTGCGCTGGCAGCAAACAATGCGCAACTGGCACCGGAGAAAACGACCAGCGAGGAAGTCGGCGTCAAATGGGATCTGCCGGACGGCAAGGCTTCGGTCACGGCCTCGCTGTTCAAGCTCGAGCGCACCAATATCAAGAGCGTCGATCCCACAAGCAACACCGTGGTGCCTCTGGGCGTGCAGCGCACCAACGGACTGGAGCTGACTTTTGCCGGAGAGATTGCTCCGAGCTGGCAGGTCTGGGCCGGCTATGCATTCCTCGATGGCGAGATGACCACATCGCCTGCCGTCGATGCCGGCCAGCCGGTCCAGGGAAAACGCCCCACGCTGACCCCCAGGCAAAGCGCCAACCTCTGGGTGACCAAGGCGCTGGGCCACGGCTTCGGCCTGGGTGGGGGGCTGAACTATGTCGGAGCCAGGTTCGCCAATCCCGGCAATACCGTGACCTTGCCAGGCTACACCACGGTGGATGCCATGGCCTACTACCGCATGGGCCCCTGGGATGTGCAGCTCAAGCTCAACAATCTGCTGAATCGTCGCTACATCGTGGCCGGTCATGGCAGCTCGCCCAACCTCAACCTGCCGGGCGCACCGCGCTCGGCCCAGGTGGTGGCGCGCTATCGCTTCTAGAAAAGGTGTGCCATAAGGCCCGGGCCGGCTGGCCTGGGTCAGAGCCGCAGCCAGGGGCGATGGGCTGGATGGATAGAGGCCTGGCACTCAGGACGCTGTCGCAAAAAAAGGTTCAACGGCCGCCCCAAGCAGCCGCTGAACCCGATCAAAGTGGCAAAGAGAATGTGAAGTCAGACGTATCAGGCCGCCACAGCCTGTCTCTGGCGCTCGCGCACCATGGTCAGTGCCGTGTCTTCGATCATGTCTTCCTGGCCGCCCACCATGCCGCGGCGGCCCAGCTCCAGCAGCAGCTCGCGCGCGGGGATGCCGTACTTGGCTTCGGCACGCTTGGCAAACAGCAGGAAGCTGCCATAGACGCCTGCGTAGCCCAGGGTCAGCGCGTCGCGGTCGATGCGGATGGGAAAGTCCATCAGCGGCACGACCAGGTCTTCGGCCACGTCCTGGATCTTGAACACGTCCACGCCGGTTTCAATCCCCATGCGCGCGCACACGGCTACCAGCACTTCCATAGGCGTGTTGCCCGCACCGGCGCCCAGGCCGGCAGCCGCAGCGTCGATGCGGTTGGCACCGACCTCCACTGCAGCCAGAGAGTTGGCGATGCCCATGGCCAGGTTGTGGTGGCCATGGAAACCCAGTTCGGTCTCGGGCCTGAGGGCCTGGCGCACGGCGGACAGGCGCTCTTTCACGTCGTCCGGCAGCATATAGCCGGCCGAGTCCGTGATGTAGATGCAGTTGGCGCCATAGCCTTCCATCAGCTTGGCCTGCTTGACCAGACCTTCGGCGCTGTTCATATGCGCCATCATGAGAAAGCCCACGGTGTCCATGCCCATCTTGCGGGCCATGGCGATGTGCTGCTCGGAGACATCGGCCTCGGTGCAATGCGTGGCCACGCGGATGGTGGAGACGCCCAGCTCGTGGGCCATCTTCAGGTGATCGACAGTGCCGATGCCGGGCAGCAGCAGGGCCGAGACCCTGGCCTGCTTCATCAGCGGAATGACGGTGGACAGGTATTCCTCGTCCGTATGTGCAGGAAAGCCATAGTTGACCGAGCTGCCGCCCAGGCCGTCGCCATGGGTCACTTCAATCAGGGGCACGCCGGCGGCGTCCAGACCCGTGGCCACGGACTTCATCTGTTCCAGCGTCATCTGGTGGCGCTTGGGGTGCATGCCGTCACGCAGCGTCATGTCGTGAACGGTGATCTTCTTACCTTTGAGGGACATGTTCTTCTCCTGGATCAGACAGCAACAGCGGCTTCGGCCAGCTCGAAACGGCCGGCAAGGATTTCTTCGGCAAACATCTCGGCCGTTCGAGCCGCAGCGGCAGTCATGATGTCCAGATTGCCCGCATACTTGGGCAGGTAGTCGCCCAGGCCTTCGACTTCCATATAGATGGAGACGCGGTTGCCGTCGATCACGGGGCCGTTGACCAGCTTGTAGCCGGGCACGTATTTCTGCACTTCCTTGATCATGGCGTGCACCGAGGCTTCGATCTCTGCAGGCTTGGGCGTATCCACCGTCAGGCAGTGGATGGTGTCGCGCATGATCAGCGGCGGCTCGGCGGGGTTGATGACGATGATGGCCTTGCCTTTTTGCGCGCCGCCGATTTTTTCCACGGCACCCGATGTGGTGCGGGTGAATTCGTCGATGTTCTTGCGCGTGCCAGGGCCGACCGAGCGGCTCGATACCGTAGCCACGATCTCGCCGTAGCTCACGGCCTGCACGCGCGAAACCGCCGCCACCATGGGAATGGTGGCCTGGCCGCCGCAGGTGACCATGTTCACATTCATGGCCTTTTCTGCCACCTTCTCGGCCAGGTTCACGCTGGGCACGCAGTAGGGGCCGATCGCCGCAGGCGTCAGGTCGATCATCAGCACGCCCAGTTCGTTGAGCTTGCGGCTGTTTTCGGCGTGGACATAGGCGCTGGTGGCGTCAAAGGCAATCTGTATGCCGTCTTCCTTGACAAAGGGCAGCAGGCCGTCCACACCTTCGGCCGTGGTCTTGATGCCCATCTCGCGGGCACGCTTGAGGCCGTCGGACTCAGGGTCGATGCCGACCATCCACACGGGCTCCAGCAGAGGCGATCGCTGCAACTTCATGAGCAGATCGGTACCGATATTGCCGGGGCCGATCAGCGCACACTTGATTTTCTTTTGCGTCATGGTGTCTTACTCCGTGAATTGAATGGAACAGCTGCCCATGCCGGCGATGACCATCTCGAAGCGGTCGCCGGCAGCAGCGGGTACCAGGGGGGCGAGGGAGCCCGAGAGAATGACCTCGCCTGCCTTGAAGGGAATGCCGAACGCCCCCAGGGTGTTGGCCAGCCAGGCCACCGCCTCGGCGGGATGTCCTTGCACGGCGCTGCCCAGGCCAGAGCCTGCGGGTTGGCCGTTCCTGCGCATCTGCATGGCGGCAGCGGCCAGGTCCAGCGAAGCAGGGTCTGTGTGCTGCTTGCCGATCACGAAGACGCCGCAGGATGCGTTGTCGGCCACGGTGTCCTGGATCTTGATCTTCCAGTCCTTGATGCGCGAATCGACGATCTCGAAGCAGGGTGCTACCCATTCGGTAGCGGCCAGCACATCTTCCTTGGTCACACCCGGGCCTTGCAGATCCTTCTTGAGCATGAAGGCAATTTCGCCTTCGGCGCGAGGCTGGATCAGGCCGGATGCCTTGAGCGAGACGGCGGCGCCGTCTTCATACTCCATGCTGTCGGTCAGAAAGCCGAAGTCGGGCTGGTGCACGTTCAGCATGTCCTGCACGGGCTTGGAGGTCACGCCGATCTTCTTGCCGATCACGCGCTCGCCCGATGCTTCGCGCAGGCGCAGCATGTGCAGGGAGATGTGATAGGCGTCCTCCACCGTCATCTCCGGGTGGCTGTCGGTCAGCGGTGCCAGCGTCCTGGCGGTGCGCAGCGCGTCATACAGGCGCTGGCCTTGCTGTTCGATGAATTGCTTGTCACTCATATTTGTCGCTCGCGGTGGCTTCAACCGTTCTTCATGAAGTCGATGCAGGTACGGTTGAACATCTCGCGATGCTCGACCTGCACCCAGTGGCCGCACTGGTTGACCAGCACCACGCGGCAGTTCTTGATGCCCTTGGCCAGCTTGTCGGCACCGCCCACGGGGTTGAAGGCGTCCTGCATGCCCCAGAAGCCCAGCACATTGCACTTCAGATCGGGCAGTTGCTCTGTCATATTGGGGATGTACAGACGCTGGCGCGAGGCTTCGGTCTGGGTCAGGGCAATGGGCGCACGCTCATTGATGATCTCGTCCGTCAGCAGTGACTGATCCACCACCTGCATGCTCATGACGGCGCGCATGGCTTCTGGGCCCGTCTTGCCCGACTTGTAGACATTGAACATATTGGCAATGCCGGGCATGGTCATATAGGCTTCGAACTCTTCCACGCCACCGGGTGCCATGAGGATCAGGCTCTTGACATCCTCGGGGTACTTGAGCGCATAGCCCAGCGCCACGGCGCCACCCAGCGAGTTGCCCAGCAGGGTGATGTTCTTCAGACCCAGCTGATCCACCAGTCCCTTGACGCCGGCGATGAAGAAATCCATGTCGTACTGCCTGGGCTCCTCGGTCTTGGACGAGAGGCCGTAACCGAGCAGGTCGGGAACGATGGAGCGGAAGCCCGCAGTCGCAAACTCGGGGTAGTTGCCCTTGAAGTTGCTGTAGCCGCTGGCGCCGGCGCCCGCGCCGTGCAGGAAGATTACCGGGTCACCCGATCCCTGTTCGTGGTAGTGCACGCGCTGGGGATGGCCGGCCACGTTGCCGATGTCCACATATTTGCCTTCTGGGATGGAAAAAATGTTCATCTCTGTTCTTTATGCTTGGAGTGGATAGACGAAGGCTGTCTCCGGCCTTCGGGTGAGAAATCCTGGATGACGAGGCTTTTCAAGCCCTGGCTTGCCAGAGCTTGGGCAGGCCGGGGTCGGTGGCGGCGATCGCCTTTTTGAGCAGATTGCGCAGCGTGGCCGCTTCCATCTCGCCAAGACTGGCTATCAGATCGGTTTCCACGGCCTTGGCTGCGGCCAGTACATGCAAGATGGCTTCGTTGCCCAGGGGCGTGAGCTGCAGCGACTCGGCGCGCTCGCGGCTTTCCTCCACCCAGCCTTTGCTGATCAGCGACTGCAGGGCCACGGCTCCGATGTCGGTGCCGGTGTAGGCCATGTGAGATGCAATTTCGGCAGGCGACTGGGGCTGCTGGATGCTCAGCAGCGAGAGCACGTAAAAATCGGCATCGGTCATGCCGTAAGCCGCCATGGGCTTGCGCAAGCCGCTCAGGAATTGAAAGTGCGCGCGGCCCATCAAATATCCGATCAGGTTTTCCGAGTAGACGGTATTGGTGTCTGCTGCAGGTTCGCTGGCCACTGCGTTGGCCTTGCGTGAAGCCAGGGCGTAACCGCCGGTCACGTAGAGCAGCGGAGGGTGCGGGTTGGCGTCGTAGTCGGTCACCTCGCCCACAAAGATGATGTGGTCGCCGCCGTCGTACTGAAATGCGGTCTTGCACCTGAAGCGCGCGCTGCAGTCCTGCAGCAGCGGGGCATGTGCTTCCTCGGAGTCCAGCGGCAGGCCGGAGAACTTGTCTTCGCCAGCACGGGCAAAGCGGTTTGACAGGGCTTCTTGCTCGTTGGAGAGGATGTGCACATTCCAGGTGTCGGCGTTCTGGAATACAGGCAGGCTGCGGGCGTTCTTGGCCAGGCTCCACAAGACCATGGGAGGCTCCAGCGAAACCGAGTTGAAGCTGTTGGCAGTGATTCCTACGGGCTCGCCATTCCCGGCACGGGTGGTGACGATGGTGACCCCGGTGCCAAACATGCCCAGGGCGCGGCGGAAGTCTTTGGGGTCGAAGGTTGCTGCAGTGCTTTGCATGGGGTGAATGTCTCCTTGGTGCAAGAGTGCTGCGAACAGGGCTTTTATGAATCCTTCACATGGACTAGCAGCGCAAAACAGGGCTTGGTGTTTGTCCTAGGCTCAATGTTTTTGCTGTGCGGGCTCAGGCTTTGAGGAGGTCCGGAAACGCCAGATTCATCGTTAGTCTGATCGGACGATGAACGGAAAATTGCATGGTGAGAGCATTTCTGTCATAGGCGAAAAGGCCTTGCCCACCACACCACAAGCCGTCCGGTGGAGCGGCAACTGGAGACCTGAATGAACACAATGACAGATAACTACCTCACCCCTGATGCGCTGGCTGTGATCGAGCGTGCCAAGGCCCTGGCGCCCAGGCTGGCGGCACGCGCGCAGCAGGCGGATCGCGAAGGAAAGATCAGCGACGAAACCGTTCAGGAGATGGCTGAGGCGGGTCTGTTCCGTGTGCTGCAGCCCAAGCGCTGGGGGGGCTATGAAATGGATCCCCGTGTGTTCTACAGCGTTCAGATGGAACTGGCCAAGGGCTGCATGTCCACGGCCTGGATTTACGGGGTGGTCGGCGTTCACCCCTGGCAGCTGGCGCTTTTCCCCGACCAAGCCCAGCAAGATGTGTGGGGCAAGGATAACGGGGTGCGTATCGCCTCGACCTATATGCCTACCGGCAAGGCCGAGCCCGTGGAAGGCGGTTTCAGGTTCAACGGTCGCTGGAGTTTTTCCACCGGCTCCAAGCATTGCGACTGGCTGTTTCTCGGCGGTCTGCTGCCCAAGCGTGATGGTACGCCTGGCCTGGAGCATGTGACTTTTCTGGTGCCCAAGGCGGACTATCGCATTGAGGACAACTGGGATGTGCTGGGGCTGCGCGGCACTGGCAGTCATGACATCGTGGTGGAAAACGCGTTTGTCCCGGCACATCGCATCCAGTACACCAACGACCACAGCGATGTGGGCTGCCCCGGCCGCACGGAGAACACCAGCTGGCTGTTCCGCATCCCCTTTACCCATGTGTTCCAGCGTGCGGTGTCCACCGCCTGTCTGGGCGCGCTGGAAAGTGCCATCGCTTCGTTCACCGAGCGCGCGACGGCGCACGTTGGAAAGCATGGCAACAGGATGGCCGAGGATGTGAACGCCCAGACGGCCGTGACCGAAGCCACGATTGCGCTGGACCAGCTCAAGATGGTGCTGTTCCGCAATTACGCACGCATTGTGGATGCGGCCAAGACGGGTATTCAGCTGACGCTGGAAGAGCGTCTGCTGCAGCGTGCTCAGGCGTCATACGTTCCCAAGCTGACGGGCTTTCATGCCAATGAGCTGATGCGTGCCTGTGCAGCCAGCGGCACTTTCAAGAACAATCCCATCGAGCGCATCTTCCGCGACATCCATCAGGGACGCACCCACATTGCGAACAACACGGATGCCTATGTGCGCGCCTATGGCTCGCATGTGCTGGGCATTCCCAACCAGGAACCCTTTGTCTGATTGAATTCAGGCCAGGCTGCGGCAGCGCTCCCATAGTGGAGGCTGCCGCCAGCGTGTATTTGCGACAGTCCATCCATAAAACAAAGATTGACGGAGACAAGGTATGGCAGAACAAGAATATGACCTGATCGTCGTGGGGTCGGGGGCAGGGGCCATGCTGGGCGCCATTCGCGCGCAGGAGCAGGGCCTCAAGACTCTGGTGGTGGAGAAGACCGAGCTGTTCGGCGGCACTTCGGCCCTGTCGGGCGGCGGCATCTGGATTCCGCTCAATTACGACCAGAAGACCGCTGGCATCAAAGACGATCTGGAAACCGCATTTGGCTATATGAAGCGCTGTGTGCGCGGCATGGTGACGGATGACCGAGTGCTGGCCTATGTGGAGACCGCCAGCAAGATGGCCGAGTACCTGCGCCAGATCGGCATCCCTTATCGAGCCATGGCCAAGTATGCGGATTACTACCCCCATATCGAAGGTTCCAGGCCCGGTGGCCGCACCATGGATCCGGCTGACTTCAATGCCGCCAGGCTGGGCCTGACGGCACTGGAAACCATGCGCCCTGGCCCTCCCGGCAATCAGTTGTTCGGCCGCATGAGCATCAGTGCCTTCGAGGCGCATTCCATGCTCTCGCGCGAGTTGAAGTCGCGCTTCACCATCCTGGGCATCATGCTCAGGTACTTCCTGGACTACCCCTGGCGCAACAAGACCAAGCGTGATCGTCGCATGACGGGCGGCCAGGCGCTTGTGGCAGGTCTGCTGACTGCGGCCAACAAGGTCGGGGTCGAGATGTGGCGCAACTCTCCGCTCAAGGAGCTGGTGCAGGATGCATCGGGTCGTGTGACGGGTGTCATCGTTGAAAGGAATGGTCAGCGCCAGCAGATCAACGCCAGACGTGGCGTGTTGTTGGGTGCGGGTGGCTTTGAGCGCAATCAGGAGATGCGTGACCAGTATCTGAACAAGCCCACCAAGGCAGAGTGGACGGCAACCCCTGTGGGAGGCAATACCGGTGATGCTCACCGGGCCGGTCAGGCCGTGGGTGCGCAGCTGGCGCTGATGGACTGGTCCTGGGGCGTGCCCACCATGGATGTTCCCAAGGAGCCGGCCTTTCGCGGAATTTTCGTGGAGCGCTCGCTGCCGGGGTGCATGGTTGTCAACAGCAGGGGGCAGCGCTTTCTCAACGAGTCCGGCCCTTATCCGGAATTCCAGCAGGCCATGCTGGCCGAACATGCCAAGGGCAATGGCGGCGTGCCCGCATGGATTGTGTTCGACGCCAGCTTCCGGGCACAGAACCCCATGGGGCCGCTGATGCCTGCCTCGGCCGTGCCGGACAGCAAGGTACGCAAGAGCTGGCTGAACAATGTCTACTGGAAGGGCGAGACGCTGGAAGATCTGGCCCGTCAGATTGGAGTGGACGCTGCTGGGCTGAAGGACAGTGCGCGTCGCATGACCGAATTCGCCAGAGCTGGCAAGGACCTGGACTTTGACCGGGGCGGCAATGTGTTTGACCGCTACTACGGCGATCCGCGTCTCAAGAATCCCAACCTTGGTCCCATCGAGAAAGGTCCGTTCTACGCCATGCGCCTGTGGCCCGGAGAGATCGGCACCAAGGGGGGGCTGCTCACCGATAGAGAGGGGCGTGTGCTCGATACGCAAGGCCGGATCATCGAGGGGCTGTACTGCGTGGGCAACAACTCCGCTTCCGTCATGGGGCCAGCCTATGCCGGCGCAGGCTCCACCCTGGGGCCGGCCATGACATTTGCCTTCCGCGCCGTGGCCGACATGCTAGGCAAACCCTTGCCCCTCGAGAACCCGCATCTGCTGGGCAAGACGGTTTGATCAGGAGGCACGGAAATGTCCAGTTTCAAAAAGCATGTCAGCACCATCAATCCGGTGGGAGCGGTCTTGGATGTGGAGTCGGCCGATGAGGTCCAGTGGTCCGATGCCAGCGATGTGGTGGTGGTCGGCTGGGGGGGCGCGGGTGCCAGTGCAGCAATTGAGGCGCGCGAGCAGGGGGCCGAAGTTCTGGTGATAGACCGCTTCAGCGGCGGTGGCGCCAGTGTGCTGTCAGGCGGTGTGGTCTATGCCGGTGGTGGTACCCGATATCAGAAGGAGGCAGGCTTCGAGGATTCGCCCGAAGCCATGACTGCCTACCTCAAGCATGAGGTCAATGGTGTGGTCAGTGACGAGACTCTGGCTCGCTTCAGCCGCGACAGCGTGGCCAACCTGAACTGGCTGGAAAAGCAGGGCGCCACCTTTGCGTCGACCATGCCTGCGTACAAGACCTCCTATCCGGCCGATGGCATGTATCTGTACTACTCGGGAAACGAAGTGGTGCCCGCCTACGGCAACCCGCAGCTGGCCAAGAAGCCCGCACCGCGCGGTCACCGCGTGGTGGCCAAGGGGCAGTCGGGAGCGACGTTCTTCGCCGCGCTGCAAAAATCCACATTGGCGCACGGAGCCCGTACATTGACGCAGGCCCGCGTCCAGCGCCTGGTGCGCGAGAAGGACAGCGGCCGTGTATTGGGCGTGGAGGTGATGGTGTTGCCCGAAGGCGATCCACGTACCGAACGCCACAAGAAGCTCGATGAGCTGGTGGCCAAGTGGCGTTTGTATCAGGCGCCACGTGCCCAGGCGGGTCGTCGTGAAGCTGCGCAGATCGAGAGCGAGATCGGCGAGAAGCGCTACATCCGTGCCCGCAAAGGTGTGGTGCTGTCCACTGGCGGCTATATCTTCAATTCGGGCCTGCTGGAGCGACATGCGCCGGCTTACAAGCCCGGCTGGCTGACCGGTGCTGCGGGCTGCGATGGCTCCGGTCTGCGGCTCGGGCAATCCGTGGGAGGGATCGCTCAGGATCTGAACAATATCTCGGCCTGGCGCTTCATCACGCCACCCTCGGTCTGGCCCAGAGGTCTGGTGGTCAATACCAAAGGCGAGCGTTTCTGCAACGAACAGGTCTACGGTGCCAAGCTCGGCTACGAGATGATGGAAAAGCAGGGGGGAAAGGCCTGGCTCATCATTGATAGCAAGCTGCGCAGGCAGGCTGCCTGGCAGTGCCTGTTTGGCGGTTTGTGGGGCTTCCAGTCCATGCCCGCGCTGGCGCTGATGTACAAGGTCGCGATCAAGGGCAAATCTGTCGCCGACTTGGCCAAAAAGCTTCGCATGGATGCAACAGTGCTGCAGCTCCAGTTCGATCGCGCCAATGCCGCGGCACGCGGTGAGATCGAAGACCCGTTGGGCAAGTCCCAGGACATGCGCCATGAGTTCAAGGGCGGCTCGCTGTTTGCCATCGATATCTCCATCAGCCAGAAGATGTTTCCGCTGGCCGTCCTGAGCCTTGGTGGCCTCAAGGTCAACGAGGACAACGGTGCAGTGATTGACGGTGCCGGCTATGACATTCCCGGTCTGTATGCCGCGGGGCGCACCGCCATTGGTGTGGCTTCCTCGCGTTATGTGAGCGGCTTGTCCCTGGCCGACTGCGTGTTCTCGGGCCGCCGAGCGGGCAAGGCGGCGGCGCTTGAGGATGAAAAGTCCCTGGCTGGCCAGGCCGCGCGCCAGCAGGCATCCGCTGTGGAGAGCGTCAGTTCCTGACCCCGTGGATTGGGGACGATCTTGTGCCGGGGCGCCAGTGCAAGGTTGCACAAAAAGAGTGAGTGAGCAAGGGGTAAGAATAAATGAGCAGTGAAGCCACAACAACCGCGTCGCGGTATCACCCGCTGCGCGTGCGCGCGGTGATTGACGAGACGCACGATACCAAGTCAATTGTGTTCGAGGTGCCAGAGGCTCTGGCTGAGCAATTCAGCTATAGGCCCGGCCAGTTTCTGACTCTGCGACTGCCTATCGAGGGCCGCTATGTGCCTCGCTGCTACTCCATGTCCAGTGCCCCGATGCTCGACGATGCCTTGCGGGTGACTGTCAAGCGCGTCGACAAGGGACGAGGTTCCAACTGGGTTTGCGACAGGGTTCAGGTGGGTGACTCCATCGAGCTGATGCCTCCCTCGGGCCTGTTCTCGCCCCGGAATCTGTCTCAGAACTTTCTGCTGCTGGCCGGTGGCAGCGGAATCACACCGGTGTTCTCCATCTTGCGCACCGTACTCAAGCAGCATCAGGGCAATGTGGTGCTGTTCTATGCCAACCGCGATGAGCGCTCGGTGATCTTCAGGAAGGACCTGCAGCAGCTGGCGGCCGAGTATCCAGATCGCCTGCAGGTCATTCACTGGCTGGACTCTGTGCAAGGCGCGCCTTCGCAGAAGCAGCTCGCAGCCTGGGCCACGCCCTGGGTGGCCGATGCAGGCCAGGCCTTTATCTGCGGGCCGGGCCCCTTCATGGATGCCGCGCAGGCCGCGATGATCGAGGCCGGCATGCCTGCCGAGCAGGTACATGTGGAGCGCTTTGTCTCTCTGCCTGACGAGGAGACTCTGCAGCTGATGCAGGAGGCAACTGCTCCCGTGGAGGCAGCTGTCGACCAGGCCCTGGTGCAGCTGCGTCTGGACGGCGAGGAATACGAATTCAACTGCAGTGGCACGGAGACCATTCTGGAGGCCGGACTGCGCGCTGGCATCAATGTGCCCTACTCCTGCCAGGCTGGCATGTGCGCATCCTGCATGTGCCAGGTGCAGGACGGCAGCGTACATCTGCGACACAACGAAGTGCTGGATGCCAAGGATCTGTCCAGGAAGTGGACGCTTGCCTGTCAATCCTTGCCCACCAGCGAAAAGCTGCGCGTCAAATTTCCGGAGTAACTTATGTCGAAACCCAACCAGAATGCGATGCCCGAGTCTTCGCTGACCTTGCCCGGGATGCTGGCTGACGTGGTCAGTCGCTTTGCCGGTCGCGCGGCGATTGTCGAAAACGGCAAGTCCATCAGCTATGCCCAGCTGCAGCAGCTGAGCCGCCTGGCTGCACGTGCCTTGATGAGTCTGGGTGTGCAGGCTGGGGATCGTGTGGCTCTGTGGGCGCCCAATCTCAGCGAGTGGATCGTTGCCGCCTGTGGTGTGCATGCTGCGGGCGGCGTGCTGGTGCCCTTGAACACCCGCATGAAGGGCGCCGAGGCTGCCGATATTCTCGAGCGCAGCCGTGCCAGGGTGCTGGTGTGCGTGGGGGACTTCCTGAACAACTACTACCCGGATCTGCTGAACGGCCTGCGTCCTGTCACACTGCATCAGGTGGTGGTGCTCGGTAACAAGGTGCTGCCTAGCGCAGATATGAACTGGGCGCAGTTCATGGCCAGGGCCGATGGCACGACGGCCGAAGCCCAGCAGCAGCGTGAAGCCCGGATCAAGCCTGACGATACGGCCGATCTGATGTTCACTTCCGGCACCACGGGACGTCCCAAGGGAGTGATGTGCGCGCACCGCCCGACGATTCTGGCTTTCAAGGCCTGGTCGGAGGTGGTAGGCTTGACCGAAGGCAGCCGATACCTGATCGTCAATCCGTTCTTTCACACCTTTGGCTACAAGGCCGGCTGGGTGGCAGCCTTGCTGCAGGGCTCTACCGTCTATCCCGAGCAGGTATTTGATGCGCAGGCCATCTTGCGTCGCATCGAGAGCGACCGTATCAGCTTCTTGCCAGGCCCGCCGACCCTGTTTCTGTCCATGCTGGCGCATCCAGGGCTCAAGAATTTCGATCTGAGTTCTTTGAAGTCCTCCGTGACCGGTGCTTCCACAGTACCCCCCATTCTCATCAAGCGCATGCGCGAGGAGTTGGGCATCCAGAATGTCACCACGGCCTACGGCCTGACGGAGTGCGGTGGTTGTGCCACGCTCTGCGAACCCTCCGACAATGTGGAAACCGTGGCCAATACCTGTGGCAAGGCCCTGCCGGGGACCGAGGTGCGCTGTGTGGACGAGCAAGGACAGCCTGTTGCTCCAGGCGAAGCCGGGGAGGTGCTGCTGCGCGGCTATCACATCATGCAGGGCTACTTCGAGGATGAGAAGGCCACGGCAGAAACCATTGATGCAGATGGCTGGTTGCATACCGGCGATGTGGGCGTGCTTGACGAGCGCGGCTATCTGCGCATTACCGACCGCCTCAAGGATATGTTCATCGTGGGCGGCTTCAACTGCTACCCTGCAGAAATCGAGCGCATGCTGTCCAACCACCCCGAGGTGGCGCAGGTTGCCGTGGTCGGGGTGGCAGACGAGCGCATGGGCGAGGTAGGCTGTGCCTGCGTGGTGGCACGCGACGGCGTGGCACTGGACCAGGAGGCCTTCATCGCCTGGTGCCGTGCCAATATGGCCAACTACAAGGTGCCGCGCTTTGTGCTGCAGCTCGATGGCCTGCCCGTCAATGCCTCCAACAAGGTGCAAAAGCGCGATCTGCTGCAGATCGTCAAGAGCAGGCTCGCACCTGTTTCACAGCCGGCCTGAACAGGACTATCTGAAAAAGCCAGGCGGTTTTCGGAAAGTGGCTGAAAATCGTGGCTATAATTCGAGTCTGCTCTGTAAGGCGCACAGCTTTTCAGAAATGCGGGAATAGCTCAGTTGGTAGAGCGATACCTTGCCAAGGTATAGGTCGACGGTTCGAACCCGTTTTCCCGCTCCAGATTTTGAAAAGGGAAGCAAAAGCTTCCCTTTTTTATTGCATTGGTCGCCTGGCTGATGCAATACTTCTCGCTGGCGCCCGGCGCCGGTTGTGAAGTGGGCCCCGATGGTGAAATTGGTAGACACTGCAGACTTAAAATCTGCCGCTTTTAACGAAGCGTACCGGTTCGATTCCGGTTCGGGGCACCAGAATTGAAAAGCCTGCTATATCTTGTGTAGCGGGCTTTTTTATTTGTGACTTGATTAGCCGTTGCTGCCCGCAGTCTTGCTGAAGGTGGGAAAATTCAGCCACTGCGATGCTGTAGGGCAGTGGGCGTCAAGGCTTGGTCAAGGCGCTTGGAAAAGTCCTGGCTTCGATGCAATATGGCTCGCAGTTCTGTCATGCTGACGAGGCCTGCACTCCCAGAGAAAAAAGATGTCTAGTTACAACGCTGCTTTTGAAATTCATGTCCACGGACAGGTTCTGCTCCGTGCTGATGTTACGTATGAGCAGCTGCAAGATGCATTGCGCCCCTTGTGGGCCTATGCTGGTGCGCGCTCATTGACTGATGGCGAGGGAAGTCTCTATGAAGAAGAGCCCGGCATTCAGTTCGACGCCAAGGAACATCTGCTGCAGATGTGCTGGACCGTGCGTGGTGACGATGACTTTCGTCAGTCCCTGGACGATATGTGCATGGGGCTCAACGAGCTGGCCGAGCAGGGTTCGCCCATCGAGGTGACTTTCTACGACACCGAGTTCGATGAGGAAGAGGCTCCTGCCGAGGCGCAAAGCCGCGATGACTTCCTGATGCTGTTTGTCGGCCCCAATCCCGCAGCCATCATGCAGGTGCAGCGCGATTTGCTGGTGCAGGATGTCATCAACATGATGGAGCGTCACTTTGACGGCGCAGAGCTCGGCGGAGTGGTGCAAGAGATCGACAAGCTGTTCTCGCAGCGCTTCGAAGCCCTGGTCAGCTCGCTGGAACTGGGCAAGCCGCCACGTGGTGGATCGGGGGGCTCGGCCTCCGGTCATGGTGGCAATCGCCGCCCTCGTCATTTGCATTGATTCGTTCGGTCATTCGCTGACTAAGCCCTCCGGGCTACAGTCCCGAGACTGTGGTGGAGGGCTTGTCTTTTGTCATGAAGCCCATTCCTACACCCAAGTATTCAGGAGCCGTCACTCAGCAACTGCGCAAGGACAGGGCTGCGCGCGTCAGCGTGGGCGAAGAAGGGACGAATGCATCCGTGCCGCTGGCATTGCCCTATCTCTCGGGCTACGCGCCATCGCTGCAGAATCAGGTGCGCGACTGGCTGCTCTCGGGCAAGGCCGGTGACTGGCTGCTGCGCAAATATCCGCAGGCCCATTCGGTTCGCACGGACAGGGCGCTCTATGACTATGTCGATGCGTTCAAGGTGCAATATCTGCGCAATGCAGGGCAGTTGCACAAGGTGGCCTACGACAGCAAGATTCATGTAGTGCGCAATGCCCTGGGTCTGCATACGCGGCGTGCGATTGCGCATGGAGGCCGGCTCAATGCCCGGCACGAGATCCATGTGGCGGCCATGTTCAAGCAGGCGCCTGATGCCTTTTTGCGCATGATTTGCGTGCATGAGCTGGCGCATATCCGCATCATGGATCACGACAAGGCTTTCTATCAGTTATGCACGCATATGGAGCCTGATTACCATCAGTTGGAGTTCGATGTGCGTTTTTATCTCAGTTATCTGGACCAGGGCGGCCAACTGCTCTGGGTCTGATGGCGCAGATCAGGCGGGGGTGGGCATCGCGCTGGGCGAGCACACGTGGACGGCCTGGCTGCAATCGACGGGCAGATCCAGCCAACGCTGGGCCGCGGCCTGCATGGCCGTCAGGCGGCCGGTTGTCATGAGCTGTATCTGATCGGCCTGGGCCAGCTGCAGCGACCCATCGGTCTCGGCTCCCAGCAGATTGCGCTGCTCAAGCATGCGCCGGGTCTGGCGTGCCACCGGGGCGCCGGTGTCCAGGAACTGAATATCGGGCCCCAGCAGGGTGCGCAAATCGTCCTTGACAAACACATAGTGGGTGCAGCCCAGCACCAGCGTATCCATCTGCCCTGTCTTATGGCCGAAACTGCCTAAAGCGCTTGTGTACTTTGCGCAGAGTGCTCTGATCTCCGTGGCGCCTGCATCCTCGGGCAATGCCAGCTCCGTGCTTTGCTCGATCGCCCTGGCCAGGCCGTCGCAGGCTTGGAGGTGGAACTCGGCGCGCTGGCCATGCTCCGACACCAGGCGCGCCACGCGTTGGCTGGAGATGGTGCCTCGGGTCGCTATCACGCCCACATGATGGGTCTGGCTGGAAAAAGAGGCTGGCTTGATGGCCGGCTCCACGCCGATGACGGGCAGTTGCGGCAGGCGTTCGCGCAACAGTTCCACGGCCGCAGCGGTGGCTGTATTGCAGGCAATCACGAGAATCTTGATGTCGTGCTGCTCCAGCAGGTATTTCGCAATGGCCAGACTGCGCTCCTGCACAAATGCATCGCCGCGCGCATCGCCATAGGGCGCATTGCCGCTGTCGGCCAGATAGACAAACTGCTCGTGCGGCAGCTCATGGCGCAGTGCCTGCAGCACGCTGAGGCCGCCCACACCGCTATCAAAAATACCGATGGGGGAGTGAGGAGTGGGCATGGTGCATGAGATAGGTTGGGGCGATGTTGCGGCCGTCAGTATGCGCCGCTTTGCGTGCCGGCTGCGTGTCCAGGGCTATGGTTTATCAGGAGTTTGAGCTGCTCTGGGTTGCAGGCAAGCCGCAGACCGGACAGAAATTATCACCATGACCGACTTCATGCCCGGCCGGGCAGTGGCGGGTCTTGAGCATGGAAGGCAGGTTCCAGCTCGAGAAGAAGATGCAAAACGCCATGCTGTAGAAGATCATCCAGTGGCCCGAGAACACGCGTAGGCCGTGCTGCTGCTCGGCCATGCCGCCCGCAATGCCGAGAAAAAAGTTGGCAAAAGCGTAGATGAAGATCGCGTAAGCGCTGTTGCGCATCCAGGCGGGGCAGCCTGCGAGCACCTTCTTCCAGGAAAACTGCAGGCGATTGCCGTTGTTGATGCGCTGAGCAATCAGTACCGCAGGCATCCAGACGGCAAAAATCCCGATGCTCATGACGCTTGTGAATATTCCCAGAGCATCTGGAGGCAAGTGCGTTTCAAGTGCATCGATCTGCCCTGCAAATGCTGCCAAGTGTGTGATTGCACTGAGTGCAAAGCCCATTCCGGAAATCAGCATCAATGGTGGCAGAAGAATTTGCATGGCGGCTTGAAAAGACAAAAAAAGGAGCTTAGAGCGCTTGTTTGCTGCTGGTTTCAGAAGTCATTCAGATAGTTTTTTATTGTGGCACAGCGATCAATGCTCATTTTTTTGCAGTGGGGCCGCCAGACGAATGCTGTCCACAAGCCTGCCGAAGTAGCTTTCGCGCATGGACAGCAAGGCGGGCAACGGGGCAGATGGCAGGCTGTCGTAGCCATCTTCATCAATGCAGAATTCGAAAAACAGGTAGTCAACTTCGGACAGCTTGAGCTGATGGCGGCAGGCGTGACGGCCCGAGCCCCGTTTTTTTTGGGCCATGGTCTGCATGCTGGTATTGCTTCCCAGGACTGCCGTATAGACCATGGGCAGAGTGGCCGCCAGGTTGAACCAGAGCATGAAAGTCATGAAAGCGGTGCATAGCAAGGCCATCAGCCAGCGCTTGATGGGGCCGTAGCCGAGCCAGGGGCCTGCGGGTTGCCAAAGTCCCAGTCTATGGAGTCTTAGCAACCAGATGCCGGCTGCTGCGGTAAGTGCCAGCGCCAGATGCAGCGCGATCAGCTGCCAATGCGCATCGGGTATGAAGCTGCGCCAGAAAATGGGGGCGAGTGCGCCCATCATCACCGCCATGAAAGCGACGATCAGCCATTTCTGTGGATTGGAGGTTTCAGGTTTCCAGAGCCAGTTCATGCTTGTTGCATCTGTTGGGGTGGTGCAGGTGGGTGGTTTGATCTGAGCCAGGTTCAAAGGGTTTTTCGCATACGCGCGTTGCTCAGGGCAATGCCACGTATGACGGGGATTTGTTGGCGTTGTAGCTCAAAGCCGAAATGTGCGAAGAAAGCCTGGGCATTGAGACTGACATCGGCGCTCAGCTCAGGCAGGCCGCTTTGCCGTGCTGTCAGTTCGATATGTGCATGCAGCAATCGGCTCACGCCCTGGCGGGCGTATTGCGGAGCCACAAAAAAGTGGTCGACATAGCCATTGGCCTGCAGATCGGCATAACCCATGGGTAAGTCATCGGCGCAGAAGGCGACAAAAGGCTTGAGTGTCTGGATGCGCTGACGCCACTCCATCCAGTCGGGGCTCTGTGGCGCCCAGGCATCAAGCTGTACCTGGCCGTAGTGATTCACTGCCAGTTGATGAACAGCATCGTGAAACACCTGCCATGGCGCGATTTCATCTCCGGGGCGATAGCTGCGTACATGCATGGGTTGGCAGATTGATTGGGTTTGGCAAAAATGCTTTGCAGCAGCAGATGTATGACATCGGTGCAGTGCGCAAGGGCGGCTGTGGAAGCACTTCTTCATCTGCATGCAACCCGCTGTTTTGATGAATTTTCTGTCATCAAATGAAGGTGAACGGTGGTCTAAAGTTTGTGAAATGCTCAGGTTTTTATAGCGGAAAAAATAACGCCAACCTCTAGAATGATCCGCCCATGCCCTTGATATACCTCATCCTCCTACCTTTTGCAGGCAGCCTTCTGGCTGCCTTATTGCCTGCGAACGCGCGCAATACTGAATCAACACTCGCGGGTGTGATTGCGCTGATATGCGCTATTCAGGTGGGAATGCTGTTCCCGGAAATGGCTGATGGAGCGGTGCTCAGGCAGGAGATTTCCTGGCTGCCGGCGCTGGGGCTGAACCTGGTGATCCGCATGGACGGGTTTGCCTGGCTGTTCTCCATGCTGGTTTTCGGCATCGGTGCGCTGGTGGTGCTCTACGCGCGCTACTACATGTCGCCCACTGATCCTGTACCGCGCTTTTTCTCGTTTTTCCTGGCCTTCATGGGGGCCATGGCGGGGGTGGTGCTCTCGGGAAACATCATTCAGCTGGTGTTTTTCTGGGAGCTGACCAGTCTTTTCTCGTTTCTGCTGATTGGCTACTGGTATCACCGCAAGGACGCACGCCGGGGCGCGCGCATGGCATTGACGGTCACGGGCACTGGCGGGCTGGCCATGCTGGTGGGCATGCTGGTGCTGGGTCATATCGTGGGCAGCTATGACCTCGACAATGTGCTGGCTGCTGGGCAGCAGATTCGCGACAGTCACCTCTATCTGTTGGCATTGGTGCTGATTTTGCTTGGTGCGCTCACCAAAAGTGCTCAATTCCCATTCCAGTTCTGGCTGCCCAATGCCATGGCGGCGCCTACGCCCGTGTCGGCCTATCTGCACTCTGCGACCATGGTCAAGGCCGGCGTGTTTTTGCTGGCACGGCTGTGGCCGGTGCTGGCAGACACCGATGCATGGTTCTGGTTGGTCGGTGGAGCCGGTGCCATGACGCTGTTGATTGGCGGCTATTGCGCGATGTTCCAGCATGATCTCAAGGGCTTGCTCGCGTACTCAACGATTTCGCACCTGGGTCTGATTACCTTGCTGCTGGGCCTGAACAGCAAGCTGGCCGCCGTGGCCGCAGTTTTTCACATCATGAATCACGCGACCTTCAAGGCTTCGCTGTTCATGGCTGCAGGCATTGTGGACCATGAAAGCGGCACGCGTGACATCCGGCGTCTCTCGGGTTTGCGCTTCATGATGCCGATCACGGCCACGCTGGCCTGTGTGGCCAGTGCCGCGATGGCTGGTGTGCCGCTGCTCAACGGATTCATCTCCAAGGAAATGTTCTTTGCCGAGACGGTCTATCTGGATGCAGCGCCCTGGGTCAAGACCGTGCTGCCCGTGGTTGCGACCGTGGCGGGTATGTTCAGCGTGGCCTATTCGCTGCGCTTTACGTTCGATGTCTTTTTTGGCCCCCAGGCAAACGATCTCCCTCACGAGCCGCACGAGCCACCGCACTGGATGCGCGTGCCGGTGGAGCTGCTCGTCCTGGCTTGCCTGATCGTCGGCATCTTCCCGGCCTGGGCGGTGGGCGGTTTTCTGGCTGTCGCTGCGACTCCAGTCGTAGGCGGTGACTTGCCTCAGTACAGTCTGGCCATCTGGCATGGCTGGAACATGCCGCTGATCATGAGCCTGGTGGCGCTGGCCGGCGGTATCGTGCTCTACACCATGCTGCGCTGGCAGCGAACGGTCGGACACTTCGACACCACGCCCGTGCTGGGCCGTGTCAGCGGTCGCAAGATTTTTGAGAATCTGCTGGCTCGCATCACCTGGCTGGGCAGGGCAGGGCGCCGCAGTCTGTCCACGCGCCGCCTGCAGTGGCAGATGCTGTGGCTGGTCTGCGTTGCTCTGGTGGCAGCAGCATTGCCAATGTGGCTATGGGGCATGAAGCTGGGCAATCGCGGCACTTTGCCCGTGTCTTCGGCTTTTGTGCTGCTCTGGGCGATTGGCTGCCTGTGTGCACTGGGCACAGCCTGGAAAGCCAAGTACCACCGGATGACCGCATTGATCATGCTCGGCGGCACGGGGCTGTGCACGGTGCTGACCTTCCTCTGGTTCTCGGCTCCCGATCTGGCTCTGACCCAGCTGGTAGTTGAAGTCGCCACCACGGTGCTGATCCTGCTGGGGCTGCGCTGGCTGCCTAAACGGGACAAGAATATGCGTGCGGCCGATAACGCCGATGCCAGGGCCAAGGCACGCCGCCTGCGCGATCTGGTGCTGTCGCTGATTGTCGGCGGCGGCATGGCCTGGCTGGCGTTTGCCATGATGAGCCGGCCTTTCTATGAAAGCACCTCCACCTTCTTCCTCGAAAACGCGCTGGGCGGCGGTGGCGGCACCAATGTGGTCAATGTGATGCTGGTGGACTTCCGCGGCTTCGATACCTTTGGCGAAATCGTGGTGCTGGGCATTGTGGCCATCGTCATCTATGCGCTGCTGCGCCGCTTCCGTCCCGCACGCGAGGCCATGGACATCCCGGAGCAGCAGCGCTATGTGCCTGGCGATTTGCAGACCGACCTGCTCAACCCGCGCAATGCCAGCGATACAGCCGTGGGCTACCTGATGGTGCCAGCTGTGCTGGTGCGGCTGCTGCTGCCGTTTGCGACGCTGGTGGCTGCCTATATCTTTGTGCGCGGCCATAACCAGCCTGGCGGCGGGTTTGTGGCGGGGCTGGTGTTTTCGGTCGCCTTGCTGATGCAATACATCATCTCGGGCACGCATTGGGTGGAGGCGCATCTGCCGCTGTATCCGCGTCGCTGGATTGCCGCGGGTCTGCTGTTTGCACTGGGCACGGGCCTGGGCTCTGTGGCCGTTGGCTACCCCTTCCTGACCAGCCACAGCTTTGACTTTTCGCTGCCGTTGGTGGGGCATGTGCATCTCGCCAGCGCCACCTTCTTCGATATTGGCGTGTTTGCGCTGGTGGTGGGATCCACCATGCTGATCCTGACAGCGATCGCTCACCAGTCGGTGCGCGGACATCGCTTCCATGCGCGCTTGCTGGAAGAGCAGGAACAAGAGGCCAGGAAGGCCGAGGCCGAGGTGCAGGCCGCCACAGCTGCAGCACTGGCAAGGGGAGGTATGTAATGGAAATCGTTCTGGCCATTGCCATCGGTGTGCTCACCGGCTCGGGCGTCTGGCTGCTGCTGCGCCCGCGCAGCTACCAGGTCATCATGGGGCTGGCGCTGCTGTCATATGCCGTCAATCTGTTCATTTTCTCCATGGGACGTCAGGGCCTGTCGATCAACAAGGTGCCGGTGCTGCAAAACGGTGTACCGACCGATTTGTCGCACTATGCCGACCCCATGCCACAGGCCCTGGTGCTGACCGCCATCGTCATCGGCTTTGCCATGACGGCGCTGTTCCTGGTCGTGCTGCTGGCATCGCGCGGCGCTTCTGGAAACGACCATGTGGATGGCATGCACTCGCGTACCGAACAGGAAATGCTATGACCGGGTGGATTGAGCATCTGATGCCGCACCTGATGCTGGCTCCCATCATGCTGCCCATGCTGACGGCAGCGCTGATGCTGTTTTTGCGTGAAGAGCGTCAGCGCCTGAAGCTGGGCATGAACATCCTGTCCACCACTGTCAGTCTGGTGATCGTGGTCATGCTGCTGGGCTGGACCAACCAGGCGGGCTCTGCCGTCACCATGTCGGTCTATATGCCCGGCAACTGGCCGGCGCCCTTTGGCATCGCGCTGGCGCTGGACAGGCTGACTGCCCTGATGCTGCTGGTCACCTATGTGGTGGCACTGGCCGCGCTGGTGTTTTCCGCTGCGCGCTGGCACAAGGCCGGAGTGCACTTCCACCCCTTGTTCCAGCTGCAGCTGATGGGGCTCAGCGGGGCCTTCATCACGGCAGACCTGTTCAATCTGTTTGTGTTCTTCGAGATCATGCTGGCAGCCTCTTACGGTTTGCTGCTGCATGGTTCCGGCAGCACGCGCATTCAGGCAGGTCTTCACTATATCGCCATCAATCTGGCAGCGTCTTCGCTGTTCCTGATCGGCGTGTCCATGCTCTACGGCATTACCGGAACGCTCAATATGGCCGATCTGGCCCGGGCCATTCCGCAGGTGCAGGATGCTGACCGCGGCCTGCTGCATGCGGCAGCGGGTGTGCTGGGCACGGCATTTCTGATCAAGGCGGCGCTATGGCCGCTGAACTTCTGGCTGGTGCCAGGCTACAGCGCGGCGACCGCGCCCGTGGGCGCCCTGTTTGCGCTCATGACCAAGGTGGGGGTCTATGTCATCTTGCGCCTGTGGACCCTGCTGTTCAGCTCGGAAGCCGGGGCATCGGCCCTGTTTGGCAGCACCTGGCTGATCGTGGGCGGCATGCTGACCATGGCTTTTGGTGCCATCGGCATGCTGGGCTCGCAGCGGCTGACCCATCTGGCGGGCTTCGCCGCCATTCTTTCGTCCGGCACTCTGCTGGCCGCGACGGGTTTTGGCCAGAATCTGCTGACCGCGGGCCTGCTGTATTACCTGCCGGGCTCCACGCTGGCCGTGGCGGCCCTGTTCCTGATTGCCGATGTGGTGGACCGCTGGCGCGTGGATGACGATGCGGGCGAGCCCTATGAGGACAATGAAGCGCCATTCCTCAATGCAGAACTGTTGCCCACCGAAGGCTTCAATCTCGACGATGATGAAGAGCTCATGATCGGCCGGGCCTTCCCGGCAGCGGCGGCTTTTCTGGGTCTGAGCTTCATGGCCTGCACCTTGCTGATCTCGGGCCTGCCGCCACTGTCCGGCTTTCTCGGCAAATTTGCCATGCTGACCAGTCTGCTCAACCCGCTGGGCATGGGTACATCCAGTGGAGTGAAGGCAGGTCCGCTGGGCTGGAGCATGGTGGCCTTGCTCATCATCACGGGTTTGATGGCGTTGGTGGCACTCACGCGCACCGGCATCCGGCATTTCTGGGCCAATCCGGAGCAGAACGCGCCATCACTCAAGGTGGCGGAAGGCTTGCCCATCGTCGCACTGCTGCTGTGCTGTGTGGTGCTGACGATCAAAGCCGATGACGTGATGCGCTATACCCAGCGGGCTGCCAATGCACTGCATTCGCCCGATGTCTATGTGCGTACCGTCCTGGGTCTTGCTCCGGTCCCCGCGCCCAAGGAAAAGAAGGCTCAGGAGGCCGCGGGTCCCGAGGCGGCGGCACGTGCTGCAGCGCTGGAAATGCAGGCGGAGCCCGTCCCGGGTATTGGCGATGAAAGCGAAGCTGCGCAGGATGCCGCTACTCAGACCGCAGCCTCGGCTCAGAAAGAGGAGGGCCGTCCATGAAGAACATCATGAAATCCATCTTCCCGGCACCGCTGCTGTCGGTGGCTCTGCTGGTGCTGTGGTTGCTGCTCAACCGCTCGGTCAGTGCCGGCCAGATCTTGCTGGGCCTGATCCTGGGTCTGCTGATTCCCGTGCTGCTGCGCGGCCTGCGCCCCTTGCCGGTGCGGGTCAGCCATCCGCTGAGCATTCTCAAGCTGGCATTTCGTGTGGTCTGCGACACCTCGGTCTCCAACTTCAATGTGGTGCGTTTTCTGCTGCTGCCTCGCATGCGCAAGCATCCGGCGGCCTTTGTCCATATTCCTCTCGAGCTGCGCGATCCCAACGGACTGGCAGTACTGGCCATGATCGTCTGCCTGACGCCCGGCACTTCCTGGGCCGAGATTTCGCGTGACCGCTCCATGCTGCTGCTGCATGCGCTGGAGGTGGAGGATGCCAGGAAGCTGGCTGACTTTGTGAAGTCTCGCTACGAGAGCCTGCTGATGGAGATTTTCGAATGAATCCCTGGTTTTATTGGGTGCTGATGGCATCTCTGGTCATGCTGCTGGCGGCCATGGGGTGCTCGGTGTTGCGCCTGCTCAAGGGGCCGCATGCGCAAGACCGCGTGCTGGCACTGGACTGCATGTACCTCAACGGCATGCTGGCCATGCTGGTCATGGGTATTCTGTATGACAGCACCAACTATTTTGAGGCGGCCTTGCTGGTGGCCCTGTTCGGCTGCGTCGGCTCCACGGCCATGGCCAAGTTCCTGCTGCGCGGCGAGGTGATCGAATGAGTACCGAGGTCATTGGCGTGGATCTGCCGCTGTGGGCCCAGATTCTGGTGGCGGCCCTGGTCTTCGGTGGTTCGCTGATTGCTCTCATGGGCTCGGTAGGGCTGCTGCGGCTCAAAAGCTATTTCGAGCGCGTGCATGCGCCCTCCATCATCGCCACCATGGGCTGCTGGCTCATCATGCATGCCACCTGGATTTACTTTTCCGTCAGCGGTCAGGGCTTTGTCATGCACTCGGTGCTGATTGCCATCTTCATTGCCGTGACCGTGCCCATCACCACCATCTTCCTCATGCGCGCAGCGCTGTTTCGCTCGCGCCGAGCAGGAGAGAGCGTACCGCCCACGCTCAGCAACCTGGTGCGCAACGAACCTCTGGACGAGGAAGAGGCTGCCGAAGCCGACGAAAAACCATTGGCGAACAAAGGCTGAAATCCTTGGAGTCCAAGCCCTGCAGGGTGGCCGTCTTGCGCTAGATTGGCAGCCATGCTCAATATTGTTGCCATCTGCATCGGTGCCTGCCTGGGCGCCCTGTCGCGCTGGGGGCTGGGACTATGGCTTAGTGCCGGAGCCAGCATGCCATGGGGCACTCTTGCCGCCAATCTGATCGGCGGCTATCTGATCGGCGTCTTCATTGCGCTGTTTCAAGCCATGCCCCAGCTGGATCCGGCCTGGAAACTGGCCATCATCACCGGCTTTCTCGGTGCTCTGACCACGTTTTCCAGCTACTCGGCCGAGGTCATCGGCCTGCTGCAGCAGCAGCGCCTGGTCGCAGCCCTGGGCTGGACTAGCCTGCACCTGCTCGGCTCTCTGTTCATGACCTACATGGGCATGCTCAGCTGGAGCATCGGGTTCAGTCGTTAAGCTGGCAGACCATTTGTCACTATTGAGGCAAACTGCTTCAGCGTTTAGAGGCGAAATACTCTCATTGGCTATAGCTTTGTGAGCGTATAGTGCAAGCATCATCTGCACTACAAGTGCATTTGAGCTTGAAGTACTTGACGGATGGGCGGTCAGCGCTACGAAATCTTTAGGGATGGCTGTAGCCCGTGCCACTCAGCATTCTAAGAACCGAGGGTCCATGCAAATTTCTTCACCCCTGTCCGATACCGATCTGGCCAATGCCTGGGCCGAGCTGCACAACCAGGCCCATAACGGCAAAGAGCTGGAACCTCAATCCAACCGCCTTGCATTCGCCGATCCGGAGTTCATGTTCCGCCGTGAAACGCGTGGCATCCGCATGCAGCTGGAAATGCTCAAGCCGGATCTGACCCAGATCGAGCGCGGCATCAAGCACACTGTGGTGGTCTACGGAAGCGCGCGCTTTGTGGATATGGAGCAGGCGCGTCAGCAGCTTGCAGAAGCGAAGGCCAGTGGCGATACCCAGCGTATGGCGCTGGCCGAGCGCGGCATGCGCAATGCCGAGCGCTATGAGGCGGCACGTGCCTTTGCGCGCATAGTGGCGACCGAAGGCATGAAGCAGGCGCCCAGCGAGCGCTTTTACATCTGCACTGGCGGAGGTCCCGGCATCATGGAGGCGGCCAACCGCGGCGCGCATGATGCGGGTGCTCCCAATGTTGGGCTGAACATCTATCTGCCGCATGAACAGCATGGCAACCCTTACATCACGCCGGGGCTGAGCTTCAAATTCCACTACTTTGCGCTGCGCAAAATGCATTTCATGATGCGTGCCAAGGCGCTGGTAGCCTTCCCTGGCGGCTTCGGCACCATGGACGAGCTGTTTGAGGTGCTGACGCTGGTTCAGACCCACAAGAGCAAGCCTGTGCCCGTGATTCTGTTCGGCACGGAGTTCTGGAAGCGGGTGCTGAACTTCGACGTGCTGGTGGAAGAGGGCACCATTTCCGCCAAGGATCTGAACCTGTTCCGCTACACCGATGATCCGGCCGAGGCCTGGTCCTTCATCCAGCAGTTCTACAAGACCGGCTGGAACAACGGATAAGCGGTCACGCCAACCCCAAGCCGCCAGAAGGATTTCCTCTGGCGGTTTTTTATTGGTTCATCGAGGAATTCCGTGGAGATGAGCCCGTTCGTTTTGTAATCTGACGACAGCGAAGCTGACATCGGAGAACAAATCAAATGCTGGACTCGAAGTTATTGCAGGCTCTTGGCGGCTGGGAGGGCTACGAGGTTGAACGTGTGCAGTGGCCCCAGGGCGATAGCCGCACCGTGTCGATCTATCTGAAGCCGCAGGCCAGCGTCATGCATTGCGAACGCTGCGGTGCGCAGTGCAGCCAAGTCCATGAGACCACGACACGGCGCGTGCGCGATCTGGCATTGTTCGAGTACAAGGTGGTGCTGCATGTGCCGCGTCGGCGTCTGTGGTGCGATAGCTGTGGTGGCCCGCGCCTGGAGAAACTCAGCTGGCTCGGTCGCTACCAGCGCGTCACAGACCGTCTGGCACAGGCGTGCAGCCAGTTGCTTCGCAGCAGCAGCATCAAGGCAGTCGCGGCCTTCTTCGATCTTGGGTGGCACACGGTCAAGTCCATCGACAAGACCTTATTGCTGGCCACTACCGCGCAGCCGCAATGGGAGCGGATCGAGTACTTGGCAATGGACGAGTTTGCGTTGCACAAGGGCCATCGCTACGCCACAGTCGTCATCGACCCCATCAGCCGGCAGGTGCTGTGGGTGGGGCAAGGGCGCTCACGCGAGACGGCCCGCCAGTTCTTCGAGCAGTTGCCCGTTGGCGTTGCCCAGCGCATTCGCGCGGTTGCTATCGACATGACTACTGCCTACGAGCTGGAGATCCAGGCCAACTGCCCCAACGCCGAGATCGTCTATGACCTGTTCCATGTCGTGGCCAAGTATGGCCGGGAGGTTATCGACCGAGTGCGTGTCGATCAGGCCAACTTGCTGCGCCAACAGCCCTTGGCGCGCAAGGTGCTCAAGTCCAGCCGCTGGTTGCTACTGCGCAATCGCAACAAGCTGCAGGCTCAACAAGCAGTGCAGCTCAAGGAGCTGCTGGCGGCCAATGAGCCATTAATGGCGGTATACGTCTTGCGCGATGAGCTAAAACAGCTGTGGTTTTACCGTCGTCCGGCTTGGGCGCATCGCGCCTGGCAGCACTGGTGTGAGCAAGCGCGCCAAAGCGGTATTACAGCACTGAGCACCTTTGCTCAGCGCTTGCAAAGCTACCTGCACGGGATCATCGCCCGATGCCGGCATCCGTTGAACACAAGTGTTGTCGAGGGCATCAACAACACCATCAAGGTCATCAAGCGCCGGGCCTATGGCTACCGCGATCAGGACTATTTCTTTCTGAAGATTCGCGCAGCCTTCCCCGGTAATGCGCGATGAACCTTTTTATTGCGCATCAACGGATGGCCGATAGCTTCTGCGGAGTCAGCGCTCGGGCCTGGTTCTGCCTAAATGCCATGCAGCGATTGCTCGGCCAGTTGCTGGGCGCGCGCGATCGAAATGCCTTCATGCTGGTCGACGACCAGAGCATCGCTTTCTTCATCGCTGCGGTGCAGCACCACGCGCGGACGTGTACCGTCGGCCTGGATATGCACATCGGCCGGACGTGACTTTTGCGTGGGGTAGACCGCAATCAGATTGGACAGCCAGCCAAAGAAAGTCGGGTCTTCGGGCGGTTTGTCGTAGGAGTCCAGATAGCGGTGAAAGCTGGCTTCGCTGGCCGACACCCAGGTGCCCCAGAGAAAGGGCTCGTCCACGCCATGAATCGGCACTTCCAGAATTGCGCGCACATAGTATTGCGTGCCTTCAGGGTGGGCGATGACGCAGAGGTCGTCGGTCAGCTGCGCCCATGCCTCGCGTTCTTGCTCGTTCAGGCGTCGGTAGGGCGCAGGGGCATCGAAAGCAAAGCTTGGCGATCCTTCGTGAATCTCATCGCATTTGCTGCATCGGTAGGCAAAGATGGCGGCCATGGTGTAAGGGCTCAGCGTTTGCGAAAGACCAGCGTGCGGTTGTTGGCCGGCATGGCCTGGTCGAGTTCAAGCTGCAGGCCGTGCTGACCGGCCAGGGCCACGATGGCTTCAAAGTCGCGCAGGCCGCTGCGCGCATCGCGCTGGCGCAGCCAAGCGTCGAAGGCCCGGTTGCTGTCGCTGGTGAAACGACCACCATAGTTGAACGGGCCATAGATGGCAAACACGCCGCCGTCGGGCAGATGCGATCCAGCCAGCTCGAACATGCGCTGTACCAGCGGCCAGGCCACGATATGACAGGTATTGCTGGTAAAGACGGCATCAAAGCCTGATGGTGCCGTACTTGCCGGCCAGCCACTGCTCGCCAGGTCGAACTCCAGCGGAGCACGCAGATTGGGGGATTCATGGGCGGCGTGCCAGGCCTGGATGCCTGCATGACTTTCGGCCAAGTCGCTGGTCTGCCAGAGCAGCTGCGGCAGGCGCGGTGCGAAGTACACGCTGTGCTGCCCGGTGCCGGAGCCTATCTCCAGCACATGCCGGCTGTGCTGAAAAGCGGATTGCAGCACCTCGCAAATAGCGGCCTGATTGTTTTCGCAGGCCTGGGAAAAAGGCAGTTGCGGGGCTGTCGATGGAAGGTTCGGGGTCATAGGAAACTTGGCGGGCAGACACGGGAAATCGTGCGGACATCTTCTCCCGAAATGGCAAGTCCGAGCACTGTGACAGTCTTCAAGGCTTGAAGCGCAGCCTGATCTCGGGCCGCACGCTCAGGCCGCCGATTTTCCAGCTGTATGCACCCAGGCCCAGCGTGGGCGTGGAGCTGGCGTTTTGCGAGAGCACCTCGGCATTGCCGGGCAGACTGACTTTCAGGCTGCCATTCATGGTGATGCCCAGTTGCGCGAAGTCTCTCTTTTCCTTGTCCTTGAGCGGCTTGGCGGCAATCGTCATCACGCCGTTCCTGTCTGTCTGCACGGTGAACATGTCCAGCAATCGCAGGCCTTCGCCGGGATTTCTCTGGCCGGCAATCTCCAGTGCATAGCGCGCATTGCCTTTGTAGACGGCTTTCCTGACCTCCGGTTCGCGGCTCAGTTGCTGCGCTTGCGCAGCCAGCTCCTGGTGGTCCTTCTCGCTCAGCACGCCCTGCTTTCTGAGCTTCATCACGGCCAGGGCATTCACCACCGTGCCGTCAAAGTGGTAGCTGTAGCTGCCGTCAGCCTGTACTTCCACGCTGGCGGCGAACCGTTCAGGTACCAGGCAGGCGGTCAGCAAGGCGACGAGGGCGGTGGTCGTCAACAGCGCAAAAGGCTTGTGCATGAGGACTCCTTTTGAGTCGCATTGCAGCGGCCCAGGGTGCAGAGGTCTGAGTCATCGTAGAGCAAACAGGACATGTGCCAATAGGGGCTGCCATCAAGCTTGCGCGGAGTCTTGCCGGAAGATTGTTCAAAAAGAGTAGCCGCAAGCGATTTCTACCTAAGGGATGGAGACCTGGGGCTGTAGCGATCTTCACTTGGATTTTGACTCGGCCTTGAGCTGGCTGATGGCTTCCTGAAAGCCCTGCAGGTACTTGGTGCGCGTCTGCTCGGCCAGGGTAGGCCACTGTGCGGCTGGCAGGCTCAGCGATTCCATCGTCAGCCTGGCAGCCAGTTGCGGGTCCCGGGAGGCCTGAACCGCCTGCATGCCGTGCAGATTGATCCAGTGCGGGTCGTAGGCGTGGGGCGTGCGGCGATCCCAGTCCACGACCCTGGCGATCAATTCCTGAGCCTTGTCCAGATCCTGAAACAGATAGCGGTTGATGGGGGCTCCATAGCTCTGATTCATCACATCGACCGCTTGCCTGGCAGTGACGTCGGCACAGCGGTTGGCGTCGAAGCGGGCACGCAGCTGGCCGGCGTAGAACCAGAAGGCAGCCTCGTCCCGCAGACCGGCCTTGAACAGTGTTTGCGACAGCACATAGAACACGGGCGGTTGAAAGCGTTCGGGCGCGGCGCGTATGCGCTCGAGCACGGCTTGCTGCTGCTGAGGCGTGCCCTGCGACAGCAAGCGAAGAGCCTCCTGCCCCAGTCTGGTGTCGATCTGCGCATAGACGCCCTGGGGGACCAGTACCTGAGTCGCAGGGGGAGGCAATGGCTTGGGCGCAGCTGATGGCTGCTGAGTCTGTGCGCAAGCAAAGCCCGAGAGCGCCACCAGCGCACCGGTCACCATCTTTGCTGCAACATGGCTCATGCTGAACTCCTTGTGCTTGCGATGCAAATCATTCTGGACGGTGTCAGACAAATACCCACTCTGTCGCATATCTTAAATAGCATGCTTGGTATCTGTGTCTCGTATTTACCAAGAAGCCCTGATTTCGATGAAGACTAGGCATCGCGTTGCCGTGAACCCCGAAAGCTTTGCTTGCTGATGGCGGCGGTGTGCCCAATGTCGGATTGGCCAGCACATCGGCTTTGTCATCGGTGCTGCGCCGATGGCCGAGAGCGGATGCCGCCTCGCCGCCGAGCAAACCGGCAGGCTCAGTCCCGGGCGTTGAAGGCCCTGTGATAACTCACCTCGCCTTGCGGCGGCAGGCCTTCGAAAGTCAGGGCCTGAAAGTACTCGGCAGGCACTCCGGGCAGCACCAGGCCCGGCACCGTCCGGAAACCAAAGCGCCGGTAGTAGTCCGGATCGCCAAGCAGCACGCATCCCCGCGCAGACTGCGCATGCAGAGCGCTGATGGCTGCCTGCATGAGTGCACTGCCGATACCCTGTCGCTGTCTTTGGGGAACGACGGAGATGGGGCCCAGGCCAAACCAGTGCTGGCTGCCGTCGCTGATGTTGACGGCGGAGATGGCGACATGCCCGACGATTTGCTCGTCAATCTCTGCGACCAGGGACAGGGCAAGAGCCCCGGCTGCGCGCAACTCACGCACGATGAATTGCTCGGTGTGATCGGTATGTGGTGCGTCCTTGAAGGCCTGGATCGTCACCTGCTCGATGGCCTTGGCATCGGTGGGCAGTTCTGCTCGGATATGCATGGGTTGGATTGGATTCTCGAAAAATCCCGGGAAAAGGCCAATTCGGCCCATCAGCCTATTGCAATTGCTTTCTTTACGCTTTGGGACGAAAAAACCGCCCGAAGGCGGTTCTTTACGGCGGGGCCTGCCGGGTGATTACACACCGGCCACTTCAATGCCCTTGAATTCCCCGGTCGCAATCTTTTCCTTCCAGATGGCGGGGCCGGTGATGTGGGCGCTGGTGCCGCCGGCATCCACGGCCACGGTCACAGGCATGTCGACTACGTCGAATTCATAGATGGCTTCCATTCCCAGGTCTTCAAAGCCCACTACCTTGGCCTGCTTGATGGCCTTGGAAACCAGGTAGGCGGCACCGCCGACGGCCATCAGGTAGGCCGACTTGTGCTTCTTGATGGCATCGATGGCGACAGGGCCGCGCTCCGACTTGCCGATCATCGAGATCAGGCCGGTCTGGGACAGCATCATGTCGGTGAACTTGTCCATGCGGGTGGCCGTGGTGGGGCCTGCAGGGCCAACCACTTCGTCGCGTACGGGGTCCACGGGGCCTACGTAGTAGATCACGCGGTTGGTGAAGTCCACGGGCAGCTTTTCGCCCTTGGCCAGCATGTCCTGGATGCGCTTGTGGGCGGCATCACGGCCGGTCAGCATCTTGCCGTTGAGCAGCAGTGTGTCGCCGGGCTTCCAGCTGGCCACTTCTTCCTTGGTCAGATTGTTCAAATCGACCTTCTTGGACTTGTTGTAGTCGGGGTGCCAGTCGATCTTGGGCCAGGTGTCCAGAGAGGGGGCATCCAGGTGCACGGGGCCGGATCCATCCATCACAAAATGGGCGTGGCGGGTGGCGGCGCAGTTGGGAATCATGGCCACGGGCTTGGAGGCCGCGTGCGTGGGGTACATGTTGATCTTGACGTCCAGCACTGTGGTCAGGCCGCCCAGACCTTGGGCGCCGATGCCCAGGGCGTTGATCTTTTCGAACAGCTCCAGACGCAGCTTTTCCACGTCGTCGAGCTCTGCACCGCTGGCGGCTTTTTGCTGCAGCTCGTACATATTGAGATCTTCCATCAGGCTTTCCTTGGCCAGCAGGACGGCCTTTTCAGCCGTGCCGCCGATGCCAATACCCAGCATGCCGGGCGGGCACCAGCCTGCGCCCATGGTGGGGACGGTCTTCAGAACCCAGTCCACGATGTTGTCGCTGGGGTTCATCATGATCATCTTGGACTTGTTCTCGGAGCCGCCGCCCTTGGCGGCCACGGTCACGTCCACCTTGTCGCCGGGCACGATCTGCACATTGATCACGGCGGGGGTGTTGTCCTTGGTGTTCTTGCGCTTGAACTGCGGGTCAGCCACGACGGAGGCGCGCAGCGTGTTGTCGGGGTGGTTGTAGCCACGGCGTACGCCTTCATTGATGGCGTCTTCCAGCCCCATGGTGAAGCCTTCCCACTTGACGTCCATGCCCACTTTCAGGAACACGTTGACGATGCCGGTGTCCTGGCAGATGGGGCGCTGACCGGTGGCCGCCATCTTGGAGTTGGTCAGGATCTGCGCCATCGCATCCTTGGCCGCAGGGCTTTGCTCGCGCTCATAGGCGCGGGCCAGATGCTGGATGAAATCCGGCGTGTGGTAGTAACTGATGTACTGGAGGGCACCTGCGATCGAATCGATCAGGTCCTGCTGGCGGATGGAGGTGGTCATCGTGAAGCTTCTCGGGGGTTGCAATCTGTACGCGTGGGCCGCGCACGTTAAACCCATCGATTATCGGTCCAGACGACAATTCTTGCAGCCATAACCCACCAGTCTTATATATGACTGGTGGGTGCTGTGTGGCGTTCAGCCGGTCAGTGCGCCGAGGATGGAGGCCGAGAAATCGGCCTGACCACCTCGACGATCGTCTCTTGCCCAGGCCAGCAGGCTGTCCGCCGGCATGGGGCGCGCGTAGAAGTAGCCCTGAAGCTCATCGCATTGCATCTCGATCAGGATGTCCCGCTGACCCGCAGTTTCCACACCCTCGGCCACCACGCGCAGGCCCAGGGCATGGGCCAGGCGCACGACGGCATGGACCACGGCACGGGCATCTTCCTCGGTTTCCAGGTCGCGGATGAAGCTGCGGTCGATCTTCAGCTGCTGCGCGGGCAACTGACGCAGATAGTTGAGGCTGGAGTAGCCGGTGCCGAAGTCGTCGATCGAGAGAAAGATGCCGATGCCGCGCAATTCCTCGATTGCGCGCTGCGTGGCCTGGGTGTCCTCCATGGCCACGGACTCGGTGATCTCGCACAGCAGCTGGCTGGCCTGTACGTCGTGGCGCAGCAGCGTCTGGGTGATGCGGTCTGCCAGGCCGCTTTCACGCAGCTGGTGCACGGAAAGATTGATCGCCACCCGCATCTGCAGTCCCATATCGCGCCACAGTGCCAGCTGGCGGCAGGCTTCTTCGATCACCCAGTTGCCCAGGCTGTTGATGATGCCGAAGCGCTCGGCCAGGGGAATGAAGATGTCCGGGGCAATCATGCCGCGTTCGGGGTGGGCCCAGCGCAGCAGCGCCTCGACCCCGATGATGTTGCCGCGCTCGCTGTCGATCTTGGGCTGGTAATGCAGCTCCATCTGGCCGCGCTGAATGGCGTGGCGCAGGTCGTTTTGCAGCTCCAGCTGCTCGGATGCATCGCTGCCCATATGCGGCTCGAATACTGCAAAACCGTTGCCGCCATTGCGTTTGGCTGCGTACATGGCGGCGTCGGCGTTGGCTATCAGGTGGTCGCGGTCGCCATGGTCGGGAAAGGCCACGATTCCAATGGAGCAGGTGATCTGCAGTTCCTTGTTCCCCAGCCGAAAGGGCTGACTAAGCGCCTTGATAATGCGATTGGCCACCGCCATGCAGGCGGCCACGTCCTGGGTGTCTTCCAGCAGCACCAGGAATTCATCCCCGCCCACGCGGGCCACGGTATCGCTGCTGCGGGCTTGCTCAGTCAGCCGCTCGGCTGCGCTGATGAGGATCTGATCGCCTGCGGCGTGGCCAAAGGAGTCATTGATGGGCTTGAATCCGTCCAGATCCACAAACAGAATTCCCAGCCGCTCCTTGATTCGTGAACGGTTGGCGCGCTCCAGGCGCAGCAGGGCATGGATGAGGCGGTCTTCGAACAGCAGCCGGTTGGGCAGATTGGTCAGCGGATCGGCAAAGGCGCGCTGGCGCAGCTCGGTATTGGCCAACTGCAGCTTGGCATTGGTTTCCTGCAGCGATTGATTGAGCTTGAAGGCTGTGCTCTGCAGGCGCGCATCGAGCAAGGTGCTGAACATCGCCGCAATCAGCAGCATGACCGTGGTGATGATGATGATGGTGGTGAGTTCGGGGCCGCTCAGGGCTTCCGCACTCAGGCAGAGCGAGCCGCTGGCAAAGCTGGCTGCCGACATTCCGGTGTAGTGCATGCCACAGATGGCAAAGCCCATGACCAGTGCAGCCAATGCCTGGAACAGCCACAACCGCTTGCCGGAGAGCGAAAACAGCGCGCGAAACAGAGTCAGCGCCGTGGCAGAGGCCAGTACTGCGATCAGAGCGGAGGCCGCCACCAGTGGCCAGTCCCAGGCAATCGGGATGGACATCTCGATGGCGAGCATGCCCAGGTAGTGCATGGCGCAGATGCCGCCGCCCATGAGCAGCGAGGCGCCCAGAAAATGAGGCCTGCGGTATTCGACCCTGGTTGCCACTCCAAAGGCCAATGCAGATGCCGCGACTGCCGCGACCCAGGAGGCCAGCGTCAGAGCGCCGCCGTAGCCCAGGGTGATGGGCAGCTCAAACGCCTGCATGCCTATGAAGTGCGTGGCCCAGATCCCTGTGCCCATCACCATGGCACCGATTGCCCACCAGATGCGTCCG
The DNA here is from genome assembly GCF_014076415.1 of Comamonas testosteroni. Lineage (NCBI taxonomy): Bacteria > Pseudomonadati > Pseudomonadota > Betaproteobacteria > Burkholderiales > Comamonadaceae > Comamonas > Comamonas testosteroni. The sequence continues at coordinate 1,692,939 of NZ_CP043568.1, forward strand.
ATTCTGCCCGAGGCCATGCGCATGCGACGGGCCAGACCCAGCGTCACAAAAGAGGCAAATACCGCGATGACGATGGAGACACACACCATCATCGTGCTGTAACTTGATGTCATGACGGTGGTGGCGATGGGGGTGGAAAGATCAGTGAACATTGATGTGGCGGGCCAGCAAGGCCGGTCGGATTCTCTGTCCGATATTGATTTAATGTAACTATGTATTTCTGGCCTTGCCGGCGCAGGGGTGTTGCCTCGATTGTGCTTGCCGCCTGCCGGGCTGAGCTAGCATGGACCGGTTGTGGAAGTGGCCTGCCTGGCGGTGGGTCGACTTCCGTTTGCGGCCAACGGCAGCCAGATTTCCTCAGCCAGCTGCGCCGAGTTGTATTGCAAGGAGCGATTCCATGACAGTCACCCGCCAGGAAAAAGACACTTTTGGCCTGATCGATGTACCCGCCAACAAGCTCTGGGGCGCGCAGACGCAGCGCTCGCTGCAGAATTTTGACATCAGTGGCGAGCAGCAACCGCGTGAAATCATTGCTGCACTGGCGCAGGTCAAAAAGGCCTCCGCCAGCGTCAACCAGGCGCTGGGTCTGCTGGACGAGAAAAAATCCAGAGCCATCAATGCGGCTGCCGATGAAGTGCTCGCGGGCAAGCACCCCGATGAGTTCCCCCTGGTGGTCTGGCAGACAGGTTCCGGCACGCAGACCAATATGAATGTCAACGAGGTGCTGGCCAACCGGGCCAGCGAGCTGATGGGCGGCGAGCGCGGTGAAGCCCGTCTGGTGCATCCGAATGACGATGTGAACAAGAGCCAGTCCAGCAACGATGTCTATCCCACGGCCATGCATGTGGCGGCGGTTACGGCCATCGAGCACAAGCTGCTGCCCGCCATCGCCAGGCTGCGTGTCACGCTGCTGGCCAAGAGCGAAGCCTTTGCCGATATCGTCAAGATCGGTCGCACGCATTTGCAGGACGCCACGCCGCTGACGCTGGGCCAGGAAATATCCGGCTGGGTGGCCCAGCTGGCCCATGGCGAAGCCCATGTGCGGTCCGCATTGTCGCATCTGTATGAGCTGGCCTTGGGGGGGACGGCCGTGGGTACGGGGCTGAATGCTCCCAAGGGCTACGCCGAAGGCGTGGCGGCAGAACTGGCCAGACTGACGGGCTCCCCGTTTGTCACCTCGCCCAACAAGTTCGAGTCCCTGGCGAGCTGCGACGGCTTGGTTTATGCACATGGCGCTCTCAAGACGCTGGCTGCAAGCCTGATGAAAATCGCCAACGACGTGCGCTGGCTGGCATCCGGGCCGCGCAGCGGCCTGGGCGAAATCTCGATCCCGGAGAACGAGCCGGGCTCGTCCATCATGCCGGGCAAGGTCAATCCCACGCAGTCCGAAGCCGTGACCATGCTTTGCGCCCAGGTGTTCGGCAACGATGTGGCCATCAATTTCGGCGGAGCCTCGGGCAATTTCGAGCTGAACGTGTTCCGCCCCATGGTGGCGCACAACTTCCTGCAAAGCGTGCGCCTGCTGGCCGACGGCATGGTCAGTTTCAACGATCACTGCGCTGTGGGCATAGAGCCAAACCGTGCGCGCATTGACGAACTGGTAGGCCGTTCGCTGATGCTGGTGACAGCGCTCAACACGCATATCGGCTACGACAAGGCAGCCTATATTGCCAAGAAGGCGCACAAGGAGGGCAGCAGCCTGCGAGACGCGGCCATTGCCAGCGGCCATGTGACGGCCGAGCAGTTCGACCAGTGGGTCGTGCCCGAGCAGATGGTTGGCAATCTGTAGGCCGGCTCCGTCCTGAAAAGAGCCCGCATGTCGGGCTCTTTTCTTTTTGCGTCGGCTTTGCACACAATGCGACATCCTTGATGGCAGGAGTCAGCATGCCCGTACAACAGCATCTGGTGCAGGTTTCGGTTTTGGATCTACGGCCCACGCAGATGACGGTGGGGGCTGCCGAAGTGTCGCTCAAACGCTCTCAATGGGCTCAACTGAAATCCAAGGCTCGCGACAAACTGTTGCTCAGTCACTGGTTTCCTGCCGTGAAAGGTCCTCAGGGCCGGTTTTTCATCGTGGATCACCATCATCTGGGACAGGCGCTGATGCATGAAGCGGTCAAAACCGTCTGGGTCATGCAGTTGGCCGATCTGAGCGAGCAGGGCGCGGAGATGTTTTGGCGCGTCATGGAGTTCCACCACTGGGCGCACCCTTATGACGAGAAGGGGCGGCGTTGCGAGTTTTCGCAGATCCCCCTGCAACTGAGTCAGCTTAAGGATGACCCGTATCGGAGCTTGGCGGGGGAGGTGCGCAAGGCCGGTGGTTATGCCAAGGATGCCTCGCCTTATGCCGAGTTCCTCTGGGCTGATTTTTACCGGCCTCTGTTTCGCAAGGCGGATTTGCGCAGCAATGGCCGTTTTGGCTTGCCCGAGTCTGCGGTCGTGGAGGCTGTTGCGCTGGCCCGTAGCGTCAAGGCGCAGTTCTTGCCAGGCTGGTCCGGAGTCTCCAACTCGCTGCACGAATAATATGGACCAAACGCGCAGAGGCTTGCTCGCTCTTCCCACCAGCGCCGATTGGGTGGCGGGCCTGTCGATTGCAGGGCTGCTGCTTCCCGAAGCGGTGGCTTACGCGGGTCTCGCCGGAGCACCGCCGCAGGCTGGGGTGGTGGCCTTGTTCGCCGGGCTGCTGGTCTATGGACTGGCCGGAAGCAGCCGCTTTGCGATTGTTTCTGCGACCTCTTCATCGGCGGCCGTGCTGTTGGCGGCTAGCAGTTCTGTTCTGCATGTCTCGGCTGAGCATCGCGCCGCCATGGGCATAGGCATGGTATTGGTGGCAGGCATCATCTTTGTGCTGGCCGGGCTGATGCGGTTGGGGGCCATCTCCCAGTTCATTGCCAAGCCCGTCCTGCGCGGTTTTGCCATGGGACTGGCCTTGACCATTGTGCTCAAGCAGCTGCCTCTGGCGATCGGAGTGCATCCGGAGCACAGCGATTTTCTGCATTTCAGCTGGGAGCTGCTGGCAAGGTTGTCTGACTGGAACTTATACGGTCTGGCCATGCTGGTGCTGGCCCTGTTGACATTGCATCTGCTTGGCCGCTGGCGAGCCGTGCCGGCGGCTTTGCTGGTCATCGTGGCCGGGATTGCTCTTGATTTTCTGGGGTATGGACGGCTCTGGTGCATATCTCCCGTGGGGGCGCTGGAATTGGGTGGTGTGCATCTGGCTCTGCCAGATCTGGCCTGGCCAGACTGGCTGCGCGCAGGACAATTGGCGCTAGCACTGGCCCTGATCTTGTATGCCGAGTCCTATAGCTCCATACGCTCGCTGGCCTTGCGACATGGAGATCCGGTTTCCGCCAATCGCGATTTGCTGGTCTTGGGTGGCGCCAATATGGCGTCGGCCCTGTTTCAGGGCCTGCCCGTGGGCGCCGGCTTTTCAGCCAGCTCGGCCAATGAGGCCGCAGGAGCCAGAACCAGAGCCGCAGGGCTGATTGCTTGCGCCGTCGTGGCATTGCTGGTGTGGCAGTTGTTGCCATTGATGGAGAGGATTCCAGAACCCATGCTGGCTGCCATCGTCATGCATGCGGTAGGCCATTCACTCAACTGGAGGAGTTTGAAGCCATATTTCGCCTGGCGCCGTGACCGGACTCTGGTAGTCACTGCGTTTGCAGCCGTGATTTTGCTGGGCGTACTCGATGGCTTGCTGCTGTCCATGGTGCTCAGCATCGCTCTGCTGCTCAAGCGCATGGCCCAGGCAAGAGTCAGCGAGCTGGGCCGGTTGGCAAATAGTCACGATTTTGTGGACAGGCAACTGCACCCCGAAGCTCTGGCTGTCCCTCATGTGCTGATTGTGCGTCCCGAGGAAGCTTTGTTCTTCGGCAATGCCGATGCTGTCATGGCCGACATCAGTGCACGCGCGGGGCGCGCTTCTGGTCTGAAGACGCTGATACTGAGTCTCGAGGAATGTCCGGACCTGGACAGCACCAGCATAGAGGCCTTGAGCGAGCTTGCCAGGCAACTGGCGCAGGCTGGAATCAGGCTCAGGCTGGCGCGTGTCAAAGATGGCGTTCGAGAGTTGCTGCAGCGCGTGCAGATTCAGGACCTGGATCCCCTCGCCTATGCCGCCTGGAGCGTGGACGATGCGGTGCAAGGGATTGAAGACCCGGTCGGGTCTTCAAACACCTTGGCCGCTGAGCCCTAGGTTCTGAGTCCTCGGGTGCAAGGCTGATATCAGTTTCAAGGTGCGATGGCCCGGTTCAGGCGCAGCGCATATCTGAAGCCCAGTTGCCCCACGGCGCAGGCAATCAGCAACACGGAAAAGGCCGACAGCGCAGGGTTGTTGCCCAGACTGGCCCCAAGCGTGCACAGGCCACCCACGGCCATCTGAGAAAAGCCGTAGACGCCGGCGGCCGATCCCGTCAAATCGCTGTGCACACCCAGAGCCTTGGAGAGTGCGGCGGGGCTGGTCATGCCGGAACCTAAGGTAAACAGCAGCATCAAAGTCACGACAGCGGGCACGTTGATCAGCTGCAGCAGCGTCAGGACTAACAGTGCAGCCGCGCAGCCCAGGCTCAGCATATTGCCGCCCAGTATCAACCGCTCCAGTGGCCAGCGTTTGACGAGCTGGCGTGCCAGCGCATTGCCTGCTGCCATGCCGGCCATCAGCACCCCCAGGTAGATGCCAAGCTGCGCCTTGCTGGTGTGCAACTGTTCGATGAAGATGAACGGTGCTGCAGCAATAAAGGCGTACATGGATGTGGTGGCGCTACCGCCGCCTATGGCGAAGCCCAGAAACTGAGGTGAACCCAGCAAGGTTCGATAGTCATTGCGCACGGTGCGCCAGTTCAGCTTGCCGGTGGGGCGACCGGTCTCAGGAAGCAGGCGCCAGACTCCGATGGCCGTTAGCGCCCCCATCAGCGCCAGCACCGCAAAAATGATGCGCCAGCCGAACAGGGCATCCAGCCCCGAGCCTATGGAGGGGGCGATGCCCGGGCCAATCATCATCATGAGATTGAGCAAGGCCAGACTGCCCACGGCAGTTTCGGGTGTCGCGGTGTCGCGGGCAATGGCGCGGCCCAGTGCCAGGCCGGCGCAGCCACCCAGAGCCTGAATCAGGCGCGCGCCAATCAGCATATTCGCGCTCGGGGCCAGAAAGGCCGCAAGGCTGGCGACGGTGTAGAGACAGAGGCCGACAAGCAACAGGGGGCGGCGGCCCAGTGCATCCGACATGGGGCCGTAGATCAGCTGGCCCAGTGCCAGGCCGAGGATGTAGACGGTGATGGTCTGCTGCATCTGTCCGCTGCTGGCGCCGAAGTGGCGAGCAGCATCGGGCAGAGCCGGGATGAACATATGCATGGCCATGGTGCCGGCAATGGTGACCATGACCAGCAGCCAGAGTGGCGCTTTGCGTACAGGGGTGACGGGACTTTGCATACAAGTGAAATCCGGAACTAGCTGTGAGGTTTCTGTTGCGTGTGGCGCTAGTTCAGCTCTCGGGTAGCGAGTCCGCGTTGGCGCCCACTTCCAGTGCAGCCATCTTTCCCAGCATGGTTTCCAGTGCATCCAGTGTGGCGTCCAGCAGATCGGGGGGCAGCTCCTGCATGACTTCGCTGCGGACATCCGCCACGATGGTCTTGACGGTCTCGACCTGCAGCAGTCCGGCCTTCGTGAGCTGTATGCGCTTGACGCGCCGATCGGCATCATCGATGCGTTCCACCCAGCCTTGGGCCTGAAGGCCGTCAATCAGGCGCACGATGGAAGAGCTGTCCAACGCCAGCGCCAGAGCAAGGTCCTTTTGCCGCATGGCACCCGCGCAGCGCTCCAGGTGGACCAGGGGCAGCCACAGCGCCTGCGTCAGACCCAAGGGGGCCAGGACCTTATCCAGCGTGCGTCGCCATTGCTTGCTGACCTGCGCCAGGACGAACATGAGCTGGCGCTGACGACTGGACAGTGAGGCGGTGCTGGACATTCCGAATGCATTTAAATAGTTGGAATTCAAATTATTGCGCAAACAGTATTTATCTTGTTAACAGGGTTTTAGACAAGGATGCGGTGGCCTGCTGTCGTCAGACATGGCGCCTTGTCGAGTGTGCGTTGCATCGTCCAAATGGAGTGCGGATTTGCCTGTGATGTGGACAGCTCCCGCTTGCCCAAGAATTTCCTGATTGCTGACGGGAGAGCAGCGGCAAAACGACAAATCACCACAGGAGACAGACTCTATGCAAAGCCCTGCGTGCATTCGATCCCACCACAGGCCAAACCGACGTTTGGTGAGCCTGGCCGTTGCAGGGTTGCTGGGCTGGCTGTCCATACTGGCGCTGGCTGCGGAGCATGTGGATGACGCTCATATCGAAGCCAATGCAAGGACCGGCAAGGACTGGCCCAGTCATGGGCTGAACTATCAGGAAAATCGTTTCAGCCCGCTCAAGCAGATCCACAGTGGCAATGTGGACCGGCTGGGTCTGGCCTGGTCGTACAAGCTCGATTCGTCGCGCGGCGTGGAAGCCACACCCATCGTGGTGAATGGGGTGATGTATGTCTCCGCCCCCTGGAGCGTGGTGCATGCGGTGAATGCGCGCACGGGAAAGGCGCTGTGGACCTACGACCCACAGGTGCCGCGCGAGATGGCCTACAAGGGCTGCTGCGATGTGGTCAATCGCGGTGTGGCCGTCTACAAGGGCAAAGTGTTTGTGGGTGCCTTCGACGGGCGGCTGATTGCGCTGGACGCTGCCACGGGCCGGCAGGTCTGGTCCACGGACACCATAGACAACAAGAATTTCTCATACACCATCACGGGCGCTCCGCGCGTGTTCAAGGGCAAGGTCTATATCGGCAATGGCGGCGCCGAATATGGTGCTCGTGGTTATGTGACGGCCTATGACGCCGAGACGGGCAAGCAGGTTTGGCGCTTTTATACCGTGCCCGGTGATCCGGCTCAGGCTTATGAGAGCAAGGCGCTGGAGGAGGCTGCCAAAACCTGGGATCCGGCAGGCAGGTATTGGGAGAGCGGCGGTGGCGGAACGGTCTGGAGCTCGCTGGTGTTCGATCCCGAACTCAATCAGATGTATATCGGCGTGGGCAATGGCTCGCCCTGGGCGCACCGAAAGCGCAGTCCTGTCGGGGGAGACAACCTGTATCTGGGCTCCATCGTGGCGCTGGATCCGGACACGGGTGCCTACAAATGGCATTACCAGGAAACACCGGGCGATAACTGGGACTTCACTTCAGCCCAGGATATCGTGCAGGCTGACCTCAGGATTGATGGCAAGCTGCGCAAGGTATTGCTGCATGCGCCCAAGAATGGCTACTTTTTTGTGATCGACCGTCAGAGCGGCCGATTCATCTCCGCAAGGAACTTTGTGCCCGTGAACTGGGCCAGGGGCTATGACGGCAACGGCCGTCCCATCATGGAGGAGGCCGTGCGCAGCGCCGGCAAGGCCGAGATCATTCCCGGCCCCCGGGGGGCGCATAACTGGCATTCCATGGCCTATAGCCCGCAGACGGGGCTGGCCTATATTCCGGCTCAGCATATTCCCACGGCCATGGCCGACGATCCGAACTGGGCCGGCTTCAACAGCAATACGCCGGGCCAGCTCATGAGCAATACCGGCTGGAATACGGGACGCGTGATGCTGGAGCCCAGCAGCCTGCCTTTTGGTCGCCTGATCGCCTGGGACCCGGTGCGGCAAAAGGAAGCCTGGCATCAAAAGCATGTCTCGCCCTGGAATGGCGGAACGCTGGCGACGGCCGGCGATCTGGTCTTTCAGGGAACGGCCGATGCGCGACTGGTGGCCTATCACGCCAGAAGCGGCAAAAAGCTCTGGGATGCTCCCATGGGCAGCGGCGTGATTGCGGCTCCGGTGAGCTATGAACTCGATGGCAGGCAATATGTCTCGATTGCCGTCGGCTGGGGTGGTGCTTTTGGCCTCGGTGACCGCGTGGCCGACTTCAGGAGCCCCGGCACGGTCTATACCTTTGCACTGGGAGGCAAGGCCCCCATGCCGGAACGGGTGGCCTATCAGATGAGTGCCTTGATTGGCGGGCTCGGGTACGACCCGCAACTGGTGCCGGCCGGTGCTGCACTCTACAACAGCAACTGCATTGCCTGTCACGGCTACCCGGGCGTCAGCAAGGGTGGAGCCCTGCCCAGCCTGACCTATCTGCCTGCGGCCATGATTGACAATCTAGGCAGTTTCATCATCAACGGCCCGGCCACCTCACGAGGCATGCCCGATTTTGCGGGCAGGCTCGGCGATGATGATGTGCAAAAGCTACGCGCCTTCATTCTCGCAATGGCAGATGCGGTGAGGCCGGGTCAGCCAGAAGAAAAAGGCCAATAAGCAGGCTCATCAAGGAATTGCTTTCGTAAAAAGGCGACATCCTCGCTCGCCTTTTGCATGCCAGGAATGGCGGCTCAGAGACCCAGCGACTTGAGCAGGTCGTCGGTATCGCTGGAGGCTGCCGCCGTGTTGAGAGCTGCAGGCGCTTGTCCAGTTTGGGCTTCCCGGGCCTGGGCCATGACAAGATCAGGGTCCGGTTTTTCCTGGGCTTCGAAGTCCTTGATCTTGATGAACTCCATGTGATCCACCGCCATCTCCAGATAGAAGATGTTGTTGTTGCCTGTGTAGAAGGTCACGCGGCGCGCTTCCGGGGCATCCAGATTGGCATCCACACTCAGATTGACCTGCTTGTTCAGGCGGATCATCTTGGGCTGACTTTGCGCGATATGGGTCTGCAGTTCGCGCTGCACCTTGCTGGTGAAGTCGCCAACGACCTGGTTCATCAGCTCGCCCATGACGTTGCTCACATCGTCCGAGGTATAGGAATTGGCCAGATCGCTCTCGGCCATGCCCATGGACAGCAGATAGCTGCGGTAGAGCTCCATGGCCGCATCGGCCGAGAAGTTGATGATGATGAGCGCAGAAAAACCACCATCGATCAGCACAAAGCAGCCGATATCGGGTTTGAGACTTGTCTTGGTGATGCGTTGCACCATGCCCGAGTACTGAATCGGGCACTGGGTGGCCACCTGCAGCACGCGCGAGACGGAGTTGCACAGGGCAATCAGCACATCTTCGGTGCCGTGGACGATGGGGGCGGTGGGTTGGCTCATGGCTGCATTGGTTCAAGAGATCGCTGATTATGTATGCAACACTTTGTTGCATTGAGATATCTGCAGCAATTGCAGGCTGCCGCTGTCTGTTAACGTGCCTGCTTTTGAAAGATCAGAGGTATTCATGCAGAGCAAGCTGTGGCGCCTGGCAGCCAGTGTCATTGTGGTGACGGGTTTGACCGCCTGTTCGAGCTTGTCCGGCATGACGGACAAGGTTTCCCAGACCTGGGACAAGACCTGGACCGGTCTGACGGGCAAGAAGCAGGTCCAGACCCAGACCGAGGTCAAGCAGGCCGGCCCTGCCGCCGTAGGCCTCAAGCCCGGCGAGGAAAGCGGGCGCTGGCAGGGCCTGTACAGCCTGGACGGCGAGACGGCCCGGTTTCAGGAGTGTGAAAGCGGCCAGATCATCGGCGTTCTGCCCGAGGGCGACAGCGTGCTGCTGGAGCAGGCCTATCTGAACACGCGCAGCAGCGCCACCGTCGCCATGCTGGCCGAGGTGCAGGGCAGGGTGGTGGAGCGAGCCGTGGCCGATCCGGTGCTGGCACGGCAGGGGCGCAAGATGCTGGCGCTGCGGGTGGAGCGCTTTGTCGCGCTGTCCAGCCAGGCGGCCTGCCGCAATGCCAAGGCCAACTGGTAGGCAGCGGCCCGCTACCGAAAGCACTTTTGATAGCTGCCGGCGCTTTGCATAAAGCGCTGCAGCCGTTTTATACCTATTTTGCAGCGGCGCGCGCCTGCTCCAGCCAGCCGTCAAAAGTCTGCTGATGGGCTTTGATCCAGCCGTCCACATGGCGACTGACGTCGGCCGAGCTGCTCTCGCCCTGGCGCATGCGCATGTTCTGGGCGTTGATGTCCTCGATAGGCAGCTGCATTACGGCAAATAGCTTGGCAGCGGCCGGATTTTTCTCGGCCCAGACCTTGTTGGCCAGGATGTACTGCTGATTGAGCTTGAAGCCGTAGTTCTTGCCATTGGGCAGCTGGGTCTGGTCTTCGCCCTGGGCACCGGGGACATTGGGTACCTCCAGCCAGCTGACTTCCTTGCCCGGGCGCAGCACTGTGTTCACCCAGAACGGGGTCCAGACGTAGTAGAGAATGGGCTTGCCGCTTTTGTAGCGGGTGATGGTGTCGGCAATCAAGGCCTGGTAGTTGCCTTGCCTGTGGGTGATGCTGGACTCCAGATCCAGTCCCTTGAGATGTTTGTTGATGGCCAGCTCGCAGCCCCAGCCAGGGTTGCAGCCCGTCAGATCGGCCTTGCCGTCGCCGTCGGTGTCGAACAGCGCCGCCAGCTTGGGGTCCTTGAGCTGCGTGATGCTGACGATTTTGTACTTCTCGGCCGTCGCCTTGTCGATCAGATAGCCTTGTACCGCATTGCGCGAGTAAGTGCCGGCGCGATAGAAGGCCTTGTCTGCGCCATTGTTCTCATAGAAGGCACGGTGCAGAGGCATCCAGTGAGTGGCGGTAAAGGTGGCGTCGCCCTGGGCCACGGCCACATGCTGGGTGCCGTTTTCCAGGCTCTTGACGGGCTGTACCCGGTAGCCCAGCTTCTCCAGAGCACGCGAAACCAGCAGGGTCTGGAACATTTCCTCATCCACCGTGCCCTTGAGCGGCTGCACCGAGATGCCTTTGCCGGGCAGGTCACCAGAGTTGGTTTGCGCTTGTGCGGCGGCGGCGCCAAAGCTCAGCAAGGCGATGGCAGCCAGATGGCGGGAATGGAGCTGCAGGGGCGGGAAAGGCGAATGTGCGGGCTTGTTGCTGTGCATGAATACTCCTTGGATGCTGGGTGCCTACCCCGAAATCGGCATGAGAAAAGCGAGAGGGTTGATGAAGGAAACGGCCCCCGGACCAGGTCCGGTGCGCCGTTGGCGAATCAGGATTTCAGGGCTGCGGCCTTGGCCTGGGCAATCCAGGCGTCAAAAGTCTGCTGGTGGGCCTTGATCCAAGCGTCCACATGGCGGTGGATATCGGCGGGCTTGCTTTCCCCTTCGCGCAGCAGCTGGTTCTGGCGGCTGATGTCGCTGATGGGAATCTGCATGATCTCGAACAGCTTGCCGGCGGCCGGGTTCTGCTCGACCCAGAGCTTGTTGGCCACGATGTACTCGTTGTTGAGCGGAAAGCCGTAGTTGCGGCCATTGGGCAGCTTGGTGTCGGTGCTGGCCTGCACCCCGGGCATGGAAGAGCGCGACACCTGCAGCCACACCACTTCCTGGCCGGGGCGCAGCACATTGCTGAGCCAGTAGGGCGTCCACGCGTAATACAGCACAGGCTTGCCGGCCTTGAAGCGCGCCAGCGTGTCGGCAATCAGTGCCGGATAGTTGCCCTGGGTGTAGCTGACAGTGTTTTCCAGGCCGAAAGCCTTGATCTGATGGGCCACCACGGCCTCGCCACCCCAGCCGGCGTTGGGGCCGATCAGATTGGCCTTGCCGTCGCCGTCGATATCGAAGAGGGCCGCCAGTCCGGGATCCTTGAGCTGGTCGAGATGGGTGATCCTGTGTTTGTCGGCTGTCTTCTTGTCGATCATGTAGCCCTGCGCGGCACCGGCTGCATACACGCCCTTGCGCGAGAGCTTGGCATCGCCGCCGGCCTGCTGATAGAACTCGGCGTGGTGCGGGTTCCAGTGGTTGGCCATGAAGCTGGCATCGCCATTGGCCACTGCCACGTGGATCAGCGGGTAGTCCAGCTCTTCCCAGGGCTTGACGGTGTAGCCCAGCTGCTGCAGTGCCTTCATCACCAGCAGCGTCTGGAAGTTCTCTTCGGCCAGAGCGCTCTTGACGGGCAGCACCGTGATGCCCTTGCCCGGAAGCGCATCGCCTGGCACCTTCTGTCTGGCCGCCCAGCTAGGCGACTGACCAAGACCCAGCGCCGCAGCGCCGGCCGTGCCCAGCAGCAGCTGGCGCCTGGTGTGTCGGTTTGGGCTCGGAGTCTGCACAGACTTGCTCATTGTTCTTGTCTCTCCTTGGTATGGGTGGGCTTTCGGCCCGATTGAAAATGACACCCCACGCGCCCCACTGCGTGTGGTTCGCTGCCCCTCCAGGAGGGGCGTTTTTGTCTTGGGGCGGCCCGGCGATAAAAAACGGCGGCCGCGCAAGCGGTCGCCGTGATTCGGGTGTTGTGATCAGGACTTCTTGGCAGCCGCCAGCGCCTGGCTGATCCAGCCGTCGAAAGTCTTCTGATGGGCCTTGATCCAGCCGTCGGTATGACGCTCGATATCGGAAGCCTTGTTCTGGCCCTGGCTCATCATGTAGTTCTGGGCGTTGATGTCGCCCACGGGCAGCTTGATGATTTCAAACAGCTTGGCTGCCGCAGGGTTCTGCTCTGCCCAGGCCTTGTTGGCCACGATTTGCTGGTTGTTGGCAATGAAGCCGTAGTTCTTGCCGTTGGCCAGTTTGGTGTCCGTGCCGGACTGTTCGCCGGGCAGTGCGGAGAACGGGACCTGCAGCCAGACAACATCCTTGCCGGGCTTGAGCACATTGCTCACCCAGTAGGGCGTCCAGGTGTAGTAGAGGATGGGCTTGCCGGCCTTGTAGCGTGTGATGGTGTCGGCCATCAGCGCCGAATAGGTGCCCTGCTTGTGAGTGACCGTATCGCGCAGCTTGTAGGCGCCGAGCTGGTGCTCGATCATGGCCTCGCAGCCCCAGCCGGGCGTGCAGCCTGTCAGGTCGGCCTTGCCGTCACCGTCGGTGTCGAACAGCTTGGCAATTTCGGGGTTCTTGAGCTGCCCCAGATTCGTGATCTTGTGCTCATCGGCCGTCTTCTTGTCGATCAGATAGCCCTGAGCTGCATTGGCCGAGAACACACCCTTGCGGTAGAGCTTGGCGTCGCCGCCCGCATTCTTGTAGTAGTCGGCGTGCAGCGGGTTCCAGTGGTTGGCCATGAAGGTGGCGTCGCCGTTGGCCAGTGCAATATGGGCCGTGGGGTATTCCACTTCCTTCATGGGCTGGACCTCGTAGCCCAGCTTTTCCAGGGCCTTCATGACGAGCTGGGTCTGGAAGCTTTCTTCGGCAATCGAGCTCTTGAGCGGCTGGACCTTGATGCCCTTGCCTGGAAGCTCGTCGGCAGCGAAGGCACCAGTGCTGACCATGGACAGGGCCATGGAGGCAGCGGCTGTGCTGGCAAGCAGCCAGTGGCCCAGGCCGTGGCGGATGCTGGCGGTGTTGTCGGCTGTACTCATGCGTTCTCCTTGTTCTTTATTCAGATCGTTGCTGGCTTGGCGGCTTCGCTACCGGGCTTGGGAGCTGGTGCCGAGTGCTTGTTGCCCAGCAGACGCACGGCCAGACCCGCTGGGCCGGTGGTCCACCAGCGGGCACTGCCGCGCTTGGGCTCGCCCATGGCCTGGGTGATGCGGTCCAGCACGATGGCCAGCAGCACGATGCCCAGGCCGCCAACGGTAGCCAGACCCATGTCCAGACGGCCGATGCCGCGCAGCACCATCTGGCCCAGACCGCCGACGGCGATCATGGAAGCAATCACCACCATGGACAGGGACAGCATCAGCGCCTGGTTGATACCGGCCATGATGGAGGGCATGGCCAGTGGCAGCTGCACCTTCCACAGCAACTGGGCAGGCGAGGCACCATAGGCACGGCTGGCCTCGATCAGGTCGGGGCGCACCTGGCGAATGCCCAGATTGGTCAGGCGGATCAGCGGCGGCAGCGCAAACACGATGGTCACGATCACTCCGGGCACGTTGCCGATACCGAACAGCATGACCACCGGCACCAGATAGACGAAGGCCGGCGTGGTCTGCATGGCGTCCAACAGCGGGCGCGTCCAGCGCTGGGCACGGTCGCTGCTGGCCAGCAAGATGCCGACGGGTAGACCGATCACGATGCAGAAGAACAGCGATGTCAGCACCAGGGCCAGGGTGACCATGGCTTCGGACCAGATGCCCAGCAGGGCCACAATCAGCAGCGAAACTGCCGAGCCAATGGCCAGCTTGCGGCCTGCAAACTGCCAGGCCAGCAGGGCAATCAGCAGCACCAGTGCCGGCATGGGGATGGTCTGCAGCACATCGGTCACACCGTTGAGCGTGGCGTCGATGGGGGTACGAACAGCCTGGAAGAACGGGCGGAAATGATCAACCACCCAGGTGAGGCCGTTGTTGATCGAGTCCTGCACGGGCAGGCCTTCGGTGGTGATCTGATGCCAGAGCTGGCCTATGCCGCCGTCATGCTCGGGCACATCGGTGGGCGAGGGGGCGCTGAGCCAGTCGGTGCTGCTGACCTGGCTGGCGGCATCGCCGCTGCTCCAGGCATCGGCGCCTGAGCTGGCATCCGCATCGGCATAGGAGGCGGCCCAGGGATCGGCATCTGCCGCCGAGCTGGTGACATGGGTGCTGACCGGCTCGGCGGCGGGCGCAGAAGCTGCGGCCCACGGGTCGTCAAAAGCCGCGCTGGTGGTTTCTGTGTCGGGATTGTTCAGTGCGTTGTCGTTCAAATCGGCTCCCTTCTTTTATAGCGCTGCGTGCTGGGCAGCTTGCGTGTTGGACTTGGGCTGGAAGTGCTGGTCCAGCTTGATGGGCGGAATTTCCTTCTGAGGTGGCGGCACCGGCGGGGTGGCGCGATCCAGGAACTTGAGCATGGTGGTGCGACTGATAACGCCCAGGTATTTGCCCTCTTCATCCACCACAGGCAGCGGGCAGGCAGGAGTGGCTACGGTGCCGAACAGTTCGGCCACCGGCGTGCTGCTGGCGATAGGCTGCACATCGGAGATGAAGGCGTGCTTGAGGCCCAGCATTCCCTCGTGGCCGTGCAGTGCATCGCGCAGCGACTGCGACGAGACCACGCCCAGAAAGCGTTTGCGGGCATTGAGCACATAGGCGTAATCGCGGTCGGAGTCCTCCAGCAGGCGCAGCGCGGCGCGGCAGCCACGGTCGCTATGTTCGGAAATCACGGTCAGCGCCTGACGGGCGATGTCGGCGGCCTTGAACACGGCTGCCGCATCCACGCCTTGAATGAAGGTGCGCACATAATCGTTGGCCGGGTTGCGCAGAATCTCGTCGGGCGTGCCGACCTGCTGCACCATGCCGTCCTTCATGATGGCGATGCGGTCGCCAATGCGCATGGCTTCGTCCAGATCGTGAGAGATGAAGACGATGGTGCGGCGCTTGATTTCCTGCAGACGCAACAGTTCGGACTGCATCTCGGTGCGGATGATGGGGTCCAGTGCCGAGAAGGCCTCGTCCATCAGCAAAATGGACGGGTCGGAGGCCAGTGCGCGGGCCAGGCCCACGCGCTGCTGCATGCCGCCGGAGAGCTCGTCCGGGTAGCTGGCGCCCCAGGCACCCAGGCCCACCTGCTCCAGGGCATCCTGCGCCTGCTGCTGGCGCGTGGCGCGGTCCACGCCGGCCAGCTCCAGACCAAAGGCCGTGTTGTCCAGCACCGTGAGGTGGGGCATGAGGGCAAAGGACTGGAACACCATGGAGATGTCCTTGCGGCGCAGCGCACGCAGTTCCTTGTCATTGAGCGTATTGATGTCCTGGCCGTCGACCAGGATGCGGCCGCTGGTGGGCTCGATCAGGCGATTGAGCATGCGCACCAGGGTGGACTTGCCCGAGCCCGACAGGCCCATGACTACAAAGATTTCACCGGCTTCGATGGTGAAGTCGGCGTCGAACACGCCGATGGATTGCCCGGTCTGGGCGAGGATCTCCTGCTTGCTGCGGCCCAGTTTCACAAGATTGAGCGCGGTTTTCGGATCGTTGCCGAAGACCTTGAAGACATGATCGATAGCGATTTGCTTGGCCACTGTGGCGTTCTCCTTTTTGATGAGATGGAACACAGTCCAGCGCCCACAGCCGGCGATGCCGGTGGGCGCTGGCGCACAAGCCAAAATAAAAGCCCTGATGCCGCAGCTCAGCCCGGTCTTGTGGACAGGACTGCGCAATGCAGATGGCGCAGCGATGGCGCCGAGTTTTCAGCCCGGATGGCACAGCCAGGTGTGCGCAAGAGCTGGCAAATTGGAAGAAGCAGCTGGCTGGCAGAGCGGGTACCGACTGGCACGCATCTGCACGGCTTCTTGTCAGGCCAACCCCGGCAATATCGGCCGGGGAGAGCCCCCTACATCAGGGCCGTGTTTCGGCCCGGTTGACGGGGCTGCGCCAAAGAGCGGCAAGCGCTCATGAATTGACACAACGATCCGCCGGGAAGTGAGTCAACCGCATCTCAACAATGCGGTGACGACCTGCGCGGCAGGTTGTAAATGACTTTTAAATATATCGAATTGGGTTTTATGCGTCAAATCAAGCTGTAAGCTTTGCCGCCCGCATCCATCGGAAATCGTGCCATTGAAACATTTGCATACGCAAAAACAGGAGGTGCAAGTGCTTGATAGATAAGGCGTAGCAGCCTATCGAGGGCTTTTTTTTGCCGGTTGTCAGCTTTTGACGCGTTTTACCGCTGCCACGGGCATGAAAAAAGCCCCTTCATGGTCAACCATGCGGGGCTTTTTGGAGCGGGGCCTGCTTCAGTGGTGAGCGCTTTGGGTGAGCTTGTCGGTCAGGGCAATGGCCAGGGCGCTGAGCAGGAAGACCACATGGATGATGGTCTGCCACATCAGTACCTGCACTTCATAGCTGCCGGCATTGATGAAGCTCTTGAGCAGGTGGATGGAGCTGATGCCGATGATGGACAGCGCCAGCTTGACCTTGAGTACCGAGGCATTCACATGGCTCAGCCACTCGGGCTGGTCGGGGTGGGATTCCAGGCCCATGCGGCTGACAAAGGTTTCGTAGCCACCCACGATGACCATGATCAGCAGGTTGGAGATCATGACCACATCGATCAGGGCCAGTACCACCAGCATGATGATGGTTTCGTTCAGGTGGGTGATCTGGACATCGCTTTTGTAGCCAATATTGGTGATCAGGGCATGCAAGGCTTCCTGATTGCCGAAGACCGCCTCCACCAGATGCCAGAGCTCCAGCAGAAAGTGCCAGACATAGACACCCTGGGCGGCAATCAGGCCCAGGTACAGCGGCAGCTGCAGCCAGCGGCTGGCAAAGATCAGCGAGGGCAGGGGGCGCAATGCGCCATAGGGCTGGAAGCCGCCATGCTGCGTGTGGAGGGTGGAGTTGCCTGCTTCGTCTGAAGGGATGCGGCTCATGATGTGTGCTCGGGGCGGACTGGATGCGATGAGTGGGCAACGGGATGCCGCCACCTTGTAAGACTGGTTTTGCTGGGGCCGCGTCCCGGACTGCCTGCGCCTTCGAGAGCAGGCCGTAATGTGGGCCCAGGCCTCTGCAGCAGCAGGTGCGCGATTCTAAGGGTTTGTTCCAGGGTGTTTTGAAAAAAGTGCAAGCAAATCAACACCAAGCAGGCACTTTCTGCTGCAAAAATGGGAGCGAATGACAGACTTGACGGCACGCAAAAGCCGCTTGTCAATTTCAGTCAGTGGGGTGTAAGACCGAGCCTTGACAGTACACCCACAATTATTTCATTGCTTATGCATCAGGAGACAAAACGATGAGCGCTGCGACATCAACCATCGAATCCGTGCTGGTGGAAAACCGTGTGTTCCCGCCGCCTGCGGATTTCGCCGCCAAGGCCCGCATCTCGGGCATGGCGCAGTACCAGGCCTTGTGCGATGAAGCCGAACGCGACTATGAAGGCTATTGGGCGCGTCTGGCCCGCGAGAACGTGAAGTGGAGCAAACCCTTCACCCAGGTGCTGGACCAGAGCAACCCGCCGTTCTACAAATGGTTTGCCGACGGCGAGCTCAACGCCAGCGCCAACTGCCTGGACAAGCACATGGGCACGCCCGTGGAGAACAAGACGGCCATCATCTTCGAAGCCGACGGCGGCGAGGTCACCAAGGTCACTTACAAAGAGTTGCTTGCCCGCGTCAGCCAGTTCGCCAATGCGCTCAAGGCGCGCGGCGTGCAAAAGGGCGATCGCGTGCTGATCTACATGCCCATGACCATCGAGGGTGTGGTGGCCATGCAGGCCTGTGCACGCATCGGTGCCACACATTCCGTGGTGTTCGGCGGCTTCTCGGCCAAGGCCGTGCAGGAGCGCATCGTGGACGTGGGCGCCAGTCTGGTCGTCACCTCCAACTACCAGATGCGCGGCGGCAAGGAGTTGCCGCTCAAGGCCATCGTCGACGACGCGCTTGCGCTGGGCGGCTGCGAAGCCGTCAAGAGCGTGCTGGTCTATGAGCGCACGGCCACCGCCTGCAATATGGTCGCGGGCCGCGATATCAGCTTCACCGATGCGCTGGCCGGTCAATCCACCGAGTGCGAGGCCGTGCCCGTCAATGCCGAGCATCCGCTCTTCATCCTCTACACCAGCGGCTCCACCGGCAAGCCCAAGGGCGTGCAGCATGCCACCGGCGGCTATGTGCTTTGGGCCAAGCAGACTTTCGAGTGGACCTTCGATGCCAGGGACAGCGATGTCTTCTGGTGTACGGCCGATATCGGCTGGATCACTGGTCACAGCTATGTGGCCTATGGCCCGCTGGCGGCCGGCACCACGCAGATCGTCTTCGAAGGCGTGCCGACCTTCCCCAATGCGGGCCGCTTCTGGCAGATGATCGAGCGTCACCAGTGCAGCATCTTCTACACGGCGCCCACGGCCATTCGTTCGCTGATCAAGGCGGCGGACTCCGACCCCAGCGTCCACCCGAAGAACTGGAATCTGTCCAGCCTGCGTCTGCTGGGCTCGGTGGGCGAGCCCATCAATCCCGAGGCCTGGATGTGGTATCACAAGCATGTGGGCGGCGAGCGCTGCCCCATCGTGGACACCTTCTGGCAGACCGAGAACGGCGGTCACATGATCACGCCGCTGCCCGGTGCCACGCCTCTGGTGCCCGGCTCCTGCACCCTGCCTCTGCCCGGCATCACGGCGGCCATCGTCGATGAGGCCGGCAACGAGATCCCCAATGGCGCCGGCGGCATCCTGGTGGTGAAAAAGCCCTGGCCCTCGATGATCCGCAACATCTGGGGCGACCCCGAGCGCTTCAAGAAGAGCTACTTCCCCGAAGAGCTCAAGGGCTATTACCTGGCCGGCGACGGCGCGGTGCGCAGCGAGGATCGTGGCTATTTCCGCATCACGGGCCGTATCGACGATGTGCTCAATGTCTCGGGCCACCGCATGGGCACCATGGAAATCGAGTCGGCCCTGGTGGCCAAGACCGATCTGGTGGCCGAAGCCGCCGTGGTTGGCCGTCCCGACGACCTGACCGGCGAAGCCATCTGCGCCTTTGTGGTGCTCAAGCGCGGCAAGCCCACGGGCGAGGAGGCCAGGCAGATCGCGGCCGAGCTGCGCAACTGGGTGGCCAAGGAGATCGGCCCCATTGCCAAGCCCAAGGACATCCGCTTCGGCGACAACCTGCCCAAGACCCGCAGCGGCAAGATCATGCGCCGCCTGCTGCGCTCGCTGGCCAAGGGAGAAGCGATCACCCAGGACACCAGCACGCTGGAGAATCCTGCGATCCTGGAGCAGTTGTCGGAGGTCAACTGATGCAGAAACTGCCTTCGGCAGTGGGCAGCGCTGCGGTGGCTTCTGAGGCTTCCTTATCGGATTGGTCGACGCGAGGTGGCCGCCCGATCGGGTTGTCCCGCAAATACCGCTGATCTGACTGCGTGATGACGACAAGGCCGCTGGACGTAGCGGCTTTGTCATTTCTGGCGCTTGCTGACGCGGGGTGGTGCGATCTTGGGTTAAAACAAGGCATCCCGGAGTACAAGGAGAAGAGTATGAACTTTCGCACCATCTGCATTGCCCTCATCGTGGCCCTGATTGCCGTGCTGGCAGCCTTCAACTGGACGGCGCTGTCGGCTCCTGCCGCGGTTTCGCTGGGTCTAACCGAAATCCAGGCACCACTGGGCGTTCTCATGCTGGGGCTGACGATTTTGCTGAGCGTGTTTTTCATCGCCTATGTGCTGTGGATGCAGGGCTCGGTGCTGCTGGAGGCGCGTCGCCACGCCAAGGAGATGCAGGCCCAGCGCGATCTGGCCGACAAGGCCGAGGCTTCGCGTTTCACCGAGCTGCGCAGCGTGCTCGAAGCACTGCATGCCAGGGACAAGGAAGAGGTGATGGCCAGGCTCGACGTGCTGGAAGCGCATCTGGTGCAGCGTGCCCAGGAGTCGGACAACAGCACGGCCGCCTATGTGGGGCAGCTGGAGCAGCAGGTCCACCAGATCAATCGCTGATGCTTCAGTATTGATAGCTTTCAGCGGTTTCCCCTTAAGAGATTAAGGCATATTCGGCATAAAAAAGCCGCTGCAGTGCAGCGGCTTTTTCGCGCAAGCGGACCGAATTACTTCTTGTCGTTGCCCAGCTGTGGCAGAGCGTTGGCGCTGCTCACGCTCAGCAGGCCGGCTTGCGAGTAGATGGCCAGCTTGGCGCGGGTGTCGATCAGGTCCAGGTTGCGCATGGTCAGCTGGCCGATGCGGTCGATGGGGCTGAAAGGCGCATCTTCGACCTTTTCCATGGACAGACGCTCGGGAGCGTAGGTCAGGTTGGGCGACTCGGTGTTCAGGATGGAGTAGTCGTTGCCGCGGCGCAGTTCCAGCGTCACGGTGCCGGTCACGGCGCGGGCCACCCAGCGCTGCGAGGATTCGCGCAGCATGATGGCCTGGGGGTCGAACCAGCGGCCCTGGTACAGCAGACGGCCCAGGCGCAGGCCGTTGATGCGGTACTGCTCGATGGTGTCTTCGTTGTGGATGCCGGTCACCAGGCGCTCGTAGGCAATGTGCAGCAGGGCCATGCCGGGGGCTTCGTAGATGCCGCGGCTCTTGGCTTCGATGATGCGGTTTTCGATCTGGTCGCTCATGCCCAGGCCGTGGCGGCCGCCGATGTGGTTCAGCTCCAGGAAGACTTCCACGGCATCGGTGTATTCCTTGCCGTTGATGGCCACGGGGCGGCCTTCTTCGAAGGTGATGGAGACTTCTTCCGCCTTGACTTCGACTTCGGGCTTCCAGAAAGCCACGCCCATGATGGGGTTCACGATGCGGATGCCGGAGTTCAGGAACTCCAGATCCTTGGCTTCGTGGGTGGCGCCCAGCATGTTGGAGTCGGTGGAGTAGGCCTTCTCGGCCGACATCTTGTAGCCGAAACCTTCCTTGGTCATGAAGGCCGACATTTCGGCACGGCCGCCCAGCTCGTCGATGAAGTTGCTGTCCAGCCAGGGCTTGTAGATCTTCAGTGCGGGATTGGTGAGCAGACCGTAGCGGTAGAAGCGCTCGATGTCGTTGCCCTTGAAGGTCGAACCGTCGCCCCAGATGTTGACGTCGTCTTCCTTCATGGCCGCCACCAGCATGGTGCCGGTCACGGCACGGCCCAGGGGCGTGGTGTTGAAGTAGGTGATGCCACCGGTGGAAATGTGGAAAGCGCCGGACTGGATGGCGGCAATTCCTTCGTTGGCCAGCTGGGGGCGGCAGTCGATCAGGCGAGCCTTTTCTGCGCCATATTCCATCGCCTTGCGGGGAATTTCGTCGTAGTCGGCTTCGTCGGGCTGGCCCAGGTTGGCCGTGTAGGCGTAGGGCAGGGCACCCTTGTTCTTCATCCAGCGCAGGGCGGCAGAGGTGTCCAGGCCGCCGGAGAAGGCGATGCCGACCTTCTGGCCGACGGGAACATGTTGCAGAATGGTTTCCATGAGATTTCTCTTCAAAGTGATAGCTGCAAGCGCTTGATGGGTAAGCGATTGGGGCTGAAAAGGCTTGAAATTCTCGGGTCTGGCCCAAAGCCGGGCCAGGCGCGGATTACGCGTAGTGGCAGATGTAGTGGTAAGCCTCGGTCACGCGTATGTCGAACTTGGAGTTCGCGGGGATCTGAAAGCTCTCGCCAGCCGAGGACTTCTTCCACTCGTCGCTGCCGTCGAGCTTGTATTCGCAGGAGCCGCCCACGCATTCCATGATTTCTGCAGCTGCGGTGCCAAAGGTCAGCGTTGCAGGCAGCACCACGCCCACCGACTTCTTGGTGCCGTCGGCCAGGGTGAAGCTGTGGCTGACGCACTTGCCGTCAAAGTAAACATTGGCCTTGGTGGTGAGGCTGACGCCTGCGATGGTTTCGGTGGTCATGGAAGAGGTACGCTGTGCGTGGTCGAAGGTCAAAAGCATTGATTTTAGGCCACGGGATTTGCACCTGCGCGAATGCTTGGCAAAGGCAGGAAAAACAAGAGCCCCGTGACGGGGCTCCTGAGCGGCTCGCAAGGCCGGATCGGCTTGGATCAGCGGCGCCAGCCGTGGCCGCCATGACCGCCGTGCCAGCCCGGACGGTAGTAATGGGGGCGGGTGGCGTAGTAGGCGCCCGCGCCAATGGCTGCGCCGATCAGCAGCGGCGCCACATAGTCAGACGCCGAGTAGGTCGAGCCTACCGAATAGGTTGGCGCAACGGGCTGAGGGGCGTAGTAGCCGCTGTCGTAATTCTGCGGATAGCTGGTGCTGTACGCTCCCTGAGGAGCCGTCTGGGTGCTGTAGTAGCCGTCGTTGCTGTAGACCGGGTCGTTGGCCACGGGTTGCACGTTCAGCGCAATCCATCGGCCGGGTGGGTTGGCGGTCTGTGTGGTGTAGCTGCGACCGTTGTACTCGTAGGTCACGTTGTAGCCCACGGTACGGTTCTGATAGAAGGTCTGCGTGCTGCACTGGCGCATGTTCTGGTACTGCACCGGGCCGGAGGCTTCGGCCTGATTGCCCAGCATGGCTCCGCCGACCACACCGGCTGCCGTGGCCGCTGCACGGCCGCCGCCACCGCCGATGGCATTGCCGATCAGGCCGCCTGCAATAGCTCCGACCACGGCGCCTGCACCGGTGGGACGAGGAGCGACCGCCACCGGCTGGTCGCTGCAGACTTGCTGCGGCACGGCGACCTGCTGGGTGATGGGGGTTGAGGACAGCACGCGGCCCTGCTCCTGGGCATAGGCCCCAGTGGCGGCCACGGCGGTCAAAGTCAAAACTGCCAGAGTTTTCATCAACATCTCTCCTGTCTCTGAAGCTTTAACGCATCAGATCACCAGAAAGTTTAGGGGATCTGTGTAAATTCAAGCTCTCGGCCCCGTAAAACTAGGTAAAGCCATGTGTAAATGTGAGCGGTTGCTTATGTATTTTGCATCGTATCCCATTCATCAGCCTTGAAACCGACGGTAATTTTCCCGTCGGCCCATTCCACCACGGGGCGCTTGATCGTGCTGGCGTGCTCCTGCATCACGGCAGCGGCACTGGCTGCGTCAACGGCAGCAGCTTTGGTCGCATCATCGAGCTTGCGCCAGGTCGTGCCCTGGCGGTTGAGCAGCTTTTCCCAGCCCACGGCCTGCATCCACCGGGGCAGACGCTCGGCGGGAACGCCCTGCTTCTTGAAGTCGTGAAACTCGTAAGTAATACCTTGCTCACTGAGCCAGCTGCGTGCTTTCTTGACAGTGTCGCAGTTGGGGATGCCGTAGACGGTGGTGATCTTGCTCATGGTGTTCGGTATCGGTGAAACGGTTGGAGTCAGATGTAACGCATTTGCCAAGTGCCGGCAGCCATAGGGCCTCTGACAGTGGGCGACAATAGCGCCCAGTATGCACACCATATTCCCCACCTTGGATGCCTGGCTGGCTTATTGCGAGCGCCTGCATCCCCAGAACATCGCCCTGGGTCTGGATCGCGTGCGTGAAGTCGCACAGCGCATGGGCCTGCAATTCGACTGCCCCGTCATCACGGTGGCCGGCACCAATGGCAAGGGTTCGACCTGTGCCATGCTGGAGGCCGTGGCACTGCAGTCCGGTTTTCGCCCCGGTGTCTATACCTCGCCGCATCTGGTTCACTTCGAAGAGCGCTGCCGTGTGGGCGGCGAGATCGTCAAGGCCGAGGAGCTGATCCCGCATTTTGAAGCGGTGGAGCAGGCCAGGGTCAAGGATGGCAAAGAGGTTGCACTCACTTACTTCGAGTTCACCACGCTGGCCATATTGCGCCTGATGAGCCTGTCCAGGCTGGATGTGGCGATTCTGGAAGTGGGTCTGGGAGGCCGGCTCGATGCCACCAACATCATCGATGCCGACTGCGCCATCATCACCAGCATCGATCTCGATCACATGGAGTTGCTGGGCCCTGACCGCGAAAGCATAGGCCGCGAAAAAGCCGGCATCATGCGCGCCGGTCGTCCCGTCATCGTCAGCGACCCGGTGCCGCCGCAAAGCGTGATCGATCACGCGGCCGAAATCGGTGCCGACCTCTGGCGCTTCGGCAAGGACTTCAACTACGACGGCGACAAGCAGCAATGGGGCTGGGCCGGCCGTGGCCGCCGCTATGCAGGACTGGCCTATCCGGCGCTGCGCGGCGCCAATCAGCTGATGAACGCTTCCGGCGTGCTGGCAGCCTATGAAGCCATTCGCGGCAAGCTGCCGGTGACGGCGCAGGCCGTGCGCACGGGCTTGTCCATGGTGGAGCTGCCCGGCCGCTTCCAGATCGTTCCCGGCCAGCCTACGCTGGTGCTGGATGTGGCGCACAACCCGCACTCGGTGGCGGCGCTCACGGCGAATCTTGATGCCATGGGTTACTTCCCGACCACGCATGCCGTATTCGGTGCCATGGCAGACAAGGACTGGGAGCCCATGCTCACCAAGGTGGGGCCGCTGGTCGACCGCTGGTATTTCACCGATCTGCCAACCCCGCGTGCGGATTCTGCAGAAAACCTCAAGGCCAAGCTGCAGCAGCTGCAGGCCCAGGGCGTGATCCGCAAAGATGTGAGCATGCAGACCTTTGCCAATCCCCAGCAGGCCCTGGATGCCGCAGTCGCGGCAACGGAGGCGGCTGATAGAATCGTGGTCTTTGGATCGTTCTTCACCGTGGGCGGAGTGTTGCAAAACGGCACGCCTCGTCTGAACGCCAAACACCTGGCTCACTGAGTCAGCGGTCTGCCGCCCCGGCTTTTGCCGGGTGACAGGCCTCAACAAGTCCTCACTCATGGCATTTTTCAATTTCCGTTGGCCTGGCAAAAAAGACGAAGCCGAGTCCGTGGCTGGAGCCAAGCGCCCCAGTCGCCTGGCCCAGGGCGAAAGCGTGGAAGCCATGCGCCGCCGCGCACGTCATCGTCTCATCGGGGCGGCCGTGCTGGTGCTGATCGGTGTGGTGGGCTTCCCGCTGCTGTTCGATACGCAGCCACGCCCCATTCCGGTCAATATCCCGATTGAAATTCCCGATCAGGCCAATTCGGCCCCTGAGGTCGTGCCTGGCACCCAGGTGGCGAGCCAGACGGCAGCACCGTCAGGGCGTGTTGCTGCCAATGCGTCTCTGGATGATGGTGAAGAAGTGCTTGCACCCTCGGCCAGGCCTGCAGCTCCTGCGACTGCTGCCATTGCGCCGGCTGCACCTGCGGTCGGGGCTGCGGTGACTGCGGCAGCCGTCGGCACAGCCGCGGCGGTGGCATCTCAGGTCAGGCCCGAGCCCAAACCAGAGGTCAAACCTCAGCCCAAGCCGGAGCCTAAGCCGGAAGTAAAGCCCGAGCGCAAGCCGGAGCCCAAGCCCGAAAAGCCCAAGGCCGAGGTCAAGCCGGAGGTCAAACCTGAGGTCAAGAAGCCGGAAGCCAGACCCGAGCCCAAGCACAAGCCTGAGGCACCCAAGGTGGACGAGGCCGCTCGTGCCCGTGCACTGCTGGAGGGGCGCAGTACCTCGGAGGCTGCTCCGGCCAAGGAAACCGCAGCGACCAACGAACGCTTTATCGTTCAGATCGGCGCCTTTGCCGAAGTCGGCAAGGCCAACGAAATCAAGGGCAAGCTGGGGGCCGGAGCCTTTACCCAGACCGTGGATACCAAGGATGGCAAGCGCACACGGGTTCGCATGGGACCTTTCAAGAGCCGCGAAGAAGCCGAGAAGGCTGCCGCCAGGGCCAAGGCCCTGGGTTTGCCGGCATCGGTGTTCAAGGCTTGAGCCCGGTTTTCCGGCAACGGTTTGATTGATGAGCACGCTGGACTGGATTTTTGTGGTCGTTGTGCTGGGCTCCTTGTTGCTGGGGGCCTGGCGCGGTCTGGTCTATGAAGTCCTGTCCTTGCTGGGCTGGCTGGTGGCCTTCATGGTCGCGCGGACCTGGGCGCAAGAGGTGGCGGTATGGCTGCCGCTGGACGGCTGGGACATGCAGCTGCGTTATGCGGCGGGCTTTGTGCTGCTGCTGGTGGGGTCCATGTTTGCCTGGGGAGTGATCTCCTGGCTGTCCAAGCAGTTGATTGAGGCCGTGGGTCTGAGGCCTGTGGATCGCACCCTGGGCGCATTGTTCGGTGTCCTGCGTGGTGGTCTGCTGCTGCTGGTGCTGGCTCTGGTGATCCAGTACACGCCGTTGCACAAGGCTTTGTGGTGGCAGGACTCGGTGCTGGCGCCCTGGTTGACCGAGGCGCTGGGCTGGGTGCTGCCTGCTCTGCCAGAGGATTGGGGGCAGTATTTGCCCAAGGCTTCCTCTTGAAGCGAATTTTTTTGCCGCAATTTACCTAAGGGTTGAAAGTGGCTAAGGCGCTTGCTGTAAAACGCAGTGGGTGCCGACGAGAGTTTGGTGTTGGCGTGATCCGCCATGCCGGATATCAAAGCGCAGGCTAGCCAATGGGTGGCGAAGCAGGCGAGTGTGGCGAAGGGCGACTTTCGCGAACAGATGGAACGCAACTATGTGTGGAATCGTTGGTGTGGTGAGCACCACACCCGTGAATCAGCTGATTTATGACGCTTTGCTGCTGCTGCAGCACCGTGGGCAGGATGCAGCCGGCATCGTGACCCAGCAGGAACGCAAGTTCTTCATGCACAAGGCCAAGGGCATGGTGAAGGATGTGTTCCGCACCCGCAATATGCGTGCTCTGCCCGGTGATGTGGGTCTGGGTCAGGTGCGGTATCCCACTGCGGGCAATGCATCCAGCGAGGAAGAGGCTCAGCCCTTCTACGTGAATGCGCCCTTCGGTATCGTCATGGTGCACAACGGCAATCTCACCAATGCCAAGCAACTGCGCCGCGAACTGGCGGACACCGATCATCGCCACACCAACACTGAAAGCGACTCCGAAGTCCTGCTCAACGTGCTGGCGCACGAGATCGGTCGCGCCTCCAGCGGCGCGCCGCTGCAGAGCGAGGAAATCTTCAAGGCCGTGCGTGCAGTGCACAAGCGCATCAAGGGCTCTTACGCCGTGATCGCGCTGATCGCCGGCTACGGCCTGCTGGCCTTCCGCGATCCCTTCGGCATTCGTCCGCTGTGCATGGGGCGCGGCAATGACGGCACCATCATGCTGGCCAGCGAGTCCGTGGCGCTGGAAGGTACAACCCATCAGTTCGAGCGCGACATTGCTCCTGGCGAAGCGATCTTTGTGCACAACGACGGCCGTGTCGAGAGCCAGCAATGCGCTGAAAAGACCCAGCTCAATCCCTGTGTGTTCGAGTATGTGTATCTGGCACGTCCCGACTCCACCATGGACGGCATTTCGGTCTATCAGGCTCGCCTGAACATGGGTGAGACGCTGGCCAAGCGCGTGATCTCCATGGTGCCGCCCAATGAAATCGATGCGGTGATTCCCATTCCCGAATCGAGCCGCCCCAGTGCCATGCAACTGGCCCAGTTGCTGGGCAAGCCCTATCGCGAAGGTTTTGTGAAGAACCGCTATGTGGGCCGTACCTTCATCATGCCCGGCCAGGGCGCGCGCAAGAAGTCGGTGCGCCAGAAGCTCAACGCCATCAGCAGCGAGTTCAAGGGCCGCAATGTGCTGCTGGTCGATGACTCCATCGTGCGCGGCACCACCTCCAAGGAAATCGTGCAGATGGCGCGCGATGCAGGTGCCAACAAGGTGTATCTGGCCTCCGCTGCGCCACCCGTGCGTCACCCCAACGTGTACGGCATCGACATGCCCACGCGCTCCGAGCTGGTGGCTCACGGCCGTACGGTCGAGGAAATTCGCCAGGTCATCGGCTGCGACGCGCTGATCTATCAGGACGTGGAAGCCATGAAGCAGGCCGTGGGCAAGATCAATGCCCAGGTGAGCGGCTTCGAGGCATCGTGTTTCGACGGTATCTATATCACCGGCGATATTTCCGATGAAGAGGTGACGGCGCTCAACGAGGGCCGCAATCGTGGCAGCGAAGAGGAGAGCGAAGACACTTCGCGCCTGTCCTTGCCGAATGCTCAGGAAAGCTGAGCGCTGGCGTTCAATCGCAGCGAATGACTGAGTGTGAAGGGTTGCTGAGGCAACCCTTTTCATTCGGGAGGACAATGGCAGAGCTGCGCGGTCGGTGTGCTCTTTAATCGTGAGCGCATGACGTATGTCCATAAAGCGTTTGAGTCTGATTTGACTCGGATTCCTTGGCATGCGAGCAAGGCATATTCAAAGACCGGCACGGCGAGTGCCGCCGGTCAAGCTGGTAGAGCAGCATGCGTGCGGGCCTGATTGGCGGTCTGCAGCGGACTCATGACCGGTACCAACCATCTGGATTTGACGATTGTGACCAACAAGACATTACCCGAAGGTTTGCATCCTGAAACTCTGGCCGTGCGCGAAGCGGTCGAGCGCAGCCAGTGGGGCGAGCATTGCGAAGCCCTGTACATGACCAGCAGCTTTGTGCAGCCCGATGCGGCGACCGCAGCGCGCCGCTTTGCCAACGAAGAGCCGGGCTTCACCTATAGCCGCACCGGTAACCCCACGGTCACCAGCTTTGAAAAGCGTCTGGCGGCCATGGAAGGCACGGAATGTGCGGTCGCGACTTCCACCGGCATGTCGGCCATCTTGCTGGTGGCGCTGACGGCCCTTAAGACAGGCGATCATGTGATCTGCTCGCAGTCCATGTTCGGCTCCACCATCAAGCTGTTGGGAACCGAGATGGCACGCTTCGGCGTGGAAACCACGTTTGTCTCGCAGACCGATATCGAAGCCTGGAAGGCGGCCATCAAGCCCAACACGCGCATGCTGTTTGCCGAGACGCCCACCAACCCGCTGACCGATCTCTGCGACATCGCTGCACTGGCCGAGCTGGCGCACGCCAACAACGCGCTGCTGGCCGTGGACAACAGCTTTGCCACTCCCGTGCTGCAGCAGCCCGTGAAGTTCGGCGCCGACCTCGTCGTGCATTCGGGCACCAAGTTCCTCGACGGCCAGGGTCGCGTCATGGCTGGTGCAGTTTGCGGCACCATTGCGCTCGTGGACAAGGTCATGGGCACTTTCTTGCGCAGCGGCGGACTGAACATCGCTCCCTACAACGCCTGGACGGTGATGAAGGGCCTGGAGACCCTGGCTTTGCGCGTCAAGGCGCAAAGCGCTGCGGCGCTGGAGTTTGCGGCCTGGCTGGAAGCCCATCCCAAGGTGGCGCGTGTGTACTACCCGGGCCTCAAGAGCCATCCTCAGCACGAGCTGGCCATGCGCCAGCAAAACGGCATGGGCGGCGCCGTGCTTGCGTTCGACGTGGTGGGCGAGGGGGCCGAGCAGTTGCGTGCCAATGCCTTCCATGTGGTGGACAGCACGCGTCTGTGCTCGATTACGGCCAACCTCGGTGATGTGAAGACTACCATCACCCATCCGGCCAGCACCTCGCATGGTCGTCTGACCGAAGACCAGCGTCAGGCTGCAGGCGTGGGTCAGGGTCTGATTCGTATTTCCGTGGGTCTTGAGCATCTGGAAGACCTCAAGGTCGATCTGGCTCGTGGACTGGATACGCTGTGAAACACCCCCTGAGCCGCTTCGCGCCCTCCCCCTCAAGGGGGACCATGCCTGCGCTGCGAGGCGGCTCTTGCTCGGCACCCCTGGCCGAGACTGCGTGTGCATCAAGCGCCGCAGCCTTGGCGCAGGGAATGCCGTACAAGGATTTCTGATATGACAACCAACAAAATTCGCACCCGCTTTGCCCCTTCGCCCACGGGCTTTATCCATCTGGGCAATATTCGTTCGGCCCTCTATCCCTGGGCTTTTGCGCGCGCCAATGGCGGTGACTTCGTGCTGCGCATCGAAGACACCGATCTGGAGCGTTCCACCCAGGCTTCCGTGGACGTGATCCTGGAAGGCATGGAATGGCTGCAACTGGACCACGACGAAGGTCCGTTCTATCAGATGCAGCGCATGGATCGCTACAAGCAGGTGTTGGCCACGCTGCAGGAAAAGGGCTATGTCTACCCCTGCTATATGAGCATGGAGGAGTTGGACGCACTGCGTGAAAAGCAGATGGCTGCCAAGGAAAAGCCCCGCTATGACGGCACATGGCGCCCCGAGGAGGGCAAGGTCCTGCCCGCCATTCCCGAAGGCGTGAAGCCCGTGCTACGCTTCAAGACTCCGCAAGCCGGTGTGGTGGGCTGGGACGACAAGTGCAAGGGCCGTATCGAGTTCCAGAACTCCGAGCTGGACGATCTGGTGATTGCCCGCCCTGACGGTACGCCCACGTACAACTTCTGCGTCTGCGTGGACGACATGGACATGAACATCACTCATGTCATCCGTGGCGACGACCATGTGAACAACACGCCGCGCCAGATCCACATCTTTGAAGCGCTGGGTGCCACCGTGCCTACCTTTGCCCATCTGCCCACCGTGCTCAACGAGCAAGGCGAGAAGATGAGCAAGCGCAACGGTGCCAAGGCCGTGACCCAGTACCGCGATGAAGGTTATCTGCCCGATGCCATGGTGAACTATCTGGCCCGCCTGGGTTGGAGCCACGGCGACGACGAAATCTTCAGCCGTGCCCAGTTCCTGGAGTGGTTCAACCTGGATCACCTGGGCCGTAGCGCCGGCCAGTTTGACGAGGCCAAGCTGCGCTGGGTCAATGCCCAGCATCTGAAGGCCATGGATGACGCTGAGCTGGCCCAACTGGTCAAGCCCTTTGTTGTCAAGGCAGGTGTGGCCGAGAGTCTGATCGATGCCGATGACCGTCTGGTGCGTATTGCTGCCTTGTTCAAGGATCGTTGCGAGACCTTGGTGGATCTGGCCAACTGGGCCAAGGTCTTCTATGTGGACAGCGTGGAGCGCAATGCGGAAGACTACGCCAAGCATGTGACCGAGGCGGCCAACTCCGTGCTGGATGCATTTGCGGCTGTGCTGGAAAATGTGGAATGGACCAAGGAAGCCATTGCGGCTGCGATCAAGGAGTTGCTCAAGGCGCAGGGCGTGAAGATGCCCGTACTGGCCATGCCTGTGCGTGTTCTGGCCGTGGGCACAGCCCATACTCCCTCGGTCGATGCAGTGCTGGAATTGCTTGGACGTGAAAAAGTTATCGCGCGTTTGAAAAATCGCTAAAAACCTGTCTATAATTCGAGTCTCTGCAAAACGCGACTGATAAAAAGGTTGTCTTGCAGAGAGTTTTGGGGGTATAGCTCAGCTGGGAGAGCGCTTGCATGGCATGCAAGAGGTCATCGGTTCGATCCCGTTTACCTCCACCAAAATTTTGACGGCGAGTCGCAAGACTCGAATCGTTCTAGGAATTGACCCTATCGTCTAGAGGCCTAGGACATCACCCTTTCACGGTGAGTACCGG
This sequence comes from Comamonas testosteroni, assembly GCF_014076415.1. Classification (NCBI taxonomy): domain Bacteria; kingdom Pseudomonadati; phylum Pseudomonadota; class Betaproteobacteria; order Burkholderiales; family Comamonadaceae; genus Comamonas; species Comamonas testosteroni. The sequence goes on from NZ_CP043568.1 coordinate 1,724,426, forward strand.
GGTTCGAATCCCCGTAGGGTCGCCAAGTTTGAAGCGCTTGCAGCTATACAATGTGTAGCAAAGCTTCCTGCCAGGAGTGGTAGTTCAGTTGGTTAGAATACCGGCCTGTCACGCCGGGGGTCGCGGGTTCGAGTCCCGTCCACTCCGCCAGTTTGGCTAGTCGCTTGATTAAAAAAGCGCCTTTATTTTCAGAAGGCGCTTTTTTAATCGGTGCGAAAGCAAAGATTCTAGGTTATGACCCTATCGTCTAGAGGCCTAGGACATCACCCTTTCACGGTGAGTACCGGGGTTCGAATCCCCGTAGGGTCGCCAAGTTTGAAGCGCTTGCAGCTACACAATGTGTAGCAAAGCTTCCTGCCAGGAGTGGTAGTTCAGTTGGTTAGAATACCGGCCTGTCACGCCGGGGGTCGCGGGTTCGAGTCCCGTCCACTCCGCCACAGTTTTTTGGGGGTATAGCTCAGCTGGGAGAGCGCTTGCATGGCATGCAAGAGGTCATCGGTTCGATCCCGTTTACCTCCACCAAAATTTTGACGGCGAGTCGCAAGACTCGAATCGTTCTAGGAATTGACCCTATCGTCTAGAGGCCTAGGACATCACCCTTTCACGGTGAGTACCGGGGTTCGAATCCCCGTAGGGTCGCCAAGTTTGAAGCGCTTGCAGCTATACAATGTGTAGCAAAGCTTCCTGCCAGGAGTGGTAGTTCAGTTGGTTAGAATACCGGCCTGTCACGCCGGGGGTCGCGGGTTCGAGTCCCGTCCACTCCGCCACAGTTTTTGGGGGTATAGCTCAGCTGGGAGAGCGCTTGCATGGCATGCAAGAGGTCATCGGTTCGATCCCGTTTACCTCCACCAAAATTTTGACGGCGAGTCGCAAGACTCGAATCGTTCTAGGAATTGACCCTATCGTCTAGAGGCCTAGGACATCACCCTTTCACGGTGAGTACCGGGGTTCGAATCCCCGTAGGGTCGCCAAGTTTGAAGCGCTTGCAGCTACACAATGTGTAGCAAAGCTTCCTGCCAGGAGTGGTAGTTCAGTTGGTTAGAATACCGGCCTGTCACGCCGGGGGTCGCGGGTTCGAGTCCCGTCCACTCCGCCAGATTCAAAAAGCCGCAATCAAGCAATTGGTTGCGGCTTTTTTCTTGCCTGCGGCACTCTGGTTGATCTGATGTGCTCCTGACTTTCTAGCAAGATACCCTTGCAATGCAAGTGCTATGGCGATACGCTATCGTTCACCCTTACAGATGTTGACAAAAGTTTTTCATGCGGGAACTTTTGCTACCAACCGGTACACCATCTTGTCACCATTGGGTCTGCTTCCCGGTGACTGTCTCGCCCCTTCATTGTTGTTCGTTTAACCACAGCTCCTTCGATCCATGCGCCCGGCGTCTTCCTTTCTGCTGTCGCTGCTGATGTTTGCCTCCATCATCGGGGTGCAACTCGTCGCCATGTGGCCCGCGGGTTCGCAAGATGTGGTGGCCATGGCTTATGTGCTCGATGCAGAGCCGCACGAATACGGTGTCGATGTGCTGCAGGAGTTCGAGGACGATGTGGAGGAAGATGCGGTGGAGTTCTCCATTCACCGTCCGCATCGCACTGCCGAGCTCAATCCGGCGCAAGATGATCGCAATGAATTGTTTGGCCCTCCCGAAGCGGTAGCTGTCGGTGTGGCCGATGTCCGGGTGCCTCCTCAGGGGCATGTGGTGCACCCGACTTATCCCTGGCCGGAAAGCATGTTGCGTCCGCCAAGTCTCAGCCTGCCGCTGGCAGGCTAGCTCCAGCTCAGCTGACGTCATCACGTCAGAGCGTTTGCGCTGGGCTTTTTAGACCCCCGATACCTGCCGCCCGTCATTCCAGCGCCTGCATGGCCTGGAATGTGCTTGTCTGCAGAGCATGGCTCTGAGACAGGTCTGGGGCGGCTTCACCTGCTCAGGTGTAACTGATCCTGCATCGCATGCGGCAGCTGCCGCATGTGCATGACAGGTTTTCGACCCTTTCCTCACTTTATCTGCCCTCAAGAAGGCAGCTGTGTTCTATGTTCAATAGATCGATAGTGCCGGCTTCTTTACCGGCCAAGGCCAGTAAGAATTCTTCTGGCCATGCACCATTGCGGAGCCCCAAACGCGCGGCCGTGTTCGGCCTGTGTCTCGCAGCAGCTCTGGCTGCGCATGCTCAGACCAATACCCATGGCGCGCCACAAATCAGCAGCACCATTTCAGATCAGGCGCAGCCCAAGCTGACTTTGACGCAGCTGGTGCAGACCGTGCTGGACAATAATCCCGAGTTGCGCTCCGTGCAGCAGTCGAGCGTTACGGCTCAGGCGGCTGTGGTCAGTGCTGGCGCGCTGCCCAACCCCAAGCTGGAGTGGAGCCGTGGCGACAACAAGGCGCGTTTGGCATCGGCGACGCCCGGCAATGTGCAGACCATGGGGATCTCGGTTCCCATAGAAATGCCTTCCGTGCGCGCTGCACGTATCGAAGCGGCGCAAGCCGGGCAGCGAGCATCCGTGCACCAGATTGCTGCATCGCGCAATGCGCTCGTGGCCCAGGTCAAGCTCAAGGCCTACGAGGTGGTCCTGCGACAGGCGCAGGCACAGGCAGCCTATGACGCCGTCAAGCTGCTGGAGCAGGCTCATGAGCGTGTACGCGTACGAGTTTCCAGCGGTGAAGCAGCGCGCTACGAAATCATCAAGGCCGATGCCGAACTGATCAACGCTCGTCAGCAGGAGCAGTCTGCCCGTTTGCTGGCTGAGCAATCCCAGCTCACGCTCAATCGTCTGGCTGCAGGCCGGTTGCCCAATCGCTTTGATCTGGCCCTGTCTCTGCAGGATCCGGTGGAGAAAGCGCAGTTGCAGAACATCAACTGGCAGTCCCATCCGGAGCTGCTGCAGCTGCAGTCCGAGGTGGACAAGGCCGAAGCGCAGAAGAACGGTGCCAAAGCCAGCCGTTGGCCGGGTCTTGAGCTGCGTTACGCGCAGACGCGTGAGCCCGATATCCGCAATAACACCATCGGCGTGAGCATGCAGATTCCGCTGTTCGACCAGCGTCGCGGCCCGATTGATGAGGCTGCTTCGGAGGCCGAGCGTGCTCGTCTGCGCATGGAAGGTCGCAAGGCCGAACTGGAGCAGCAGATGTTGCAGGCCTGGAAGGTCATGGAAATGGCGCAGGTACGCACCAAGGCTCTGAGCGAGGGCGCGGTGCGCGAGGCCGAATCGGCCCTGCGCGTAGCAGAGGCTGCTTACCGCTTCGGCGAGCGCGGCATTCTGGATGTGCTGGATGCCCAGCGCGTGCTGCGCACGGTGCGCGCCGATTTGCTTGAAGCCCGTTATCAGCTTCAATCCGCCCGGATTGAACTGGATTTTCTGGCTGGTCGCTATGCCCAGCCTTCCTCGCTTTGAGCTTTCAAAGTCAAGACCACGTTTTCGTATTTTTTGAATTCGCTTTATGTCTTCTCATCATCATTCCAGGACTGTGCGTCCCGCCTCTCTGGTTCTGGCACTGGCGTTGGCCGGGCTGACAACATTGACCCTGACCGGCTGCGACAAGGAAGAGCCGGTCGCTGCAGTTGCTGCTGCAGATACCAAGGCCGAGCTTGATCCCATGGAAGTGGTTGTCTCTGCCGCGATGGCAACTAACTTCAAGACCGCCGCGGTAACGCAGGCCGAGGTTGCCTCGGTGCAGGAAGTTGCCGGTCGCATTGAAGCCAACGAACGCAAGGTCACCCGCATCGGTGCGGCCGTGACAGGACGTGTAACCGAGGTGCTGGCCGAAACCGGCGATCGAGTCAAAGCTGGTCAGACCCTGGCGCGCGTCGCCAGCCCCGAGCTGACCACGGCTCAGCTGGCCTATATGCGTGCCAGTGCCACGGCGACTCTGGCCGAGCGCTCCGTGGAGCGGGCACGTCAACTGATTGCTGCCGATGTGATTGGTTCTGCTGAACTGCTGCGTCGGGAATCCGAAGTGCAGATTGCGCGCGCAGAGTTGAGGGCGGCAGGCGATCAGCTCAAGCTGATGGGCTTGTCCGCCGATGCGCTGAGCAGTTTGCGCGCCAAGGGCAATGTGGCACCGAATGCCGCCATCACGGCTTCTGCTGCCGGTATCGTGATCGAGCGCCAGGTCAGCCAGGGTCAGGTGGCGCAGCCGGGGGACCCTCTGTTCACTGTGGCGGATCTCTCCAATGTCTGGGTGGTAGGCGCCCTGCCTGAGCAAATTGCACGCAGCGTGCAGACTGGCCAGAACGTGCAGATCGATGTGCCGGCGCTGGGGCTGACCGTCGAGGAGACCCCCATCTCGGGCAAGATCATCTACGTGGGCGACACCGTTTCCCCCGAAACCCGCACCGTGACCATTCGCACTCAGGTGGACAACAAGGATCTGGCACTCAAGCCCCAGATGCTGGCCACCATGAAGATCCAGGGGGCGATGGAGAAGACTCTGGCAATCCCGGCGCTGGCGGTGGTTCGCGAGAACGACAAGGATCATGTCTACGTCAAGAAAGCCGAAAACCACTATCGCCTGACTCCGGTGGAGTTGGGGGCGGCCAGTGGTGGTCTGCGACCTGTGGTCAAGGGATTGAGCGAAGGCACGCAGATCGTGGTCGAAGGTGCATTCCATCTGAACAACGAGCGCAAGCGCGCAGAACTGGAGTAAGCCCATGATTGCCTCCATGATTCGTGCCGCGCTATCGCAGCGGCTGGTGGTGGTCGTGCTGGCGCTGGTGATGTGTGGCTTTGGCCTGCGTGCCGCCATGAATCTGTCGGTGGATGCTTTCCCCGATGTGACCAATGTGCAGGTTCAGGTTGCCACCGAAGCCCCTGGTCGTTCGCCCGAGGAGATCGAGCGTTTTGTGACCGTGCCTCTCGAAATCGCGATGACGGGATTGCCCGGGCTGGCAGAGATGCGCTCGCTCAACAAGAGCGGTCTGTCCATCATCACGCTGGTGTTTACCGATGCGACCGATGTGTACTTTGCCCGGCAGCTGGTGACGGAGCGTCTGATCGAGGTCACGCCACGCATGCCCGAAGGCATCGTGCCGGTACTGGGGCCGGTATCCACTGGCCTGGGCGAGGTCTACCAGTACACGCTGGACCACCCCGATGATGGCAAGCGTGAGCTGACCCAGGCCGAGTTGACGGAGCGTCGCACCATTCAAGACTGGGTGGCGCGCCCGTTGCTGCGCTCTATTCCCGGTGTGGCTGAAATCAACTCTCAGGGCGGATATGTCAAGCAATACCAGGTGCTGGTCGATCCTGCCCGTCTGCGTCACTACAACCTGAGCGTGCGCCAGGTGGTGCAAGCCGTGGCAGACAACAATGCCAATGCCAGCGGCGGCATCCTGCCGCAGGTGACCGAGCAGTATCTGATTCGCGGCGTGGGCATGATCCGCACGCTGGACGATATCGGCAACATCGTGCTCAAGGAGCAGGGAGGAGTGCCGGTCTATGTGCGTGATGTGGCCAAGGTGCAGATTGACGCCGAGGTGCGACAGGGCGCCATCATCAAGGGTGGCTATACCGAGGGCGTGTCCGGCATTGTGCTGATGATGCGCGGCGGCAATGCCAAGGAGGTGGTGACCCGTGTGAAGGAGCGGGTGGAGGAGATCAATTCCAAGGGCATGCTGCCCGGCGGCCTGCAGATCGTTCCTTACTATGACCGAACCGACCTGGTGGACTCTGCCCTGTGGACCGTGGGCAAGGTGCTGATTGAAGGCATCTTCCTGGTGGTGGTGGTGCTGTTCATCTTCCTGGGGGATGTGCGATCCAGTCTGATTGTCGTGGCGACGCTGATCATCACGCCGCTGAGTACCTTCATACTGATGAACAAATATGGCATTTCGGCCAATCTGATGTCTTTGGGGGGGCTGGCCATTGCCATCGGCCTGATGGTGGATGCGACCGTGGTGGTGGTGGAAAACGTTTTCCACAAACTGGGACAGGCGGGCAATTCGCGCGGTGAACGTATTCGCACCGTGCTGTCGGCGACCGTGGAAGTTGCTACACCCACCATCTTCGGTATTGCCATCATCATCTTGGTGTTCCTGCCGCTGATGACGCTGCAAGGTATTGAAGGCAAGATGTTCGGCCCGCTGGCGCTGACCATTGCCATGGCTCTGGCGATCTCGCTGGCCGTGTCGCTGTTCCTGTCGCCTGTGCTGTGCTCCTACTTCCTCAAGGGTGGCGCCGATCACGATACCAAGCTGATTGGCTTCCTCAAGCGCCACTATCTGCGTCTGCTTGATGGTGCGACTGCACGCAACCGCCTGACGCTGGCTGTGGCCGTGGCTTTGCTGATCGGATCGCTGGGCCTGTTCCCGTTCCTGGGCAAGTCTTTCATGCCGACCATGAAGGAAGGTGCGCTGACACCGCAGATCAACCGCGTGCCCAGCATTTCCCTGGATGAATCCATTCGCATGGAAATGGCTGCCATGAAGGAAGTGGCGCAGGTGCCCGGCGTGAAGTCCGTGGTGTCCAAACTGGGACGCGGCGAATCGCCAGCCGACCCGGCAGGTCCCAACGAGTCCGATCCCATCGTGCTGCTTGACCCCGAATCCGAGCGTACCCAGGACGAGATCGACGAAGACATCCGTCAGCGTCTGTCCAAGATTCCCGGTGTGCAGATCGTGCTGTCCCAACCCATCTCCGAGCGTGTGGATGAGATGGTGACCGGCGTGCGCTCGCAACTGGCCGTCAAGGTGTTTGGTGATGAACTGGACGATCTCAAGGATGTATCCGAGCAGGTGGCGCGCATTCTGAAAAGCGTCTCCGGCAGCACCGATATTCGTATCGAACGGCTCTCGGGTCAGCAGGCTCTGACGGTGGACATCGACCGCAAGGCGATTGCCCGCCACGGCCTGAATGTGGCCGATGTACAAAGCCTGCTGGAGTCAGCCATTGGCGGCAAGGACGTTACGACCTTGTACGAAGGGGAGCGTCGCTATTCGGTCGTGGTGCGTTTCCCCGAGTCTTACCGGGGTTCCCCGGAAGCCATTGGGGCGACCTTGCTGACCACTGCCGCCGGCGCGCAAGTGCCGCTGAGCAGCCTGGCCCGGATCGAACTGGTGGACGGCCCGGCGCAGATCAGCCGTGAGGGCGGCAAGCGTCGTGTGGTTGTGGGCGCCAATGTCGAAGGGCGTGACCTTGCGGGCTTTGTGTCCGAGGTCGAACAGCGCCTGGAGAAGGAAGTCAAGCTGCCCGACGGCTACTACTTCAAGTTCGGCGGCCAGTTCGAGAACATGGAGCGCGCCATGGGCACGCTGCAGGTGATCGTGCCGCTGACCATCGTAGCCATCTTCTTCCTGCTGTTCCTGCTGTTCAACTCCATCAAGCTGGCAAGCCTGATCATTCTGGTACTGCCCTTCGCTTCGATTGGCGGCCTGATCGGTTTGTTCGTTACAGGTGAATATGTGAGCGTGCCGGCATCCGTGGGCTTTATCGCCCTGTGGGGTATTGCCGTGCTCAATGGCGTGGTGCTGGTCTCCAGCATCCGTCACCTGCGTCAGGAAGGGATGGAAGTAGCCGAGGCCGTGCGTGAAGGCTGTACACAGCGTTTCCGTCCGGTGATGATGACTGCAACCGTGGCTTTGCTGGGCCTGGTGCCTTTCCTGTTTGCGACAGGTCCGGGCTCCGAAGTTCAGCGTCCGTTGGCCATTGTCGTGATTGGTGGTCTGATTACCTCGACCCTGCTGACCTTGGTGGTGCTGCCCACGCTGTACCGCTGGTTTGACGAGAAGCCGACCGAGGCTTGATTTGAGAAAGGAGTGATCCGATGACGATGAAAGAAATCCGCGCCATCGTGCGTCCCAGCCGGCTGGAGCGTCTGCGCACCGAGCTGCGTGCGATTCCGAATTTTCCCGGTGTGACGATTTTCAAGGCCGAGGGCTTTACGGCCCCCGCAGCCGTGGACAAGCGCACGGTCAAGGATGAGCTGACCGATTTTTCGGACAAGCTCATGGTCTGCGTAATCGTGGAGGAGTCCATGGTGGGGGCGATTCGCGAAGCAATCGTCACCGCCTGCCGCACCGGACAGATTGGCGATGGTCTGGTCTGGACCGTGGATATCGGTGAAATGCATCGCATCCGCGACGGCGGTGTAGTGAGCTGATCTTGCTTCAGTACTGATGGAAAAAGGGATGCGCTCTGCATCCCTTTTTTATGCTTTCGGCAAATTCTTGGTGATTTGGGGAAATCGGAGAAAACCCTGTGCTACAATTTTTGCATTGCAGCAGAGAAACACTGTTTCATTGCTTCAAAGGGGGTATAGCTCAGCTGGGAGAGCGCTTGCATGGCATGCAAGAGGTCATCGGTTCGATCCCGTTTACCTCCACCAAAATTTTGACGGCGAGTCGCAAGACTCGAATCGTTCTAGGAATTGACCCTATCGTCTAGAGGCCTAGGACATCACCCTTTCACGGTGAGTACCGGGGTTCGAATCCCCGTAGGGTCGCCAAGTTTGAAGCGCTTGCAGCTATACAATGTGTAGCAAAGCTTCCTGCCAGGAGTGGTAGTTCAGTTGGTTAGAATACCGGCCTGTCACGCCGGGGGTCGCGGGTTCGAGTCCCGTCCACTCCGCCAGATTCAAAAAGCCGCAATCAAGCAATTGGTTGCGGCTTTTTTTTGCCAGGGATTCGGAAAAAAGGCCTTGCGGCAAGGCCTTTGATTTGTCCATTATTTCGGGGCCATGCGAATGGCTCCGTCCAGGCGGATGACTTCGCCGTTGAGCATGTCGTTTTCCAGGATCTGCTTGACCAGCTTGGCGTAGTCCTCGGGCTTGCCCAGGCGACTGGGGAAGGGCACGCTGGCGGCCAGTGCATCCTGAACTTCCTGGGGCATGGTGAAAAGCATGGGAGTGCCGAAGATGCCGGGAGCAATCGTCATATTGCGAATGCCGCTGCGAGCCAGATCGCGAGCAATGGGCAAGGTCATGCCGACCACGCCGCCCTTGGATGCAGAGTAGGCTGCCTGGCCGATCTGACCGTCATAGGCAGCGACGCTGGCGGTAGAAATCAGCACGCCTCGCTCGCCGGTCGGCTCTGGTTCGTTCTTGCTCATGGCGTCCGCCGCAAGGCGAATCATGTTGAAGGTGCCGACCAGGTTGACCATGATGGTCTTGGTATAGACGCCCAGGCTGTGCGGGCCGCTCTTGCCTACGGTTTTCTCGGCCGGTGCAATACCGGCGCAGTTGATCAGTCCAGCGAGTTTGCCCAGGCTGGTGGCCTTGGCAACCACGGCCTGACCATCGGCCTCATTGCTGACATCGCAGCGCAGATAGGCGCCACCGATCTCACTGGCTACGGCCTCGCCGCGCTCTGCATTCATGTCGGCAATCACGACCTTGCCGCCGTTGGCGGCCAGCATGCGCGCCGTACCTTCGCCCAGGCCTGAAGCGCCGCCGGTCACGATGAATACGCGATCCTGAATCTGCATGAACTGTCTCCTTGTTCGATGTCTATTGACGTTGACGTAAACGTCAATTATGCACAGAGTGCAGGAACTGGCGACCTGAGGAAAGCGCGCATAAAAAAAAGCCCAATCGGGAAGATTGGGCTTTGAAGGGATCCATGAAACGGGGGTTTCAGGAGGATCCAAGGAGACAACTTGCGCAAGGCCGGCATCCACATCAATGCATGCCGACCTGACATGCTGGTGATTATAGGGTAAACCCTAGGCTTTGCCAAGCATGTCAATAACCATGTTCTTAACGTTTGGCAGCGGTCGTGGCCTTGACGGCTTCGGTTGCTGTCTTGGTGGCTGCGTTGAAATTGGCTTCAGCCATGTCGGAGGCTTGCTTCACCGCCTTTTGCACGGATTCGAAGGCGTTGTTGGCGGCAGAGACTGCACTCTTGACCATGGCAACAGCGGATTCGGAGCCGGCAGGAGCATTCTTGGTCGTGTTGTCCAGCAGGGCATTGAAGTTCTTGCGAGCTTCGGTGGACTGGGCTTCCAGCGTCTTGTTGAATTCGCCGGCAGTGTTGCTGGCGATGTCGTACAGGTGGCGGCTGTAGGAAGCGGTTTTCTCGGCCAGCGGCTGGAACAGACCTGCTTGCAGAGTCAGCAGTTCCTGAGCGTCCTTGACGCTGAGCACGGCCTGGGTGTGCTGGGCAGCTTCGGCCAGTGCAGCGCGCGAAGCGGTGACGTTCAGTTCCACCAACTTTTCCACGCCTTCGAAAGCTTTGCTGGTCAGGCCGAACAGTGTCTCGAAGTGGGCTTTTTGTGCGCTCAGGATTTGGTCAGGGGTCAGGCTCATGGCAATTCTCCAAAATTACGGATCTAACGAAGGGATCGGACCGGAGGAAACGTCTGCTCTGACATGACCGCTATCTTTGCCAGTCGTATGTTGCAGTGCAGCATGGGTGCATTGTGAAAGAGAATTTGTGGCAATGCAAGCTTAATTTGTTGCGCTGCAGCAAAAAAGATTGATGACTCTTCGTTTTTGATAAGTATCTGATTTTTAAAAGACTTTGTTATGTCTGATAACTGACAAAATTAAATGAACGCGTTTTCTTTGTGCGGTGCGCCATGTGTTGGTGAGTGATGGGCTGCAAGCCCTGTCACGATGGTGCTGGCGCCGCCGGGGCGGCTCTGCAAAATGACTGCATGACTGCATCGTTATCTCATGGCAAGCCTTTGCGCGCCCAGCCGCAGGCCCGCGACTCCTATCCTGTGTTTCGTGAAATCAGCACTCGCTGGTCGGACAACGATGTCTACGGCCATGTGAACAACGTCATCTACTACAGCTGGTTTGATACGGCGGTCAATGCGTATCTGATAGAGCAGGGCGCGTTGAATATCCATGACGGGCAGACGATTGGCCTGGTGATAGAGACCCAGTGCAATTACTTTGCCTCGCTGGCCTTCCCGCAAGTGGTGGAGGCGGGTATTCGCGTGGCCCATCTGGGTAGCTCGAGCGTGCGCTACGAAGTGGGTTTGTTTGCCAAGGGCGCGAGCCAGTCGGCTGCAGCAGGCCATTTTGTGCACGTCTATGTCGACAGACAGGCGCGTCGGCCCGTGCCTTTGCCCGAGCCCTTACGTGTGGCACTGCAGCCACTGCTGCGTGCAGAGCCGGCGGGTAAATAGCAAAACGATAGCTTCTTGCGTATGTGTATCAAAGGTTTGAGTCTGATCTGATTGATATATCTGGCGGTAGATCCGAAGCCGGCATCTGCAAGAAGCGCTTAGGGGCAGCGAGTACGGTGCAGGGTATGGAATCGCCTACACTCGTCACTCTCTGTTGAGGCTGGCGCAGCCTGTGTTTTGAGCCAGCCTTGTTCCATGACTGAACGGACCGCCAGGCCCACCGTCGTCCATGATCATCACCAGTCTGCTAGACACCGACCTGTACAAATTCACGATGATGCAGGTGGTGCTGCATCAGTTTCCGGGTGCGCAGGTGGAGTACCGTTTCAAATGCCGCAACCCGGGCGTGCAGCTGGCTCCGTACGTCAATGAAATCCGCGAAGAGATCCGTTCTCTGTGCAAGCTGCGCTTTCAGGATGCCGAGCTGGCCTATCTGAGTTCGCTGCGTTTCATCAAGAGCGATTTTGTCGATTTCCTGAGTCTGTTCCAGCTCAACGACAAATACATCACGGTCACGCCTCTGGCCAGCGGCGAAATCGACATCACCATCCAGGGTCCTTGGCTGCACACCATCTTGTTCGAGATCCCGGTGCTGGCCATCGTCAACGAGGTGTATTTCCGCAATACCCAGCCGGTGCCCAACTTCCTGGAAGGACGCAAGCGCCTGGACGAGAAGATCGAGCTGTTGCAGGCGCCTGGCCTTGAGTCGCTCAAGATAGCCGATTACGGCACGCGCCGGCGCTTTTCCAGGGCCTGGCATGAAGAGGTGCTGCGGGTGCTCTGCGCCAGGCTGGGTCACTCGGGGGCCGCACGCATCAACGGCCAGCGCAAGGGGCAGTTGGCGGGCACCAGCAATGTGCTGTATGCAATGAAGCTGGGCCTGATTCCGCTGGGCACGCTGGCCCATGAATATCTGCAGGCCTGCCAGTCGCTGGGCCCACGCCTGCGCGACAGCCAGATCTTCGGCTTCGAGTCCTGGGCGCGCGAGTACCGGGGCGATCTGGGTATTGCGCTGTCCGACGTCTATGGCATGTCGGCCTTTCTGCGTGATTTCGATCTTTACTTTTGCAAGCTGTTTGACGGCGCGCGCCATGACAGCGGCGACCCGTTTGACTGGGGTGAGCGCCTGATCGCGCATTACAAGGCCAACAAAATTGATCCGCTGAGCAAGGTGCTGATCTTCAGCGATGGGTTGACCATCCCTAAAACCATCGGGCTGTTCGAGCGCTTCAACGGCCGCTGTCAACTGGCTTTTGGCATCGGCACCAACTTGACCAACGATCTGGGCAATCCCCCCGAGCATGTGCCCTTGCAGATCGTGATCAAGATGACGCGCTGCAACGGCCAGCCGGTGGCAAAGCTATCGGACACACCGGGCAAGAGCATGTGTGACGATGAAAAATACCTGGCCTATCTGCGCCAGGTGTTCAGCATTGCAGCGCCGGAGCCGGTTTCGCAGGCATAGAAATCAAGAAACATTGGCGGGAGTTGTGCCTGTTGCACGGCAAAGAGTAGAGAGGATGGGCGTTTGAACAGCAAATCTTGGATGAAAGTCGCAGCGGCCACGCTGCTGACTCTAGCCGCGGCCACCGCGCAGGCCGCAGACATTGACGGCGCAGCCATGTCCGTGGCCTGGGGCCTGCCGTTTGTGGGCATGCTGCTGTCGATTGCGCTGATGCCGCTGCTGTTGCCGCAATTCTGGCATCACCATTTCGGCAGGGTCACTGCCGGCTGGGCGCTGGCCTTCCTGCTGCCTTTTGCGCTGGTCTATGGCTTGGGTGCGGCGGGCGTGAATCTGGTGCACGCCTTGCTGGCCGAGTATCTGCCGTTCGTGATCCTGCTGACTGCCTTGTACACGGTGGCTGGAGGCATCTATGTGCGCGGCAATCTGCGTGGTTCGCCGGGGTTGAATACCTCCATCCTGGCTATCGGTGCGGTGCTGGCCAGCTTCATGGGCACGACGGGGGCTTCCATGCTGCTGATACGCCCCTTGCTGCGCGCCAACGACAACCGACGTCATCAGGCCCATGTGGTGGTGTTTTTCATCTTTATCGTCTCGAACGCCGGTGGCGCGCTGACGCCACTGGGTGATCCGCCGTTGTTTCTGGGCTTCTTGAAGGGCGTGGACTTTTTCTGGACAGTGCGTCATATCTGGGCTCAGATGCTGTTCCTCACGCTGGCGCTGCTGGCCGTTTTTTATGCGATAGACCGCAAGCTGATGGGGGAAAAGGGCGAGACCGATCTGCCCGATCCCACACCCAGCATGGACGTGACCGGTGCACCAAGCCGTCTGGGCTTTGATGGCCGCGTGAACTTTGTTCTGCTGGCAGTGGTGGTGGCGCTGGTGCTGGTCAGCGGCATCTGGCGCACCCCTGCGGGTATCGAGATCGCCGGGACCCATGTGGGCCTGCCCGGTCTAGTGCGCGATCTGGGTTTGCTTGCCGTGGTTCTGCTTTCGCTCAAGCTCACTCCCGCGCGTGTGCATCGTGCCAATGAGTTCGGCTGGGGGCCCATGCAGGAAGTGGCCAAGCTGTTTGCAGGTATTTTCCTGACCATCATTCCCGTCATCGCCATGCTCAAGGCCGGTGTCGATGGCCCGTTCGGCGCCGTGGTGCGAGCAGTCACCAATGCCGATGGCACGCCCAACCCGGCCATGTATTTCTGGGCTACGGGTCTGCTGTCCTCCTTCCTGGACAACGCGCCGACCTATCTGGTGTTCTTCAATACCGCTGGTGGCGACCCCGGGCATCTGATGACCGATATGGCGCTGACGCTGACCGCCATTTCTGCCGGAGCCGTGTTCATGGGGGCGAATACATATATCGGCAATGCGCCTAACCTCATGGTCAAGGCGATTGCCGAAGATCGTGGCGTGAAGATGCCGGGCTTTTTCGGCTACATGATCTGGTCGGTCTGCGTGCTGGTGCCGCTGCTGGTTTTGATTACCTGGATTTGGTTTCTTTAAGCCACGCATGGCTTTCAGGGCTGCGGTGCGCCGCCATCATCCATAACTTGAAGAGGAAACATCGATGAGCAACAAGCCTCGCATTCTGATCGCCCGTGCCATCTCACCCGAGGTGGTGCAGCGGCTGCAGCAGCACTTTGAAGTGCAGTCCAATCAGGACGATGTGGTCTGGTCGCCAGCGGAGCTGGCTCAGCAGTTGCAGGGCAAGGATGGCGTGCTGACCACGGGTTCGCAGCGCATCGATGCCGAGTTGCTGACCGCTTGTCCGCAGCTCAAGATCGTGGCCAATATGGCGGTGGGTTACAACAATTTCGACGTGCCCGCGATGACGGCCGCGGGCGTGCAGGGCACGAATGCCCCCGATGTGCTGACCGAGACCACGGCCGATTTCGGCTTTGCCCTGCTGATGGCCACGGCGCGCCGCATTACCGAGAGCGAGCACTATCTGCGGGCAGGGCTCTGGAAGGACTGGCATTACGACCTGTTCGCCGGTGCCGAGGTGCATGGCAGCACGCTGGGCATCCTGGGCATGGGGCGCATCGGTCAGGCAATTGCGCGTCGTGCGGCCTACGGCTTTGGCATGCAGGTGATCTATCACAACCGCTCGCGTCTGGATGCTGCGCTGGAAGCCGAGTGCAAGGCCAGCTATGTCGGCAAGCAGGAGTTGCTCGAACGTGCAGACCACCTGATGCTGGTGCTGCCGTTCACTCCCGAAAACCGCCATACCATTGGCGCGGCAGAAATTGCCCGGATGAAGCCCACGGCCACGCTGATCAATATTGCGCGCGGCGGCATCGTCGATGATGCGGCTCTGGCCCAGGCACTGAAAGATGGGCGCATTGCCGCAGCGGGGCTGGATGTGTTCGAAGGCGAACCGGCCGTGCACCCCGATCTGCTGACAGTGCCGAATGTGGTGCTGACACCCCATATCGCCAGCGCGACCAAGGGCACGCGTACGGCCATGGCCGGGCTGGCGGCGGACAATCTGATCTCCTTTCTGGCTGGCAAGGGGCCGCTGACACCTGTCAATCAGCTTGGCTGATGCATCTTCATTAGGTCGGCTCTCGTCACATCAGTTTGAGGGCGGATGCGTGCTCTGAGTGCGTTGTCGGCTTTGATAATTTCTGCCCGCTTGGCGTCTGTGCGCACAGCGGGCTTTTTTATATCAAGCGAGACAGCAATGCCTTTTATCCGCACCAGCGTCCATAAGGACACCACGCCTGCCCAGCGCCAGGCCATCGTCAACGGTATTCATCAGGCCCTGATCGACGGCATCGGCATGCCAGCCGATGAGCTGTTCAACATGGTTGACGACTATGACGAGCAGAAGTTTTTCTTCAGCCGCACTTTCAACGGCTACAAGCGCTCGGACCGCGTAGTGGTGGTGGAGATCACCATGCGCCGTGGGCGCAGCGATGCCATGAAGCGCGCGCTGTATGCCAACATCGCCGCCAATCTGGAAAAAGATGCGGACGTCGCACCCAGCGATGTGTTCGTCTTCACACACGAAAACGACTATTCCGACTGGTCCGTGGGCGGCGGCAAGTTCGCCATGGCCATTGCCCAGCAAGTGGGCCCCGACGCCTGATTCTTGCGTCAACCGATTGCAGCCTCGCTGTCACCAAGGCTGCAACCGGGAGCAGCACTTTTGACTGCATTGAATTTTTCGTGGCTCTGAGGACTGATAATTTGCCTGCGCGCTAGTGCTTGCAAACTTCAGTCTGCAATGCCCATGGCGGAAATTCAATGAATAGGTCTGTAGCGCTTTGCTGATAAGCGCTGCAGCTATGAAAAAAAGAGTGCGAAAGGCGTGGCAAGACAGTGACTACGTGGTGGCTTGGGCTGGCGGCGCTGGCCGTATTGATGGTGGGCCTGCTTCTGGTGCTGCTGTGGTGGCTGCAGGGGCTGCGCCGTCAGACGGAACTTGCTCTTGGCCCTGATGCGATGAGGCTGCAAGCCCAACTGCTGCAGGGATTGCAGGCGCTGGATGTCAGGCTGCAGCAGCTTGAGCGCAGCAGCCAAAGTACCCAGATGACGGTGGCCAAGAGCGACGGAGCCCTGGACCGTGTCACCCAGCATGTACAGACCCAGTTGGCTCAGGCCCAGCAAGATGCATTGGCCGCGCGGCGCGAGCAGGCGACGGCGCTGGCATCCTTTCGCGAAGACGTTGCCCAGCTTGCGCAGCGGCTGACGGGCGACAGCCAGCAAGCCCGCGCGGCACTGGCCCAGAGCAGTGCAGAGCAGGCAGTCCATGTCCAGCAGCGCTTCGAGGCCCTGGCCGAGACGACGCGTGGCACGCTGGATTCGCTCAAGGGCGATATCCAGCAGCAGCTCACGCATATGAGTACCAATATGGGGGCTGCGCTCAAGGATCAGCTGGGAAGCAATGGCGAGCAACTGCGCCATCAGTTTGCCGTGTTGCAGGATGCGGTGAGCCAGCAGCTGGCTGCGCTCGCACAGGGCCAGCAGACCACGGCCGAGCAGCTGCGCGCAACGCTCAACGAGCGGCTGGCCACGATTCAGAGCGACAACGCCCTCAAGCTCGACGAGATGCGCCGCACTGTCGATGAAAAACTGCATGCCACGCTGGAGCAGCGTCTGGGCGAGTCCTTCAAGCTGGTCAGCGACCGGCTGGAGCAGGTGCACAAGGGCCTGGGCGAGATGCAGACCCTGGCGGGCAGCGTGGGCGATCTCAAGCGCGTGATGACCAATGTGAAGTCGCGCGGCACCTGGGGTGAGCTGCAGCTGGGCAGCATCATCGACAATGTGCTCACGCCCGAGCAGTACGCGAGAAACGTCAAGACCGTGCCTGACAGCGATGAGCTGGTCGAGTTCGCCATCCGGCTGCCGGGCCGCAACGACGAGCAGCCCGTCTGGCTGCCCATCGATGCCAAATACCCTGTCGAGCATTACCAGCGCCTGCAGGATGCCCAGGACAGTGCCGACAGGGTGGCTATTGCCGCTGCAGGCAATGCCTTCGAGACATCGATTCGCGGCGAGGCCAGGAAGATCGCGAGCAAGTACATCGCACCGCCACACACCACGGACTTTGCCGTCATGTACCTGCCCACCGAGGGCTTGTTTGCCGAGGTGCTGCGCCGTCCGGGGCTGGTCGAGGCGCTGCAGAACGAGCATCGCATTGTGATTACCGGCCCCGCGAATCTGGCCGCCATGCTCAGCAGCCTGCAGATGGGCTTCAAGACGCTGGCGATCGAAAAGCGCTCCTCCGAAGTCTGGGGCGTGCTCGGTCAGGTCAAGACCGAGTTCGGCAAGTTCGGCGAGGTGGTGGAGGCGACGCGCAAGTCCATCGATGCCGCCGCGCGCAAGTTCGATCAGGTGGGTGTGCGCACGCGCGCCATTCAGCGCCATTTGCGTAATGTGCAGGAGCTGCCGAATGGAGACGGGCAGGGCCAGCCCCTGTTTCCGGCTGCGTCGGCTGAGGGTGATCAGCCTGCCGCCGAGGACCAGGAATGAACGCGGCCCTGCTGCGCCTGATTCTTGCGCAAGTCTGTATCCACGGCACCATGACCGGAATGCGCATGGCCACGCCGCTGCTGGCACTCAAGGAGGGCTATAGCGCGGCTGCGGTCGGCATGCTGCTGGCGCTGTTTGCGCTGACCCAGGTGTTTCTGTCCCTGCCCGCGGGGCGCTTTGCGGACCGTCACGGGCTCAAGCGCCCGCTCATCATCAGTGTGGTGGCCGCATGTTCCGGAGCGGGAGTGGCGGTGCTGTTCCCGCTTTATCCGGTACTGTGTCTGAGTGCGCTGCTGACGGGCGGTGCAGCAGGCATGGCACTGATCGCCCTGCAGCGCCATGTGGGGCGCATGGCGCACAACAAGGACGAGCTGCGCAAGGTCTTCAGCTGGCTGGCGATTGGCCCGGCCATTTCCAACTTCCTGGGGCCGTTTGCAGCCGGGCTGCTGATTGACTACGCAGGCGGCGAAGCGGCCAGCACCACTGGCTTCAGGGCTGCCTTCCTGCTGCTGACCCTGATGCCTCTGGCGGCCTGGTTCTGGGCAAGGACGGTGCAGGAGCTGCCGGCTTTGCAGACCGAGGGTGCGAACCAGAAGGCAACGGCCTGGGATCTGGTTCAGAACCGGGGCTTCAGGCGCTTGTTGCTGCTGAACTGGGCGCTTTCCTCCTGCTGGGACGTGCATACCTTTGTCGTGCCCATTCTGGGTCACGAGCGCGGACTGCCTGCCTCGGTGATCGGCAGCATCCTGGGTGCCTTCGCCATTGCTGCGGCTGTGATCCGCATGCTGATGCCCATCATCACGCGCCATCTGGCCGAATCGCAAGTGGTGCTGGGTGCCATGGTTGCCGCCTGCGCCCTGTTCATCGCCTATCCCTTCATGCCCGGTGCCTGGACCATGGGTGCCTGTTCGGTCTTGCTGGGCGTGGTGCTGGGATCGGTGCAGCCCATGGTGATGAGCATGATTCATCAAATCACTCCACCCGAGCGCCATGGTGAGGCGCTGGGATTGCGCATGATGGCCATCAACGGCTCCAGCGTGCTGATGCCAGTGCTGTTCGGCTCGCTTGGCACGGTGGTCGGAGTCTCTGCCCTGTTCTGGGCAGTGGGGGGGCTGGTCGGAGTGTCCTCGCGCCTGCCCTGGTTGATCGGCAAGCAGGATATGCCGACGGATGAGTGGGAGGCACATTAGCCTGCCCGGCTGCATGCATAAAAAAGAGCGCCTTAGGCGCTCTTTTTTCTTTGAGAGGTGCTTACAGCTCTTCGACTCTGCGTGCAGGGTAGCTGTCCCAGCTTTGGCAGCCGGGGCAATGCCAGAAATGGGTGCGGGCTTCAAATCCGCAGGCCGCACAGCGGTAGCGGGTCAGGGGCTTGGTGGCATGGTTCAGCGCCTTCTGCACGGTGGCATGGTACTGCTCTTCGGTCAGGGTCTCGCCTTCCAGCCATTGGGCGGCCGCCACCAGGGACGACTCATGCTCCAGATGCTTGACCAGGCGCTGGCGGCCGGGGGCTTCCGCATCCCCGCTTTTCTGATCGATGGCGACCAGTGCCTGCAACAGGTCCAGCGACGGTGCTTGCTCATAGTGCTTGAGCAGCAGATTGTGGGCCTCGCTTAGCGCACCCGTTGCCTCGGCCACTTCCACCAGCAGGCTGGCCGCCAGGGGCAGGGCCGCAGGGCTGTTCTGTGCCAGCGCCTGAAGGCTTGACAAAGCCTGCGCGGATTGGCCCTGTCGATGCTGGAGCTGGGCCAGCTCCAGTCGGGGGCGCGGAGCTTGCGGCGCAGTCTCCAGAGCCTGCTGCAGCTGTGCAAAAGCCTTGTCGAGCTGGCCGTGGGCCACCTGAGATTGCGCGTCTTCGCAAAGGTAATGGGCCAGCCGGGTGCTGAAGTCTCCCTGGCCTGCGGCCTGCATCTTGCGCACGATGGCCGCTGCCTGGCCCCAGTCGCGCGAGCGCTCGTAAATGGCCAGCAGCGCCAGGCGTGCCTCGCCTTCGTACTGCGTGCCTTCCAGGCGGTTCAGGGCCTCCTCGGCGCGGTCCAGCAGGCCGGCCTTGAGAAAGTCCTGTGCCAGTGCATGCTGGGCACGGTCCCGGTCGGGGCGGGTGAGGTCGGCGCGGCTGAGCAGATGCTCGTGGACGCGCACCGCACGGTTGTATTCGCCGCGGCGGCGAAACAGATTGCCCAGTGCAAAGTGCAGTTCGGTGGTGTCGGGGTCGTTCTGTACGGCCTCGATAAAGGCATCGATGGCCTTGTCCTGCTGCTCGTTGAGCAGAAAGTTCAGACCCTTGAAGTACGCCTTGGGAGCCTGGCGGTTGTCGGCACGCACCTGGCGCAAATCCCAGCGGGAGGCCAGCCAGCCCAGCACAAAGGCCGCAGGCAGGCCCAGCAAGATCCAAGTCAGATTAAATTCCATGCACGTCGCCCGGCGCAATGATCGAAGAAGAGTTCTGTTCCTTCATCGCAGGTGCTGCACTGGTGGCGTTGCCTGCGGTGTTCGGCGGCTGTTGCGTGGCCTGTGCCTCGCGCGCTGCGCTGCGATGCTTGAGCCAGCGTGGCACCATGCCCAGCACCCCGACAAAAAGACCCAGCGCAAAGGCCGCCAGAACCACCAGCACCAGAGGTGCTGTCCAGGCCGTGCCAAAGAAGAAATGCACGGTCGCGTCTTGCTGGTTGTTGAGTGCGAATGCGAACAGAGTGAAAAAAATGGCTGCCTTGAGCAGCCACAGCAGGTATTTCATGCTTCCCTTTATGCGCCTTGTGTGACGGGAAGATTTTAGGCCAGCCCATGCGCGGACTGGCAAACGTACGGCGTGGTCAGTCCTGAGGTGGCTGACGGTGCCCATGGACTTCAGGCGGTCTGCGGCTGCTGGGCAGCGGAGTCTTCGGCCTTGAGATTGTCCACGGCTTCGCGCAGGGCCTTGCCTGGCTTGAAATGGGGAACGCGCTTGGAAGGAACCTGAACGGACTCGCCGGAGCGGGGGTTGCGGCCTATGCGGGGCTGGCGGTGATTGATGGCAAAGCTGCCAAAGCCGCGAATTTCAATACGGTGACCGCGCACCAGGGCATCGCTGACGGCATCCAGAATGGTTTTGACGGCCTGCTCGGCATCACGTTGGTTGAGTTGGCCAAATTGGGCGGCAAGTTCTTCGACGAGATCGGATCGGGTCATCGGGTGGCGGAGGCTCTAGGTTGAAAACAACAACGGGCGCACAGGGCGCCCGTTGTCTTTGACGCTTGGCGGTCAGTCAGGCAAGCTGGCTGACCGGCTGATGCAAGATTTACTTGTCAGCGTCCAGCTTGGCACGCAGCAGAGCGCCCAGGCTGGTGGTACCAGCGTTTTCCTTGGAGGACTGAGCCGACAGGGAAGCCATGGCGACTTGCTGCTCAGCGTGATCCTTTTGCTTGATGGACAGCTGGATGTTGCGGCTCTTGCGATCCACGTTCACCACCACGGCAGTGACTTCGTCGCCTTCCTTCAGGACGGAACGAGCATCTTCCACGCGGTCTTGCGAGATTTCGGAAGCGCGCAGGTAGCCGATGATGTCTTCACCCAGGTCGATTTCAGCGCCCTTGGCGTCCACAGTCTTGACCTTGCCGGTCACAACCTGGCCCTTGTCGTTCACGGTCACGAAGGTCGTGAAGGGGTCGCTGTCCAGCTGCTTGATGCCCAGGGAGATGCGCTCGCGCTCAACGTCCACGGCCAGCACGATGGCTTCGACTTCTTGACCCTTCTTGTAGTTACGAACGGCAGCTTCGCCGGCTTCGTTCCACGACAGGTCGGACAGGTGCACCAGGCCGTCGATACCGGCAGCCAGACCCACGAACACGCCGAAGTCGGTGATGGACTTGATGGGGCCCTTCACGCGGTCGCCGCGCTTGGTGTTCTGGGCGAATTCTTGCCAGGGGTTAGCCTTGCACTGCTTCATGCCCAGGGAGATGCGACGCTTGTCTTCGTCGATTTCCAGAACCATGACTTCCACTTCGTCGCCCAGGGACACGAGCTTGGTGGGAGCAATGTTCTTGTTGGTCCAGTCCATTTCGGAAACGTGCACCAGGCCTTCGATGCCGGGTTCCAGTTCCACGAATGCGCCGTAGTCGGCAATGTTGGTGACCTTGCCGAACAGACGGGTGGCGGAGGGGTAGCGGCGAGCCACGCCCATCCAGGGATCGTCGCCCATTTGCTTCAGACCCAGGGACACGCGGTTCTTTTCGGTGTCGAACTTCAGGATCTTGGCAGTGATTTCCTGGCCGGCAGTCACCACTTCGGAGGGGTGACGCACACGGCGCCATGCCATGTCGGTGATGTGCAGCAGGCCGTCGATGCCGCCCAGGTCCACGAACGCACCGTATTCGGTGATGTTCTTGACCACGCCCTGAACGATAGCGCCTTCCTTCAGGGTTTCCATCAGCTTGGCGCGCTCTTCGCCCATGGAGGCTTCCACCACAGCGCGGCGCGACAGCACCACGTTGTTGCGCTTGCGATCCAGCTTGATGACCTTGAATTCCAGGGTCTTGTTTTCGTAGGGAGTCAGGTCCTTGATGGGACGTGTGTCGATCAGCGAACCGGGCAGGAAGGCGCGGATGCCGTTGACCAGAACGGTCAGGCCGCCCTTGACCTTGCCGGAAGTGGTGCCGGTCACGAATTCGCCGGATTCCAGAGCCTTTTCCAGCGACAGCCAGGAAGCCAGACGCTTGGCGGTGTCACGAGACAGGATGGTGTCGCCGTAGCCGTTTTCGATGGAGCCGATGGCCACGGACACGAAGTCACCCACTTGGACTTCGACTTCGCCCTGGTCGTTCTTGAACTCGTCGAGGGGCACGTAGGCTTCCGACTTCAGGCCGGCGTTCACCACCACGAAGTTGTGCTCAACGCGCACGACTTCAGCGGTGATAACTTCGCCAGGACGCATTTCGGTGCGTGTCAACGACTCTTCAAAAAGGGCGGCAAAAGATTCAGACATGTAGTTCCTTGCCCGCAATCAGGTTTCCGTCGGCACCATTGCCAAGCGTTTTTAAGACTGACTGCGGAGGTTGTGGGTTTGAGGCCCACGGGGGTTAAAGGTTAACAACCTTGCTGCCGGCTCGCGGTCTGCGAGAACCTGACATCAAGGGCCAACAAGCCAGATGCAGGGCTGCCCTGGAAACTTCAAGCGAGAAATTTCAAGAACGGCCGAACGGCTGGCGTTCCTGCCACCACGACAATACCTGGGCAACCACTTCTTCAATGGTCATCTCGGAGCTGTCGAGCTGCAAAGAATCCTCGGCGGGCTTGAGCGGAGCGGTGGCGCGATTCATGTCGCGCGCGTCCCTTGCTTCAAGGTCTGCCAAAAGGGTGGACATATTAGCTGAAATTCCTTTGGAAATCAACTGTTTATATCGGCGCTCCGCGCGGCACTGGGCAGATGCCCACAAATAGACCTTGAGCGGAGCGTGGGGGAAGATGACCGTACCCATGTCGCGGCCATCGGCCACCAGCCCGGGCAGGGCCTGGAAGGAGAGCTGCAGATCCACCAGTGCGGTGCGCACGGCGGGCAGGGCCGAGACGCGCGAGGCGTTCATGCCGGCTTCTTCGCTGCGAATGGCCAGACTGATGTCCTCCTCGCCGAGCCAGACACGCTGCTGCGCATCGAAGCGCACGGGCATGTCCAGCGCCATTTCGGCAATGGTTTCCTCGTTCGATTCGTCAAGCGTCATGCCGGCACGCGATGCGGCCAGGCCGGTGATGCGATACAGCGCGCCGGAATCCAGCAGCTGGTAGCCCAGGGTCCTGGCGACTTCTGCGGCAATCGTGCCCTTGCCGGAGGCCGTGGGCCCGTCGATGCAGATCACGGGAATATGCTCGCGCTCGGCTTCGCTGACGGAGAACAGTGCCTCGAAATAGTCGGGAAAGGTCTTGGCCACGCATTTGGGGTCTTCGATGCGCACGGGCAGCTTGGCAGGGTTGAAGGCCGCCAGAGAGAAGCACATGGCGACACGGTGGTCGTCATAGGTGTGGATGCTGGCCGCTTTCCAGGCGGTCTTGCCGGCCGGGGGAGTGATGCGGATGTAATCCGCGCCTTCTTCCACGGAAGCACCCAGCTTGCGCAGCTCGATCGCCATGGCGGCAATACGGTCGGTTTCCTTGACGCGCCAACTGGCGATGTTGCGCAGCGTGGTCACGCCGTCTGCATACAGCGCCATGGTGCCCAGCGTCATGGCCGCATCGGGAATATGGTTGCAATCGAGGTCGATGGCCTTCAGAGGCCAGCTGCCACGGCTGACCTGCAGCCAGTTGGGGCCGCTTTCGATCTGTGCGCCCATGGCCTGGGCGGCCTCGATGAAGCGGATATCGCCCTGGATCGAGTCCTGGCCCACACCCAGAATGCGGATGCTCTTGGGCTGCGGCGCGTTGTCGGCATCCGCGTCATCGGTGGTGCCGGTGGCAATCGCGCCCAGTGCGATGAAATAGCTGGCGGAGGAGGCGTCAGCCTCCACATGGATGGCCCCCGGCGACTGGTAGCGGCTGCCTGCGGGGATCACGAAACGCTGCCAGCGGTCGTTCTTTACGGCAATGCCGAAGCGCGCCAGCAGCTCCAGCGTGATGTGGATATAGGGCCTGGAGATCAGCTCGCCCACCACCTCGATGGTGATGTCGCGCTCCTTGGCCAGCAGGGGCAGGGCCATCAGCAGCGAGGTCAGGAACTGGCTGGAGACATCGCCGCGCACCTTGATGGATTCGCTGCCCAGCTGGCTGAAGTCGGGCTGGCCGATCTTCAGGGGCGGAAAGCCTTCGTCCTTCAGATAGTCGATCTTGCAGCCCAGCTGGCGCAGCGCATCGACCAGGTCGCCGATAGGACGCTCGTACATGCGGGGCACGCCCGTCATCTCGAAGTCGCCGCCCAGCACCGACAGCGCCGCAGTCAGCGGGCGCATGGCCGTGCCGGCATTGCCCAGGAACAGCGTGGCCGCAGTGCCGGCGGGCAACTGACCCCCGATGCCGGTGACGTCAATCGCCTGGCCGGGTGTGACGGCATCGGGGCTGATGCTGCAGCCCAACTGCTTGAGTCCGGCCAGCATGACGCGGGTGTCGTCGGAATCGAGCAGATCGTGAATGGTGGTGGTGCCCTGGCTCAGCGCCGCCAGCAGCAGCACGCGATTGGAGATGCTTTTGGAGCCGGGCAGGCTGACGCTGCCGTTGGCGGAGTCCAGTGCGGGCAGGTCCAGAAATTCGGTGGTGAACATAAAACTCTCGTAACCCCCTGTGCAGCCTGGCTGCTTCGACACCCGGGCTGCGCGGCTGCCTCTGCCCGGTGTCTCTGGCGGTTGGGTGAATAGATCGACGCCGCTAGTTTAAGAGCCTCGCTTGCCGCCCATGCTCCATTCGGCGCGTGCGGCACTGGCCAGGGTCAGGCGGTCCTGCAGTCCCTGGCCGTCGTTGGCCTGCATCAGCCCTTCGAGCTGCTCCAGTGCCTGGCGAAACTGACGTGACTGGGCCAGCACCTGATCGCGGTTGGCCAGCAGCACATCGCGCCAGAGCTTGGGGTCGCCGGCGCCTATGCGCGTGAAATCGCGAAAGCCGGGTCCGGCCAGCGACAGCATATCGTCGGCACCAGGCTGGTTCAGCACGCTTTGCATCATGGCAAATGCCAGCAGATGGGGCAGGTGGCTGACGGTGGCGAGTGCGCTGTCATGGGCTTCGGGCGACATGGCCGTGACCTTGCATCCCAGGGCCTGCCACAGCGCCTGGGCCTTGGCCAGATGCGCTGTCAGCGTGCGCTCCGTAGGGGTCAGCACGACCTGGGCGCCCTGGTAGAGCTTGACATCGGCGTGCTCCACGCCGGCCACTTCCTTGCCGGTGATGGGGTGGGCGGGCACAAAGCTGCCGATCTGGTCGCGCAGCGCCGAACGTGCGGCCTGCACCACATCGACCTTGGTGGAGCCCACGTCCATGATCATCATCTGGGGCGTGACCAGATGCTTGATGGACTTGAGCGTGGCCTCGGTGGCCGCCACGGGCACGGCCAGCAGCACCAGATCGGCGCCGGCCGCCGCCAGCAGGGCGGAGGGCGCTTCCACGTCGATCACGCCCATCTGGCGCGCACGTTCGGTGGTCGAGGGCGATTTGCTGTAGCCCACCACGCGCTTGACCAGGCCTGCTTTCTTGAGTGCCAGCGCGAAGGAGCCGCCCATCAATCCGCAGCCGATCAAGCCGAGCTGCTCGAACGGCTGCAATTCCTGAGTCGCCATCACTTGCTCACCGGGTAGGTGCCCAGCACCTTGTAGAACGCGCACAGGCCCTGGAGCTCTTGCAGGGCGGCGGCCACATTGGCCTGGGCCGGGTGGCCTTCGATGTCGATGTAGAAGTAGTACTCCCATTGGCCGGTGCGGGCCGGGCGCGACTCGAAGCGCGTCATCGAGACGCCATGCTTCTTCAGTGGCACCAGCAGGTCATGCACGGCGCCGGCGGTGTTGGGCACCGAGACCACCAGGCTGGTGCAGTCGCTGCCGCTGGGCGCGGCCGTGGCCAGCGTGTGCGGCAGGCAGATGACGGCAAAACGCGTGCGGTTGTAGGCATCGTCCTGGATCGCGTGGCTGACGATGTGCAGGCCGAACTGCTGGGCTGCGCGCTCACCGGCAATGCCGGCCCAGTTGGGATGCAGGGCCGCCAGGCGTGCGCCTTCGGCATTGCTCTCCACGGGGCGGCGTTCGGCATGCGGCAGGTGCTTGGACAGCCAGCCCTGGCACTGGGCCAGAGCCTGGGGGTGGGCGGCCACAACCTCGATGCCGTCCAGCGTGTTGCTGGTGCGCATCAGATTGTGGCGGATCAGCATGCTGACTTCGCCCACCACATGGCAGGGCGTGTGCAGGAACATGTCCAGCGAGCGCGTGACCACGCCTTCGTTGGAGTTCTCCACGCCCACCACGCCGTACTGGGCGCTGCCGGCGGCCGTGGCGTGAAAGACTTCCTCGAAGCTGTTGCAGTACATCAGGTCGGCCGCGCCGCCGAAGTACTGGATCGCCGCTTCCTCGCAGAAGGTACCGGCCGGGCCGAGCACGGCCACGCGCTGGGGGGATTCCAGCGCCAGGCAGGCCGACATGATCTCGCGCCAGATGGCGGCCACATGCGCGCCCTTGAGCGGGCCGGGGTTGTTGGACTTGATCTTCTCGATCACCTGGGCCACGCGGTCCGGGCGGAAGAAGGCCGAGCCTTCCTTCTTCTTGAGCTCGCCCACCTGCTCGGCCACATGGGCGCGCTGGTTGACCAGCTCCAGCAACTGGCGGTCCAGGGAATCGATCTGGTTGCGCAGCGACAACAGCTCGGGGCTGGCTTGGGGTTCTTGGCTCATGAATCTCTCAAATTTCGTAGCTGCTGGCGCTTGTTGCACAAGGAATTCAAACCAATACCTTGGTGAAGTACTTGCAGATCAAGCGGTGGCAGCTCATCTTTTTACAAGGCTAAGGGTGGGGCTCAGGCCTGACGTTGCTCGAAGTCACGCATGTAGTCGACCAGCGCCTGCACGCCTGCTATGGGCATGGCGTTGTAGATACTGGCACGCATGCCGCCCACGGACTTGTGGCCCTTGAGCTGCAGCAGGCCGGCTTGCTTGGCGCCGGCCAGGAAGGCGTCGTTGCGCGACTCATCATGAAGGAAGAACGGAATGTTCATGCGCGAGCGGCAGTTCGCGGCCACCTTGTTCACGTAGAACGAGGACTGGTCCACATAGTCATAGAACAGCTTGGCCTTGGCGATGTTGCGCGCTTCCATGGCGGCCACGCCGCTGAGGCCGCCTTCGGTCTGGCGCTTGAGCCACTGGAAGGTCAGGCCGGCCATGTAGATGCCCCAGGTGGGAGGCGTGTTGTACATGCTGCCATTGTCGGCCACGGTTTTGTAATCAAACGCCGAGGGGCAGACGGGCAGGGCATGGCCCAGCAGGTCTTCGCGCACGATGACGATGGTCAGGCCGGCGGGGCCGATGTTCTTCTGCGCGCCGCCAAAGGCCAGACCCACGCGGCTCCAGTCGATGGAGCGCGAGGCCACATGCGAGGAGAAGTCTATGACCAGAGGTGCATCCGAGCCCAGGGCCTGGAGGTCGGGCAGCTCGTGGAACTCCACGCCGTGAATGGTCTCGTTGCTGCAGATATGCACATAGCTGGCGCCGCGGCTCAGATTCCAGCTGCTGGCGGCGGGAATGGTGGTGTAGTCGCTGTCCTTGGCGCTGGCGGCCACATTGGCATCGCTGGCGTACTTGGCGGCCTCCTTGGCCGACTTCTGGCTCCAGCTGCCGGTCACCACAAAGTCCACCACGCCGGCGCGCGACAGATTCATGGGCACGATGGCGTTTTCGGCAATGCCGCCGCCCTGCATGAAGAGGATCTTGAAATGCGCGGGCACGGCCAGCAGCTCGCGCAGATCGGCTTCGGCGGCTTCGTAAATGCTGATGAATTCCTTGCCGCGGTGGCTCATTTCCATCACCCCCATGCCGGAGCCGTGCCAGTCCAGCATTTCGGCGGCTGCGGTTTGCAGCACTTCTTCAGGGATGGCGGCGGGGCCTGCGGAGAAGTTAAAAGGGCGGTTCATCAGATTTACGCTCAAAACATGTGAAAGCGCTTGTCTGGCTTGCGCTTTCAGCTATCAAAACATTGGGCCACGGGCATGGGGCCATGCCCGTGGCGTCCGGTCCGTATCGGGGCAGCCGGGGCTGGCCGATCAGGAGGCGTCGCCGGACTCGGGCGCGCCTTCGGCGCCGGCGCTGCCGGAGTCATCGGCTTCGCCGTCCTCGCCGGCATTGTCGTTCGCATCATTTTCGACGATGCGCTGCAGGCCGATGAGCTTGGCACCTTCGTCCAGGTTGATCAGCGTCACGCCCTGTGTGGCGCGGCCCAGCTCGCGGATTTCCGCCACCCGGGTACGCACCAGCACGCCGGTGTCGGTAATCAGCATGATCTCGTCCTCGGGCGCCACCAGGGTGGCGGCCACAACCTTGCCGTTGCGCTCGGACTGCTGGATTGCAATCATGCCCTTGGTGCCGCGGCCGTGGCGCGTGTATTCGCTGATGGCCGTGCGCTTGCCGTAGCCGTTTTCGGTGGCAGTCAGCACGCTTTGCGAGCCGGCCACCACATTGCCCGTGCCGTCGTCGGCCTCGGCGACCAGCATGGCGATCACGTTCTGATGCTCCTCGATGTTCATGCCACGCACGCCGCGCGCATTGCGGCCCATGGGGCGCACATCGTTCTCGTCAAAGCGCACCGCCTTGCCGCCGTCGCTGAACAGCATCACATCATGCTTGCCGTCGGTCAGCGCAGCGCCGATCAGATAGTCGCCCTCGTCCAGGCCCACGGCAATGATGCCGGCCTTGCGCGGGTTGCTGAACTCGGTCAGCGCCGTCTTCTTGACGGTGCCCATGCTGGTGGCCATGAAGACGAAGTGATCTTCGGGGAAGCTGCGGTTTTCGCCGGTCAGCGGCAGCACCACGTTGATCTTCTCACCTTCCTGCAGCGGGAACATGTTGACGATGGGGCGACCGCGCGAGCCGCGCGAACCCGAGGGCACTTCCCAGACCTTGAGCCAGTACATGCGGCCGCGGTTGGAGAAGCACAGCAGATAGTCGTGCGTGTTGGCGATGAAGAGCTGGTCGATCCAGTCGTCTTCCTTGGTAGCCGTGGCTTGCTTGCCGCGGCCGCCGCGCTTTTGCGAGCGGTACTCGGACAGGGGCTGGCTCTTGATGTAGCCGGTGTGCGAGAGCGTCACCACCATGTCGGTGGGCGTGATCAGGTCTTCGGTGGACAGGTCCTGCGCGCTGTACTCCACGGTGGAGCGACGCTCGCCCTTCTTGGACTGACCGAACTCGGCCTTCACGGCGTTGAGTTCTTCGCCAATGATGATGGAGACGCGCTCGGGCTTGGCCAGGATGTCCAGCAGGTCTTCGATGACCGACATGACGTCCTTGTACTCGGCCACGATCTTGTCTTGCTCAAGGCCCGTCAGGCGTTGCAGGCGCATCTGCAGAATTTCCTGGGCCTGGGTCTCGGACAGGCGGTACAGGCCGTTTTGCTGCATACCGAATTCGACTTCCAGGCCCTCGGGGCGATAGTCGTCGGCATTGACCACGCCGCCGTCGGTGCGCGTGCGGGTGAGCATCTCGCGCACCAGCTTGCTGTCCCAGGATTTTTCCATCAGCGCGGCCTTGGCCACGGGAGGTGTGGGAGCGTTGCGGATGATGGCGATGAAGTCGTCGATATTGGCCAGTGCGACGGCCAGACCTTCCAGCACATGGCCGCGGTCGCGTGCCTTGCGCAGCTCGAACACGGTGCGGCGGGTCACCACTTCGCGGCGGTGCTCCAGGAAGACCTGGATCAGATCCTTCAGGTTGCAGAGCTTGGGCTGGCCGTTGACCAGGGCCACCATGTTCATGCCGAAGGTGTCTTGCAGCTGGGTCAGCTTGTAGAGGTTGTTGAGCACCACCTCGGGCACTTCGCCGCGCTTCAATTCGATCACCAGGCGCATGCCGGACTTGTCCGACTCGTCCTGGATATGGCTGATGCCCTCGATCTTCTTTTCGTGCACCAGCTCGGCCATGCGCTCCTGCAGCGTCTTCTTGTTGACCTGGTAGGGCAGCTCGTCAACGATGATGGACTGACGCTGGCCCTTGTCGATGTCCTCGAAGTGGCACTTGGCACGCATCACCACGCGGCCACGGCCGGTGCGATAGCCTTCCTTGACACCGTTGATGCCGTAGATGATGCCGGCCGTGGGGAAGTCGGGCGCGGGAATGATCTCCATCAGCTCGTCGATGGAAGCTTCGGGGTTCTGCAGCAAATGCAGGCAGCCGTCCACTACCTCATTGAGGTTGTGCGGCGGGATATTCGTGGCCATACCCACGGCAATACCGGAGGAGCCGTTGACCAGCAGGTTAGGCAGGCGGCTTGGCAGCACCAGCGGCTCCTGCTCGGAGCCGTCGTAGTTGGGGCCGAAGTCCACGGTCTCCTTGTCGATGTCGCCCAGCATTTCATGAGCGATCTTGGAGAGGCGGATTTCCGTGTAACGCATGGCGGCGGCGCTGTCACCGTCCACCGAGCCGAAGTTGCCCTGACCATCGACCAGCATGTGGCGCAGCGAGAAGTCCTGCGCCATACGCACGATGGTGTCGTAGACCGCGATGTCGCCGTGAGGGTGGTACTTACCGATGACGTCACCGACGATACGCGCCGACTTCTTATAGGGGCGGTTCCAGTCGTTATTGAGTTCGTGCATGGCGTACAGAACGCGGCGGTGCACGGGCTTGAGGCCATCACGCGCATCAGGAAGCGCCCGGCCCACGATCACGCTCATGGCGTAATCGAGATAACTGCGACGCATCTCCTCTTCAAGGCTGATGGGCAGAGTTTCTTTAGCAAACTGGGTCATGTCTAGTGATACTTTGACGGCTGGAAAACAGCCATTTTAGGTCGAATGGCGTGTGGCAGCAGAGCAACATAACTGAGGAATTACATAGCTGTCCTACTTGTTGGTGCCTAGTTGACAACACTCTTGCATGTTACGTATGGCACAATCATTTCAACGTTTTTGGTGATGGTCACTGATGACGTCCACAGATTCGCAGCCCTGCTGCGGCTTTTTCCCCAAGAGGAGAACCATGAAGAAACTGAACAAAGTGGCGATGTTGTTTGCCTCTGCTGCCCTCGTGACAGCCGCTGGCGCACAAGTGAAGGCTGCTGACGGTGGCAAGACTATCGACAACTGGCAAAACGGCACCAGCGAACTGGTGTGGAAGAACGGCACGAACGAACTGTGCTGGCGCGATGCCAACTGGACTCCTGCTACTGCCGCTGTTGATTGCGACGGTGCTCTGAAGGCCCAGGTTGCTGCTCCCGCTCCCGCCGTTGTGCCTCCCGCTCCTGTGGCTCCCCAGCCTGCAGTGGCATCTAAGGTTACCTACTCTGCTGACGCTTTCTTCGACTTCGACAAGTCCGTGCTGAAGCCCGCAGGCAAGGCTAAGCTGGATGACCTGACCGGCAAGATCAAGGACATCAACCTGGAAGTCATCATCGCCGTGGGTCACACTGACTCCATCGGTTCCGATGCTTACAACCAGAAGCTGTCGGTGCGTCGCGCTGAAGCTGTGAAGGCTTATCTGGTGTCCAAGGGCATCGAAAAGAGCCGCGTGTACACCGAAGGCAAGGGCAAGAAGCAACCCGTGGCAGACAACAAGACTGCTGCTGGTCGCGCTCAAAACCGTCGCGTGGAAATCGAAGTTGTGGGCACCAAGGCTGCTCAGTAATCTTTCGATTGCTACACAAAAGGCCCCGGTAACGGGGCTTTTTTTATGCCCGATCCATCGCGGTAATCGCGGACAATTGCACCATGAGCAACACTATCAATGCCGACCCGGCAGAACTGGAAAAATTCTCCAGCCTGGCCCATCGCTGGTGGGATCCCGAGAGTGAATTCAAGCCACTGCATCAGATCAACCCCCTGAGACTGGACTGGATCAACGCCCAGGCACCATTGGCGAACCAGCGTGTGCTGGATGTGGGCTGTGGCGGAGGCATTTTGGCGGACTCCATGGCGCGCAAAGGGGCCAAGGTGGTGGGTATCGATCTGGCAACCAAGGCTTTGCGCGTCGCGCAGTTGCATGCTCTGGAGGCGGGAACGCCCAATATTCAATACCATGAGGTCAGCGTCGAGCAACTGGCGCAGGAGCAGCCGGCCAGTTT
The DNA here is from genome assembly GCF_014076415.1 of Comamonas testosteroni. Classification (NCBI taxonomy): domain Bacteria; kingdom Pseudomonadati; phylum Pseudomonadota; class Betaproteobacteria; order Burkholderiales; family Comamonadaceae; genus Comamonas; species Comamonas testosteroni. The sequence goes on from NZ_CP043568.1 coordinate 1,756,623, forward strand.
TGATGTGGTGACCTGTATGGAAATGCTGGAGCATGTGCCCGATCCTGCGTCCATCGTGCGGGCATGTGCCCAACTGGCCAAGCCTGGCGGCTGGGTGTTTTTTTCCACCATCAATCGCAATGCCAAGGCTTTTGCGCTGGCGATCGTCGCTGCCGAATACCTGCTCAAGATGATTCCCAAAGGCACTCATGAGTATGCCAAGTTGCTGCGCCCAAGCGAGTTGGCCCGCTTTGTGCGCGAAGCCGGCCTGGATGTGCAAGGCAGCAAAGGCATGGAGCACAACCCGATCTCGGGCCGCTATTGGCTCAGCAATGACACCTCGGTCAATTACATGCTGGCAACACGCCGCCCGCAGGAGTGACAGCCATGTGGAAGCACGTTAGAGCCGTTCTTTTTGATCTGGATGGCACTTTGATCGACAGCGCTCCTGATCTGGGTGCTGCGGCGGACAAGATGCGTGTGGATCGCGGCATGCCGTCGCTGCCTCTCCATGCCTACCGCCATATGGCCGGGGCTGGGGCTCGTGGAATGCTGGGTATTGCGTTCGGCATGACGCCTGAGTCTGCAGGCTTTGCGGAAATGCGCGAGGAGTTCTTTCGCAATTACGAGCAATGCATGACCGAGCGCACCTATGCTTTTGATGGCGTGCCCGAGTTGATCCGGGCATTGGAAGCCGGCCCGTTGTTATGGGGGGTGGTGACCAACAAGTCCATGCGCTTCACCGACCCGTTGACTCGTCAGATGCCCTTGTTTGCCCAGGCTGCGGCCGTGGTGAGCGGGGACACGACGCCGCATGCCAAGCCTCACCCCGAGCCTCTGTTCGAAGCCGCACGACGCATGCAGATTGCTCCCGAGCACTGCATCTATGTCGGAGATGACGAGCGCGATATCCAGGCGGGCGCAGCAGCGGGCATGAAAACTGTAGCTGCACGCTATGGCTACCTGGGTGCAACAGCAGATACGGTTCATTGGGGGGCTGATGCACATATCAATTCACCGCTTGAGCTGTTAAAGTTGCTGGGATGAGGCTAGAATAGGAATTAAGGGGCTGTCCTGGTTTCGACGTGGGTTCGGGACCGGTGCGGTGCATGTCGAGCTTGAGTGACGCTCGTAAATCTCCATTCAAAAAACTAACTGCAAACGACGAACGTTTCGCACTCGCCGCTTAATCCGGTGAGCCTTGCAACAGCACGCTAGTGGGCTGGGCAAGGGGGTAGCAATACCTCCCGGCTGCAAGGGAATTTACATTAGCTGGCTGGATACCGGGCTTCTTGGTATTCGGCGAGATTTTAGGAAGCTGGCTACCCAGGCAGCGTGTGCCTGCGGGGTTTGGGTGGCAAGATTTAAAACAGAGCACTAAACATGTAGATCTGTCCGGCGAAGGCTTACGGACGCGGGTTCAATTCCCGCCAGCTCCACCACCATAACGTCCAAGGGCGTTCACTGAAGTCCAGTGAACGCCCTTTTTCTATGATAAATCAATGACTTGCCTTCCGTAATCGTCCGCCAAGGTTCGTGGGCATCCGAGGCAAAGTGGGGGTACAAGTGGGGGTACAACTCGCCAAAAGCCTATACTTTGGCTAAGTTGTACCCCCACTTTCAGGTCAAACCCAGCAACCATGCGGCCTGGCGGCCTATACGTTGTACCCCCACCCTGGGGCTGAGAGCGGGAATTTGTACCCCCACCTAGGAAGGCTGTACCCCATGCTGACCGATGCCCACTGCCGCAACGCCATCTGCCCACCTGATCGCAAGCAGGCGCGCTTCACCGATGCTGGCGGGCTGTACCTGCAAGTCAGCCCCAGCGGCTCCAAGCGCTGGTTCTACAAGTACCGTACCGACGGAAAAGAAAAGCAGCTTGCTTTGGGCAGTTACCCCGCCGTAGGGCTGACCGCAGCCCGCAAAGCGCGTGATGTTGCCAAGATGCAACGTGCGCAGGGCAGCGACCCTATCGAGGCCCACAAGCTGGAAAAGCTCAAAGGCGGGCTCGATCGCGGGGATAGCTTCCAGGCCGTGGCGCTGGACTGGCACGGCAAGCAGGTGGCCGGCTGGAGTGCCGGGCATGCTGAACGCACCTTGAGGCAGCTGGAGCGCGACCTGTTCTCGTGGCTGGGCCAGAGGCCCATGGCCGGCATCGAGCCCATGGAGCTGCTGTCCGTCTTGCAGAAGATCGAAGAGCGCGGCGCACTGGAGACGGCCGACCGGGCACTCATGCTGGCCCGCCAGATATGGCGCTACTGGCTACCCACCGCCAGCAACAGCCAGCGCGACATTACCGAAGGCCTGAAAAGCCGCCTCACCCCGTACCATGCAAAGAACTCTGCAGCCATCGTCGAGCCCCAGCGCTTTGGCGAGCTGCTGCGGACCATGCATGCCTACAAAGGCGGGCCGCTGGTGCGCACCGCCTTGCTGCTGGCACCCTTGCTGTACCAGCGCCCCGGCAATCTGCGCATGATGGAATGGGCCGAGCTGGATCTGGATGCCGGCCTGTGGACCATTCCCAGCGAAAAGATGAAGCGTACCAGGCAGGAGAAAGAAAACGGAGAGCCGCACGTGGTGCCCATGCCCGTGCAGGCGGTGGATCTGCTGCGAGAGCTGCACTCCCTCACAGGCCACGGCCGCTATGTGTTCCCCGGCCAGCGCAACCACGACCGCCCCATGTCCGACAACTCCGTGCGCAGCGCCGTCTATGGGCTGGGCTTCGGCACGGAGCAAAGCTGGCATGGCTTCAGAGCCAGCGCCCGCACCATGCTGGTGGATCAGCTGGATCTGGATCCGCTGGCCATCGAGGCCAACCTGGCCCATGCCGTGAAAGATGCCAACGGCCGCAGCTACAACCGCACCAAGTACCTGGCCAAGCGCTTTGATCTGGTTCAGGGGTGGGCTGATTACTTGGATCGTTTACGCGATGGCGTTAACGTGATCAAGCTTTCGCAAAAACAAAGCCAAATGACACACAGCCCAGTGCAATAAGCGCGGGCAGTGTGTCTTGCCTGTTCAAGATTTCGAATTCTGCTCGAATGTGGAGTAAATAGCGCACAAGATCGAAGGCCGCCACAGCACGCTACAGCACGCCACAGCGGGCTCCTCAAGGTCCATTGCTTCAGTATGCCAATACTGCCTACGCAGCGCTTGCTGCACCTCCTAGCCGCATCGCGATCTATCGATCGCCGCTTCATAACGGCCATCCGAGCATTGGCGCCGGCGACTGTCCACTGACGGGTTTTAGGTGAGCAGTGGATAGTGGCCGCCAGTTGCAGGTCGATAGGTTGCTGGAAGTCCGCTTTCACGGCTTATGAACAGGTGCTGCCGATCCATTGCAGCCGCTCATACCCTATGAAGCAGCGGTTGCTTTGCGCCGAGTTGGTAACGCCGGGATGCAATGAACTGAGAGATGTTGACCCGGTGATCTGATACCTATGCGCCAAGTCTACTGTTTGTCCCCATCCTCGTATATCACCGAGCTATGGCGTGCTGCCAGCCCGATTTTCCTTCGGAAGCCCACTCTGCAATTCATGCTGAACTTTCATGAAGAGCACGGGTTTAAATGAAGCCTGCGGATGATGGACTTGCTCAGGGTTGTGTGCCGCAGGAAATTTCAATCCAGCGATAACCCAGGCGAATTTTCTGTTGTGCTTGAAGTTTGCGCAGTTCGACGTTGACTTTTTGGCGAGACGCTCCAACGGCATGCGCGAGATCACCTTGAGAGATGAGAAGCACGACATTGCCGTGAGCAGGCTTTCCGTTTTCCGCTGCTATGCGTTGCAATGTCGCCCAAACTCTCGCATTGAGTGTCTCCTCCGCCCTGATAAAGATCATGTCGAACAATTCGTTCACGCGCAGACTTAGTGCACGTGCAACTGCCAAAGATGCCAGAGCATCGCTTGCCAAAACCTCGAGCAAGGGCTGACTTGGCAAGATTAGAAGTTCGACGTCTCCGGCTGCGACAAGGTCTACCGGCACAGGCGCATTTCCCAACACCGAACTGAAACCGCTGATTTCGCCTGGTTCCATCCAGCGCGTAAATTGCTCGGCCCCTGCTGCGGTGTAGCCCACAGAGCGCAGACGTCCTGACAACACCACCAGCACGTGATGTGCAGAGTCACCTCTTTTCTGTACGACTTGGCCGTCGTGAAACGTTCGCTTGATGCCAATGGCACGAAGCCGTTGCATAGAGGGCTCAGGGAAGTTCGCCAGCCAATCCACGCGATAACGGTCACCCGATAGACGCCTAGGGAAGTCGAGCTTGGTGTTCATCCGAACATTGTCACCTGAGGCGCAATTCAATTGACTGGTCGATTTTTAAATCCGTTTGCATACCGATTGTCGTAACGCTCTCTCCAACGGAACGGATTCCCATGATTCGAAAAAAACTGATCGCTCTCGCTATAGCTTCTGTATCGGCGCTATCCACTTCGGCTATGGCTCAGTCCACCGTCTTGCGCATACAGGACTATCCAGGCTTGGGCAACTTTCTAGTTCGTGTCGCCAATGCGAATGGACTCTGTGCAAAGCATGCCATCACGTGCGAATTGCGCAGCATTCCGCAGGCTCCGTTAGCAATGCAGACACTGCTGGCGGGAGATCTCGACGTCGCATTTACGCCTCCGGAGGTTCTTGTCCAGGCTGTGAACAAGGGAGTTGCAGTCAAAGCGATTGGCAGCGGAGCTAGCGGGCCCACATTCTTCCTCATGGCGGGAGCTGGCTTGGATACGCCCAATGCGGCCAAAGGATATCCGGTGGTCATGCAGGATTTCAAAGGCAAGAAAATCGGTGTTACAGCAAGAGGCAGCGCAGCCGAGTTCCAGTTGGTGAGCCTGCTCAAGGGGGCAGGCATGTCTGCCCAGGACGTCACGATTGTTGCGGTCGGCTCGCCCAACACAGCCTTTCCTGCGATCTCGCAGAAGCAGATTGATGGGCTGATGCTTTTCACCCCGATGGACGGCTTTTGCGAAGTGTCGCAGATCTGCCGGATAGTGGTTGATCCCCGCAAGGGGCAAGGTCCCAGTGATGTCCTGGAGACTAAAGGAGCCTCGATGCTGCAAGTCGTGCGTGATGAATTTCTTCAGAAGAATTCTAAGGCGATAGAGGGGTACCGAAGGGCCATGACTGAAGCGAGTGAGTTTGCGCAGAACCCCGCAAACTTTGCGGCGCTGCTCAAGATTGCGCAAGACACCTTCAAGATCAATGTTCCTAATGGAGACCAGATTCTTGAGGTCTCGCTGCGTAACTCTTTGCCCACTTTGCAATTTCCTGTAGACCCCAAGGCCTTCCAGGAAGCAGCGAGGTATATGCAACGTACAGGCCAGATCAGCAAGGTGGTGGACACCTCTACGCTGCTGGTGCAGTGAGCGGAGGCGATATGCCCATTCCCAACGCTCTTGCCTCCAGAGAGCCTGCGGTTGCCGTAGATGGCCTGCATTTGAGCTTCGGCGGCAACAAGCCTGTTCTGGCGGACATCTCTCTGAATATTGCCGAAGGCGAATTTGTCTCTCTCGTTGGCCCAAGTGGCTGCGGCAAGACAACCTTGCTCAATCTGTGTGCCGGCCTGGTCGAACACACGGGTTCCGGATCCATCAAAGTGATGGGTCGCCCTCCACGATGCGGTAATCCCCAAATCGGCTACATGCTCGCGCGCGATAGCCTCTTGCCGTGGTGCTCCGCCTTGGATAACGCCGCCTTTGGCTCGAAGATCAGAGGGCGAACCAAGGATCAAAGCCTTGAACGTGCACGAAAAACGCTCGCCGAGGTAGGCCTTGCAGAGCACGCCAATGTGTTGCCGAAAGCGCTTTCACACGGGATGCGTCAGCGTACTGCGCTCGCACGGACATTTGCATTGGATGCACCATTGCTCTTGATGGATGAACCATTTGGCGCACTTGATGCGCAAACCAAGTTGCAGCTTCAAGATTTGCTTCTGCGTCTCTGTCATCAGCACCGACAAACGGCTTTGTTCGTAACTCACGATTTGGCAGAGGCTGTCGCCGTTTCCGATCGCGTGATCGTGATGTCGTCCCAGCCAGGACGCATCATTGCAGACGTGCCGATTGACCTACCGCGACCTCGTTCAATTCGTGAATTGCAAAAGTCGCCACGTTTCCACGAACTCTTTGCGACTCTGTGGTCGCAGCTTGAATCGGGATGGGTACACCATGAAGGCTAATCGACTGCAATGGGTGCTCTGGCACATCGTTTTCATAGCCTTGATGCTGGGATTTGCCGAGATCGCCGCTTCGCGCAAATGGGTTGATCCGACATTTTTTGGCCAACCACGTGGAGTGTTGGCCTACCTTTGGGAAAACGTAAGAACAGCAAAGTTTTGGAGCGACCTGGGCTGGACTCTGACAGCGGTAGGCGCGTCTTTTGTGCTGGGCAGCCTGGCTGCATTCGCCGTTGGACTCATTTTTGTTCGATGGCCTGCGATCGAGAAGTTCGCCGACCCCTACTTCAACGCGCTCAATGTGATGCCACGCATTGCTCTGGCACCGCTGTTCATTCTGTGGTTCGGCCTTGGAATAGGCAGCAAGATTGCCGTTGGCTGCTCGCTCACCTTCTTCATCGTTCTCTCTGCGACTGTGGCCGGCATCCGCGGGGTAAGCCAGGACCACTTGACGCTATGCAGGACGTTGGGGGCGAAAGCCGGCACAACATTCTTCGAGGTCACCTTGCCTGGTGCGGTCCCCGTGATCTTTTCAGGCCTCAGGCTTGGGTTGATCTATGCCCTGCTCGGAGTTGTCGGTACCGAAATCATCGCAAGCGAAAAGGGCCTGGGCCAAACCTTGGCCTATCTCGGCTCCACCTTCGATATCAATGGCGTCATGGCTCTCCTGCTGGTACTCGCACTGCTAGGGGTTGGCATCGTGCGCTTCATGACCTGGCTCGAAAAACGCCTGCTGCACTGGCAGTAAGCAGTTCCCTCACTACCACCTGCTATTCCTGAAAGGAATTGAACATGGCTAATACCACACCCATGGAGTTGATCGATATTGCTAGCCGCTACAAGCACATACAGCCAGTTCCCAGAATGCCGAACTTCGCGGCTTGGATTGAAGGCGTTGACCTCACGACGCCTCTGACTGATGAAGTTAAGGCTGAACTTCGCCAGGCGTTGTTCGACTTCGAGGTCATCTTCTTTAAGCCGCAAACAATCACACCAGAGCAACACATCGCATTGGGACAGGTATTTGGACCGATCTCAAACGGCTCCTATTTTGACCGCAACGCGAATGCGCCCGAGATGGAAATGATCGTGTCCGACCGCGACCGACCGCCTGCCATCGACAACTGGCATACAGACATCAGCTGGAAACTCAACCCCCCATTGGGAACCGCGATACAGATCACAGTGACTCCTCCAGCAGGAGGAAACACTTGCTGGAGCAGCACCAGCAAGGCCTATGAATGGCTATCGCCCGGCATGCAGCAGTACTTGGAGGGGTTGAGTGCCGTACACACCTGGGAGCAATCAGGCTTTCGTGAATACCTTGGAAAAAAGGGAGATGAAGCGCTCATCGCTGCAATCCAGGCGGGCAAGCCTGTCACACATCCCGTGGTTCGAGTGAACCCTGACTCTGGCCGTAAATGCATATTCGTGAATGCCGACTTCACCCGAAACATCATTGGAGTCGACCGCCATGAAGCTCGTGGAGTCCTTCACTTTCTGCTTGGCTGGCTACAGAGACCAGAGTTCATGGTGCATCACCAGTGGGAAGCTGGCGGCATTGCGATATGGGACAACCGGAGCACGCAGCACTACGCCGTCGCGGATTATTGGCCCCATCACCGGGTAAACCAACGAGTCACCTTCGATACACCGTCTTCATTGATAGCTCCCCCAGGTTCAAGCGGCCTGAACTAGTCAGCACGGGCATCCGAAAAAGTCTTCCGAGCGCTTGATGCCCTCGGCTATGGCGTCTTGCTCGCTGATGCCCTGCAGGCGTTCCACGCGGACTCCAGTGATTTCCAGCCAAATGCGTCCCGCCTTCTTCGGCATGAGCAGACAAGGCGTGTATTTGACTCCGGAGGCTTTGTCGCTGCCGTCTTGATAGTCGGTTGTATAGACCAGCTCTTCGTTGCCGCAGACAGTGGGAGCGCGGGCGAATGTCTCGCGCACATAGATGCGGTCACCAGGTTGGCGCGTTGCTCCTTCGCTGGTTCGGTTAGTGCATCGATGCGGCCGTCTGGCAGCCAAAGATGGCGGTCGCTGCTGTAGGCTGCATTACCATGCCTTGGTACAGAGCTGGCTGTGGCTTCGCCAGTCGCTCAGGATGGCGCGCACCAAGGGTGCATTGAACATCAAGCCGGAGGCTCCAAAAGAGAAAACCCGCCGAGTGGCTGGTGTGTGGGGTGGATGCAGATTTCAGTGACTGCCAGGACAGGTGGCCGGTGATGCCATAAGCCTTGCGCTGAATTGGATTGGGGCGCGATCCTTCAGGGCTGATGGCAATCCTTGCCCCCAGGCCGTCCAGTGAGCAGAGTGCACCTTGCAGGTCCATGCCAGGCTCAGGTCCCGGAAACTGGAACTTCTGGCCGCAGTCGGTGCAATCGATGCGGATCTCGGCGTTGAAGCCAGTGATCGCGCCGCCTGGCTTATCCTCCAGGCGCGCAACACCAACTGATGTCGCTAAGCTCATGTGAGCGCATGTCACGGAAATCAAGAATAGTGAGATGGGTGCTGCTAATAATGGGACACCGCCATGTAGGCGGTGGCTCAAGGTGGCGCGGTGAGGATTTTAAGTATGAAGATTAAAAAAGAAGACTTGGCAAAATGGGAAACAGATAAGCCGGAATTAATGGTTGAGCCACTCTTTCTAAAGAAGAGAATCTCTGATTTAGAAAAGGCGTTGTTGATTCGCTTGCCAGATGAATATTTGGATTATATCCATCTGGTTGCCGATCAAGCATGTAGCCCACTGGATGAATTGGATAATTTTATAGCAATATATTATGGAATAACGAGGGTGGCTGTTATGGCTACCTTGTCTTCTACAGATAGAGTAGTGAGCTCAACCAAATTATTGCAGGAGTCAGTGTATGATCACCGATCATTGCTACCTAATGGCTTAATTGCAATTGGTTCAGAATACGATGATGATGGCGACGCATATATTATTTATGATGTGAGGCCTGAATCTCCCACCTACAGAAATATATTTCATTGGAGATACTATGTAGATAATTTAATTGTGGGAGATGGATTGGGATTGTTGGCTCTATCGTTAAGAGATTTTTTACATAAACCGGCATTGGAAAGTGAGCTCTAATTTATTGGGCTTTGTTGCATAAATAGGCCCCCTGAGTCGAATAGCCTCGGGCGATGAATCAGTATTCGTCAACCAAGCCCCGCTACAGCAGCACCAGCCGGGCGCAATACAAAGCTGCACCCAAGGCTAGGGGCTCCGTGATCATCCGTCAACGTCTGCAACGATCGAGCGCTGATCGCAGTCTTTCAGGTACTCGCTGAATGCAACTGCTTCAGAGGCGGGTACATTGGCTGCCGGGATCTCCTGCACGGCCTCTGACAACACGCCACCGTAGTGAGCGAGTGGGTTCTTATCTTGCATATTGGTGGCTCCCTGAATGAGAAAATCTCGCGATGGCGGGCTGGGGTGTTGTGGTGAAATCTGTCCGCAGTGCGTTGGGTTTGTTGACGCGGGTGCTTTATTTCATGTGCGCTGCACTTGCCTAGGGAGAGGAAGATGGGCAATCGTGAAGTAGATGGCTTTCATATATGGGCTGAAGCCAGTCAGCAGGGTGGCGAGTTGGCTGGAGCGTTCGTCTTGACGAAGGCTGTGAATGGCAAGGTTGGCACGAAGCGCTTCAGAGTGCTCACTGCGCACACTTTTACGTCATTGGAGGCAGCGCAAGCAGCACCAATCCAGAGGTCGTGCAAGCGATCGCATCAGTTTCCGACACTGCTTACCCAGTCCACTCGTTTACTGAATATGGGCGGTGTGTCCATGCCATTGGATTTGAAGGTGGAGTCGGGGCTGCGATAGGTAGCAGACTCGAAGAGCGCCTGATTGTGGGAATTCCTCGAGTTGGCAAGGTCCGTTCAGTGGCTGGCGTTAGGTAGGGAAATTGAATGGCTCTTGTTGTCTGAGCCTTTTAAGCGGCAGGTCTGCTCCACAGCTGATGAGTTTCTACAGATATGTCTGGATAGGAAACCCCCGATACATGAACCCGATCACGCCCCGCATTCTTGGCTTGGTAAAGGAGTCGATCGGCCTCCTTCATGGCTTGCTCAAACTGGAGGGAGTTGGTGATCAATGAAATTCCGAAGCTCATGGTCAATTTGGGGCCAGTTGGAAGAACGGTATTCCTTGACCCGAGATCACGCTGGATTCGCTGCGCAATGAGTTCCGCATCTCCCAGCGTTATGTCTGCCAATAGCAGCACAAACTCCTCGCCACCGAACCGAGCAACCAGGTCGTGCTCTCGCACATTGTTTTGCAGAGTTGAGGCAACCAGTTGCAGCACCATATCGCCACGCTCGTGCCCCCAGGTGTCGTTGATGTGTTTGAAATGGTCTATGTCGCAGGCCAGCACTGCCATAGGATAGCGTCTCATGTCGGCGAGACGCTTCTGGGCATGTTCTTGAAAAGACCGGCGATTCAGGATTAGCGTCAAAGCATCAATGTCTCGTTCCATGCGCAGCTTGCCGACTGTTTCCTTCACGGCAATTGCGGCCATCACCACAGTGAAGAGCAACGAGAAATTCAGAATGCTCAGCAGCGTCAGGATCCAATAGGGTGACCTTGGCAGGGCTCGTAGATCCGTGTATCCCAGCAGCCAGATCAAGGCGGGCCGAGTGAAGGTGTAGGTGGTGAAGAGGATGCTTAGCCAGAGCAGCGATCTATCGAGCCAGTCAAATGAGTTTTTCTTCGAGTGGACCTGCAGGATGGGGAGCAGTAAAACAAGGCTGGAACCCACGCTGAAAGAGCTCACCCGAGCCCAGACATTTGGCGCGATCTGGCTGAATTGGTAGAGCGCAGCCAGGGTGACTATAGCAATGAGCAATGCTGCATGCGGTTGGGCGGATACACGCCAGCGCTCTGCCCAGCTTCTGGCAAGACACCACGCGCTCAGCAGATAGCAACTGCCGATCAGTAGTGCGTAGCGATTCAGCTCCTCCAGAGTAAGTAGAGTCTGTGCCCCGAGAGTCAGAGCAGTGAGTGAATAGGCGCAAGCCTGCCAAAGCAGAAAGCGCTGGGATCGTTGGACAAGCCAGGCAACGATCAATATGGTTGCCAGAACCAGTATCGCCAGCGAAGGCGTCAGGACCAGGATAAGGTCGTTATTCGCGAACATCTGACCATCGCCTCCTCGATCAAAGATCGAAACGGTTTAGCGTTGCCTGCTCCTCGATTGCAAAGCGACAGCCTTCGGCAGCTATTCGTACATCTTGGTGTGCGGCATCAAGAGCTATTGCAATGCCCAATGCCAGATCTGTGTCATCCGGATTCGAATTTGGAGAAGTAGACGCAGTCGATACTCATTTCCAAAAACAAATAAAACCCATTACTGTTGTGTCTTCGAAAGGATGTCAGTCAACTACTTACTTGACCTATTGCTATCCCTTCGAGGCTTGTCGTTGAGGCATTTTGTGGTCACTTCGCCCGATCCATTGGGCGCTCCTGTGTCGCGCGTTGTTTGGCAGACATCGGCCAGCTTGCAACGCATGCCTGAGAATACGCAGCGCAAGGTCGGATGGAGGAAGAATCGCGATGCGCAAGTGGTCAGTGATGTTGAGCATGGTTTTGGGGCTGGTCGCTGTAGGCTGGGCTCTATCGCGGGCTAGTGGCGGCGACGCGCGCGGCGAGTTCAATCCGGAAGACGAGGTGCACGCAGCTGACTCAACCATGTCGATTCGCGCCTTGGAGGTGATAAACGACAAAGTCAGCCCATCTCTGGCTTTGCCAGATGCCCAAGGGCGGCTGTGGGTGCTGCAGCCGTATGGCGGTGATCGTGTTTCGCGGCGCGAGCTGGACGGCAGCTGGGTTACTGTGGTGGGCACGGATGCGCCTGAAAGTGATAGTGGCCAAGCTCTGGATGCGAATGTTCAATCGCCTGATAGCATCGCTTTTACACCTGACGACACTCTGTATGTAGCGGACACAGGCAATCACGTTATCCGCGCAGTGGACCTGGAGACCGCGCGCATTCGCCGCGTAGCTGGTGATGGCAAAGAGGGCAACGCCGATTCGCTGGCCAAGCCGGAGTCTTTGCTACGCACGCCAGATGGTGCCTTATGGTTTATTGCAGGCCCGCATCGCTCACGCAAAGTCTATCGCCTGGAGACTGGAACCGGACGGCTTGATGTGGCTTATGACCCCAAGGAGGCGAGCCCCCAATGGGGTGGCAATGAAGGGGGCGACTACATGGCAGATCTAGCTGCAGATGTACAAGGGCGCATTTATGTCGCTGACAACGCGAATATGCGCCTGCTTCGGTTGGATGCATGGAGCGGCCCGCCTGCCAATCCACATACGCCTGCGGCCACTGTGCTGGCTGGCAATGGCACATTGGGCCTTCTGCAAACTGACCGCCCATCCACAAACAGCTCGCTCGGATACATCACCAGTTTGGCGCTGGATCCCGAAGGCCGAGTTTATGTATACGAGGCCTCCGTTGAGGGGCACTTAGCCAAGCTTGATTCCAGTACAGGTCGCTTTGTGACTGTGTTACCGCCCGAGACCTGGGTTAGGCTGCCTGACCAAGCGCCTATGCGCTTGAACCTGAGGCAGGCGCGCCTGCGCGTGGGGAACGAAGGAGTGCTGTATCTTGCCGATCGCTTGAACCATCGCGTACTGTTGCTGACACCGTGAATAGGCGTTGGTAAACGGTTCAAGGATCGCATGTGAAAGAGCGCAGCCGCTTGAGACGGGCGTTTTCAAGCTCTAGCTCCTTGATCCGTTTCGCGTCCGAGACGGTCATGGCGCTGAACTTGTTACGCCAGAGGTAGTAGCTGGTCTCAGAAAAACGGTGCCGGCTGCACAGCTCTGCCACTGGCAGTCCAGATTCCGCTTCTCGCAGGAAGCCAATGACCTGTTCTTCCGTAAATCTCTTTTTCACGTCCAATCTCCTGTCTTCGGGATGGGACTCAGGAGTCAGACACTACTCCAATCCGGAGGGCGTCGCTCCCATCAGGAAAAAATGATCCACAGCGGTCAATAGTTCTGGTAGGTGCCTCCTTCAGACACTGCTCCATGTGTCGTCCAACCACTCGGCATGCATGCCCGGGCAGACGAGTTTGTCACGCAGGCTCTGGGTGAGGCCTTGCGGCTCATCGGCTTGAGCCTCTGGCACGGCCAGCCAGGCCAGTCTCCGCGTATATAGCAAGGAGAAAGATCAGGCCTTCAAGTAGCTTTGTCATGGTTTTGCTTCGTAGTGCTTATGCAGAAAGCACAAGTAGCTTCAGTATTGATAGATGCTCGCGTCACATCGGCCATGCATCTGGCGTGAGCGTCATAACCACGGTCGCTCCGACTAGGCAGAAGAGGCCGACGTCAGTTGGCGCTCATTGCGCAGCGACCGGCAGTTTTGTCGAGGCAGGAGTGCATGGAGTCTCCTGTAGGTAAAGAAAAAGCCCGCGAGCGGTTGCTGCGGGCTTGAATAAAGAGCCGGTGACCTTTCGGGTCGTGTCTGGGGAGGGGTCAGAAGGGGGAGGAGCAAACCCCAGGCCCGGCGTAACTGGTGGATTGCGTCGAATTCTGCATGACGCTTTTGGCGCAAACAAGACGAATTCTGCTTACCTAGAAGTGGTGATGTACGATCGGGCGCGACCACCGTTGCCACAACGCGGCTGCCGTGCCGTGCTCTTAGTTGACGTCAGCCCAGACGATTTTTTGAACTGCCGCACCTGCTTGAGTGGTCGCGCCGGATGGCCCTGCTAAAGCCCTGCGTGGGAAGGCACATGTATGTCAGCATGCTGGCTAAACGCTTACATCTCAAGATCTCCGGGCACAAAAAAGCCACCCGTAGGTAGCTTTGCTGGTGATTAGATAGGGCTACTGCTTGAAGTCCAGTCCTTGTTTGACGGCATCTCGCATACGCTGGTCCCGCTCATCCCCGGACATTGGTTTGCTATTGCGATCCTCGATCCTGGCCTCAGACTCGGTGAAGGCCGGCGGCTCCGAGCGTGTAACCTGCCCTTTAGGCATATATGAAGGCTGAGCCTGGAAGTAGAGAAATAGGGTGGCCACAGTGGCTGCAGCAACCCATAGCTTACGAAGCTTCCAGCTCAAGCCAAAGCCTATCGCAGCGATCAAGAGTGGGATCAGGTTGATGAGCAGGGTCATTTGCCAATGCTAACCATTGGAACGGCATCGCCCAGGGTGGTGGTGGGGAGCTGGCCATTCCACTTTTCAATCCAGGCGCGCTCATTTTCCAGCTTGCGCAGTTGCAGCACTCGCGCATCGACGGATTGAGCCAGTACGGACTGAGACATGGCTTCGGTTTCTGCCTTTTCCTTGTCAATCGCACGTTGCAGACGAGCTTCCTGCAATTCACGCTCTAGCTGAGCCTTGGAGATGGCCAACTGCGCTTCTTCCTTTTGGATAGCTTCGCGTCGTTCAGCAGCGGACTCCTGAGCATCTGTAATGATCTTTGGATATCGCAGGTTGGTAATGCCAACAAAGCGCACTGAGAAAGGTGTAAGTGCTTCAATGGCTTTGCCCAGTTGTACGCGCAAGTCAGAGTTGATTTTCTCGTTGCTCGAGGCGATTTCACTGATCGACAGTTTGCTCAAATATTCGCGCACCTCGGCTTGAATAATCTGGCTGGCATAGGTGCGATACACCTGCTCATTGGCGATCGTGGACACATAGTCCGAAACCTCTTTTGGCGCGACAGCATTAAAAAGCTCTGCCGTCTTTTTGGAGTTGATGCTCAAGGTTGCGCGAATGGTTACATCCAGGTTGAGCTTGTCTTCGGGGATAAAGATGCTCATGGACTCTTCATAGCCCTTGTCAGACACATCCAGCAAGACTAGTCGATCACAGTAGGCCCAACACTTGCCTAGACGGAACTTGGAGGTTGGGATCAGGTTGTCCTGATAGCCGTCTTTGGTCATGATCTTGCCAACGTGCGCAGGCGGAACCTCCACTTTTTGACCGCATGCTGCTAATACAAAGGCAGCAGCTACCGCTGCCAAACTGGTCTTGTGTTTCTTCAATAACTTCAAATCGAGCCGCCTCCTTCGCAGCTATAAAGGTGAGATTGAAACAAACTGCAGCTCTGTATGCAAGGCACTAGTTTGAAACCTGGATGTGTTTCGAATGACCCGCTTGGCCCTGCAGGGAAATGAATATGCATGCCGGTTAAACGCTCGCATCCCAAAATCTCCGGTTACAAAAAAGCCACCTCAAAGGTGGCTGGTCAAAGAAAGATCGCTCAGGGCAGGTAGTGGTTAATCAATGAAGCCAAGTTCACGCAGTGCTTCTGTTTCTTGGGTGTACTCAGCGTCCTCGATTAGCAGCACGCCGTCAGGCCCATACACATTGCGCTGGGGCGCTCCCATGGGTTGCTCGATGCGTTCGACTTTGTAGCCGTGCCGCTCCCATATCTCGGTGGTGTTGATGCGTGTCATTGGTTCACTTTACTCAAACTGACGCCCCACAAGCAAGGCTTTGGTTTTGACAACTGACGGAACAAAGGCTGGCGCAGAGGCGACTTTCGGATGCAGGTGAATGCTCGACACTGATCGCTGCACTTGATGAAAGCCGCATGGTATGTATATACAGCCGCTTTTTGCCATTTCTGAGGTCAGTGAGTTGCAGCAGGCCATGCATAGCATTGCTACCCGCTAGCATGATCAGACAAACCCCAAAGCCCTGGATCAAGACTCATGCGCCCTGATGTCGCTCAGGGGGCTGGCGCTGCTTGGGAGGTGACGGACCAGACTTTGTGTGGATCATCCTTACTGCGTGGGGACAGAGGAGATCGATTTCATTAGGTGCTTTCTGTATTCCGAAGTGGCAATCAGGTCGCAGATGTCACCATATCCCCTCTAGAGAGGGGTAGCAGCACGCGATGAAGTCAGTACGATCCTTGCTCACACTCAAAGGAGATGAATGCTCATGAAAGCAGCACTGATGATCGTGGCCACATTGATGTCGGCAGGCATGGTTTTTTCTGCACATGCCGACGAGGCAAAAGCAGCCATAGCTTCAGGAACCATCAATATGGCCGCGAACATGAATGAACTTGCTTTGGCTTGTGGACACATGAGTTCCCAGGATGTGGAGACTGGCCGCATCAAGCAACGCGACGCGGCCATCAAGGATCTTGGTGTTGCTCCCGTCAGCTACGACAAGATCTATGCTGGTTACGCATCCGACTTCAAGAAGAAATGGGGCACCATGACCCCGGCAAAACAAAAAAGCATCTGTGATCAGATGAAGCGCTAGAAATCCCTTCGCGTCCCGCAATCAGGCCCACCTTGGAGGGCTTTATGCATGTTTTCAACTGCTGTGGAGGGGGCATCTCAATCGCCTTCCTCCAAAGGCATTGACGTTCTACCGACTGCAATGATCACGCCCCCGTCGCCGATGGGGAGTTCGTATTAGCCAATCCATAGCAGTGACAGGCCTGCACCTGTCACCATAGAGGCTAGTCCCAGGCTGATTCGTGTTCCGTATTTAAGCCCTCCGACGGCGAACGCCAGTACGGATTTGGCGATTGCGCTGGAAGCAAGAATCACAACCAATCCCCACTGAGCGATGGGCAAGGGCAAACTACCTGACGCAAAAAGCTGCCCTAAGCTAGCAGCCGCCGCATGCAGTTCAGCCAAAGCAGCAAATGCTGCCGCGACCAGCACGCCAGTGCTGCCAAAGATATGCTGGAGCCAGGCGCCGAGAACCAACATTAGCGCGATGGTGCCGGCAATCAGCAATGCCGTTGAAAGCTTAAATACCCGCTCGGTCTCAAATTCAGTTTGCGTGGCAGTTTTTTGTCGATTCAACAATCCTGTGGCTGCAGCCAACACAAGGCAGAGAGCTGCGACGAATAGAGGGAGTGCCATGGACAGCATCAGAGCTATGGATGTTGTCGAGAGAATCGCTATGAACAGGCATAGCGAGGCCAACTGAGCCAGCATGGCACAGCCAAAAGCCTGCGCCTGCTGATGTTCGTCGGACTTGGCCAGCTGGCCAAGGCTGGCTATAGCCGCAGTAGATGACACGAATCCGGAAAAGAATCCGGTCACAGGTAGGCCCCAGTGTGGGCCGAGCACTCGAGTCAGTATGTGTCCCAGCATACCGACAGCCATGAACAGCACGACCACTTTCCAAAGGGCCGTGAGGCTCAGCACACCCCATGGATCTATGGGCGCTTGCGGCAGCAGTGGCATCACGACCAGCGCCGCAGCGCCCAGCAGAAGGCCATCCCTCAACTCATTCTCTCTGAGTAACTCACGACTCCAGCGCTGTATTGGTCCTTTTGAATGCACCAGTAAGGCGCAAAGGATGCCCAGAGCTGCAGTCAAGGTAGGGCTCTTGTGCGATAGGGCGCCCAGAGTTAACGAAAAAAGCAGAGTCACTTCACTGGTCAGGCCTGGGTCATTGGGGGCTGATTGCCAGTAGGCAGCAACGGTCAGTGCCCCGACCAACAAAAGTACTGCAGCAAAGGGCAGCACGCCTAACCACCAGGCCGCGCAACCAAGCAACGCTGCTATGGCATGGGTACGTGTTCCAGCGATGCTTTCTTGTTCTCTCCCGCGACGCTCACTCACGAGACCGATAAGCAGACCGCAGCCTAAGGAGACTACCCAATGATCGACACCGGCCCAACTCAGCTGCATAAGTCTCAACCCCTCGATCTGAGCAAGGCTCCTCTACTTGATAGGACTGTAGCCTTGGCTGCTACTACGCAGCATAGTCGAGCATGAGATGGCGCCGCAAGCAGGAAGGGCTGGATCTTAAAACGCATAGATCTCATCTATCTCAGTTCCTTTGTGTGAAGGAGTGTGACAGAGGAGGAGCCAAGGCCGGGCGCTCCCTTAGTAGCCTTCAACCAAAGGCCTCCCCATCCCATCGAACCCAACATCACGCTCGTGATGTCGGGGTTGACTTCGATTGGGACTCCTCACAGCTCATTGGGCTTGCCGAAGGAGTTGACGTGATTGAACTGCCTTAGCTCATCCAGTGGCCGTTTGATGAGCTTGGGGTAGGCATTGTTGTGGGCCTTCCAGTGCCTCAGGACGGTTTGGCAAACACGCCTGTGGACGGTGTGGATCGGCGATTCATCGGTCATGGCACGATTGTCTCAGAGCGGGTTGTGGTGCCATGGCGTCCAACTGGAAATGGCCGGAAGCAGTCACATAGGCTTGCCGAAAGCAGATGCCTGACAAAAGCCGGCGTTGTTGTTCAACAAGCCCAGGCTTCAAGTTAATTGACGTGCAATTGACAAGCACTTACATCGATTTGGAAGGTTAATGGGGCCTATGCTCTACTCGCTGCGTGAGCTTTTCCTGACGCAACGGAATTCATGTTGAGTATTCGCGCCCCATACAAGAAGAAAGTCGGCTTCATTGACCAGCTGATAAATGGCTTAGTTGAAAGTCTTATCCAGTCTAGACAGCTGTTGCTAAAGACCGTTGCTGGGGTTGTATTTATAGCTTCAGTATTGATAGCAATCACTTGGCATAGTTTGAACGATTCGTATGACTATCACGTTCAGCGAGGAGTGGATGCAGCGGTTAACCAAGCTCGCGCGTTGAGCTACGAGTTAAACACCGAGATGAGGCTTATCGATAACGCTCTGGCGACGATTGCTCACGAATTCCAGGAGACTGGATCCAGCACGCGGGAGTTTGAGAATGCCGTTGTCAATCAGCGCGCCTTGCTGCCTTTCTCCAAGGCTGTTCGCGTGGTTGATGAAGCTGGCATGGTTCGCCTGGGCCTTCTGCCTGGCGAGCATCCGTTCTCGATCAATGAGCGGGAGTACTTCGGTACCCTAAAGCGCTCCGATCAAATGGTGATCTCGGAGCCATTGATCAGCCACTCCTTCCAGGAATGGAGCGTGGTCCTGAGTCGCAAGCTGGAGGCTCCCGATGGGACGTTCAAGGGCGCAGTCTTTGTGGTTTTGGAGGTCGAGCATTTCCGCAAACTGTTTGAGAAGTTGACTCCTGGTGAAGATAGCGCAACCACTTTGCGCTCTGCCGAGGGCCGCTTAGTGGCACGTTACTCCGCTGCGGATCCCACATCGACGGCAGGTATTGGCGGCACTTTGACATCATTGGCGCTCAAAGAAACGCGACGACTCAACCCAGAGCATGGCTGGTACGTCACGCCTACTGCGCTGGACGGCATCGAGCGAATCACTGCCTACCAAAGTCTGTCGACACCCTATTCGCTGACGGTGTATACAGGTATTAGTACTGAAAGCTACCTTCAGCCTTGGCGCAACGAAGCCGTGGCCGTTTGGAGTTTGACCGCATTTTGTGTGTTGCTTATGGCGCTTGGTGCAGGGAGCTTGTTTGTGCATCAGCAGCGAGAACTGGCTGCCAAACTCCAGAACGCACAGTTGCTGAAAGAGCAAAACTTCTTTGTGGAGAACGACCTGATCGGCATGATTAAGGTCCGTGATCGGAAAATTCTCTGGGCCAACAAGGCCATGGCACGCATGTTGGGCAAGCGCGTTTCCGAGTTACTTCAGCAATCCAAACGCTGCATCTACCCTGACAACGAGACATATGAACGGATGGGGAGACTGTCCAGTGAGGCTCTCGGCCACAACAGGCGTTTCCGTGCGGAGGTGCAACTGCAGCATTGCAACGGGCACGCATTCTGGGTTGATGCCAATGCAGCGCAGATCACTGATACTGATTCAGTGTGGATTTTCGTAAATGTAGAAGTTCACAAAAAGCGCCAGCAAGAGATTGAGTACCAAGCAACGCATGATGCCTTGACGGGCCTCGCCAATCGTCGCTTCATCAACAAGCAAATGCAGCAATTCATCGCGCTTGCAGATCGAGACCAAGGCACAGTTGCAGTATGCTTTATAGACTTGGATGGCTTTAAGAGTGTGAACGACACCTTCGGGCACGATGCAGGTGACATCGTGCTGAAGACAGTCGCCGAACGATTAACAAATGCAGTGCGCCCCCATGACTGTGTAGCCCGGTTGGGGGGCGACGAATTCGTGGTGGTGTTGACTGGGCGAAACAATCACGAGAATGCCGTGCAAACCATGCAGCGCTGTCTGGACATGGTGCAGATTCCGATTGTGGTTGAAGACGGTCATACCGCAATGGTCGGGTGCAGCATTGGCATTGCCTACTATGGGAGCGGAAAAGAGTCCTGCGATTCGTTGTTAGAGCGTGCTGATGAGGCTATGTACCTGGCAAAGAACGCAGGCAAAGGCCGCATCATCGAATCGGCTTGTGAACAAGCGAGTGAGAGCACATTCGATCATCAGGCAGTTACTGCTTAGCTTACGAGAATGAAGAACAAAAGCGCCTCTTGACTTAGAGGGATATAGAGGAGCTTTATGGCTAATCTTTGGCGCATGTTTCTGTAGCTGCTCTGGTTCGATCACTGCCTTGCGCTAGGCTGTCAAGAAGGTGCAGCGGAACGCTTCTGCTTTGCAGTGCCTAGCTTGAAACACACAACGTCCTCGATGGTGATCACAAGCAGCTATCTGGGGTGGGGTTTCTTCCGACGTTCCCCCGGATTTGAGTAGCGTCTGACTCTGGAGTCCCATCCCGAAGACAGGAGATTGGACGTGAAAAAGAGATTGACAGAAGAACAGATCATTGGCTTCCTGCGGGAATCTGGACTGCCTGCATTATTTGTAGAAGTTCCGATCTGATCTGACAGTTGCTCCCGTTTCGGACGGTACGGCTGTCAGATTAATTCAGGAGGGCTTGCATCTTCTCGAGATCGCCCCCTGAGTCCCCGGATACAGTCCATCGTTTCTTTTTCACATAGGCAGGCGTTCACAGGGATGCGAAGAACTTTCCCGTCGAGCGCTGGATACGGGGCTGGCTCTCTTGATCCCCATCTCACAATGAGCTTCTTGGGCTGCTTACGGTATTTCGTCAGCTGCGAACTGGTGGCGACGACTCATTGCTGCCGTGCAATCGTTACCAGCAGATGTCTCCTGTGCAGCGATTGCCGCTGCTCGTAGTCGCAACACTTCCTAGCGGTCACCGTCCCATACCGGCCATCCGAGCATTGACGTGGGGGACTGTCCAATGACGGGTTTCAGGTGTGCAGCGGACAGCGACCATCAAGTGCAGGCAGATAGGTCGCTGGATGTCTGCTGTTACGTCGCGCGAACAGGAGCTTGCGAATACGAAGGGACTTTCCTAGTCCAGCGCGGATGCTCGAAGTTCAGCATGGATGTCCGGAAGTCCTATCGGAATTCGACTGGAGAATGCCATGACTGAGCTGACACATGGGCCCATCGTGCGAGTGGGCGTTGATCTTTCCAAGCGTCTTTACCAAGTCCACGCAGTGGATCAATGGGGCCATCGGGTACTGGCCAAATCCCTGTCTCCGGAGCGCTTTTATGCGTGGTCTGCCACCTTGCCGCAAGGCTGTCTGGTCGTTACAGAAGCCTGCGGCGGCGCACATCATGTGGCAAGGCAGTTGCGGGCCATCGGTCTGGATGCTCGGCTGATCGCTGCGCACTTCGTCACGCCTTACCGTATGGCAGGTAAAAGCGGCAAGAACGATGCCAATGATGCGGCCGCGATCTGCGAGGCCGCCAGTCGGCCCCACATGCACTTTGTTCCGATCAAGAGCGCTGCGCAACAAGGGCAGTTGGTGGTGCATCGTTTACGTGAAGGCTACAAGCAAGAGCGCAATGCGTGTACCAATCGCATTCGAGGCCTGCTCACCGAGTTCGGTCTGGTCTTCCCGCAGCGCCCGGAGAAGTTGCGCAAGGTGCTGGCGGGTGTGCTGGAGGACGCCAGCAATGAACTGCCTGGCGTGGTGCGCCTAGCCTTGGAGCGAGCCCTGCTGCACTGGATTGATCTGGATATCCAGATCGCCTGGTGCGATGAGCGCATCGCAGCCCATCTTCGCAGCGATGAACGCGTCCAACGTGCCGCCCAGTTGCAGGGCGTAGGCCCCATCACGGCCTCGGCGCTGGTGGCCACCGTGGGAGAGTTCCAGCAGTTCCGCAGCGCCAAACAATTCGGTGCCTGGCTGGGTCTGGTGCCCAGCCAGAACTCCAGCGGCGGTAAAACCAGCCTCGGCAATATCACCAAACGTGGCGATGATTACCTGCGCACCTTGCTGATTCAGGGCGCCAAGTCTGCGGTGAACACGGCAGCCAAACGTGGTGACCGACTGAGCCAATGGCTGGTGCAACTCAAGGCCCGCGTGGGTTGGCAGAAAGCGGCCGTGGCGCTGGCCAACAAGAACGCCAGAATCCTGTGGTGCGTGATGACACGGGATACGTCGTTTGACGCGGGCCATGTGCCGCCGATGCCTGTGCAGCGCCAAAGACCGAATGGCGAGTTGCAGGTTGCACCTGACTTGGCGCAGCTATCCGCAGCCTACTGAAGCAGTTTGTGATGGTTGTTGGACGTGCGTTTGAAGATGCTCACCACAGGTCAGACCGGCAGCAGGTGAACTCGGCTTTGGGTCCGTGGCGGGAGTCACCTGACCACTTCTCTCGAATGGAGTCCTGCTGAGCGGTTCGTATCTGGGGCCTCGGTGAACACCACCGAAACAAGCCCGCCTGTAGATGTGCAGTCTGTCCTTACCTGGTGAATGCTTCAAGGTTCGCACCCACCAATCGCTGGTTACACAACGACGGAGGCAGAGATATGCAAGGTCAACGGTTGACTTTCCGGAAAGTCCCTGTAGACCCATAGCCGAAGTTCGCGCTTGTCGCTTTGATGACGGCTCTAGCTCAAGTTGACAACAAAGATATTGGCGGGGTCTCATCGTGGATCTCTAAAACCGGGTTTGCTTCGTCGGCCAATTCGTTGAGCACAGCGAACACACCGTCGAGGTCGTCCCGATATGAAGCGATGTAATTTGACGTGAAGACGCATCGCTGGCTAGTCTCCAATTTCCGACCGAGGATATGCTCGCGATGTTGTTTCCAGTAGCGGCCCATCTCTTTGGGATCTAAGCCACCAGGAAGTTCAGCTTTGGTTGCGACATATCCATCCGCTTCGCTGCCCGAATAGAAGGAGTTGCTTAGATTGGAAAGGCAGTAGTCAAGGAACAAAAAAACGTTGTTCTCATCGACATTTGGACTAAAGCATGTATTGAAAACGTAGTCGTTCATCAACTTGGCTATACCTCCTCTATCCTTAGCTCCATCCTGGTCATAGTGTCCACAACCCACGCCTGAGCCATTGGGGGGGCGCGAGTTACTAAGTTGGTAGATCACAAAGGATTTAACAACAGAGCGCGCAGTAGCGACGCTCTGGGCAACGGTGATGTCACCATTGCTGGACAGAGGGTCCTGTGCCACATGTTCAAGCCGCGCGAAGGCTGTGCCAAGAAAAGCGCCAACTGGTGTGTCATTTGCTTCCGCAAAAAAGTTGCGCCTCGAATCGATGTAGGTTCTTTTGAACAGTGCAAAAACCCTTTGAGACAGCTTCCTCATTCCCAACAATGCGAGCTCTCTGACTAGCCCAGATGTCGCAGCCGTCCTATCCTGATGGACGATGAGGGCTGTATGTAGGTTGTACAGCTGCCCCTGGCGGTCAGCAGAGCAATACAACCTGAATATCATGAGGTCGTTCCAACCTAGGACTCCGCGATCAGGACTAGCAAGTCGGTCTAGGATGCCTTTCCCTTTATGCTCATGCTCTCCGAATATCCGCCATGCGATCTCGATAACATTCTCGGTAGTGTTAGGCAGCCTCCTCCCCTGTGTCCGCCCCCAGCCGGCTCGGTCTAATAGTCGCAACAGTGAGTAGGCCGATCTCTGGCGCAGTCCTCGATCATCGTTCTCGAATGCTGAGTATTGGGGTAGATACGCAACAAGCGTCTCTATGGCGTCATGAGCGAGGACGCTGGTGAAATCGTAGGACTGATTGACTAGCACTCTCCAGAATTGGTCATGCGAGTGCTCGCCTCGTTCCAAGTCAAATTCCGCCGAGGTGAGCACTGAAGCAATCGAAGCACCTTTCCGAACTCGATTTACGGCGTCTTGGTACAGGACAAAAGTTTCCCGTGGTTCAGGCGTTGCGAAGCGCACGATAAGCTTAAGGTAGCTCTCCAAGTTCCTGAGTTCTTGAAAATTGAAGCATGCGCGTGACCTCAGAACTGCCTCCTCGACATCGGAGCGTTCTTCAAGCCCCAACGTTCCAACGTCAAATAGCTGAGTCAACAGGAAACCCGCAGAATCTTGTTGATCCGCCACCATTGCCGTGAATGTCTCGGAGTTCTTAAAGTCTCTTTCACCGGACTTGCGATAAACGGAGAAGTGACCGCTGCGCCCTTCCGTTTCTTCAGAGTAGATGCGCCTGAACAATCCGGGGTAGTTCAGATGCAGAAGCATGAGATTGATAAGGTCTCGCTTGTTGAAGTCGGTTCGACCAAGATTGGTCTTCTCGATCTGCATAAGAAGCATCGCGTTAACGAAACGCTTTAACTTACGCATGTCGCCAACAAGAGGCAGGTACTTTGCAGCTAAATCACCGTCAAGAATATCTGCCAGTTCGCTGAGAACGGCACTAAGCTTGACCATAGTGTCAGACGGTACCGAGCTCAGATGGCTCTCAGCCCGTTCCCAATCGCGCCGTAGGAAGTCGCGAAGGCTGGAGCTGTCGACGAACAGGCTCAGCTTGACCGTCACAAATTTTTCTAGAAACTCACGTGCCCTAGAACCTTCTTCCTTGCCACCAGCAAGGAGCTCGGTGTCATAGCAGAGGACATAGGTAGCCTGCGAGAGCTTGAATGTGCGCCTCGTTGCGAACAAGACGTTGTTCGTGGTCTTCGCGTCCAAGCGATCCAGGTCATCGATGACGATGATTACACGGAGGCCGATACGTCGAAGCACTTCGTCAATATCATCGAGAAGTTCATCAACCGTCTCTTGCGAGGGCTCAAGTGAAAGCTTAAAGCCCAGAAACGAAACGTCGGCCTTTCCCTTGATCAATCGAGAGTAGCGGGAGGCCGCCGGCTTGAATTCAGGGGCGAAGACTTTGCTTTGGATGGTGGCAGTCAGGTCACGAATCAGACGGTCTGCAAGGTCTGGTTCAGAGGCATAACGGAGTGGCTCGAATCGACATACGATGACCTGATCCTCAGCACTTTCCCAATAGCGCTCAGCAAGATTGATGAAGCTGGTCTTACCTACTCCCCATGGACCATCGACACCAAAGACGAGCCCTTGGTGAGCGTTGCTTGCCAGGACTGTCTCTGCGAACGATTTTGCCTGGACCGCGCTCGCTAGCAGGTCGTCCTTCCCGTCGTCGATTTCTTCGTCCGCGATAAAGTACAGCTGCGAGGGGGCCGTCTTTGGCCTCGGCCATTGCTGCTGCAAGAGGGGGGATAACAGCACAACGCAGAGAAGGATTAGGACAGCAGGCGCCCAGTGAGGATCCGCAGATAAAAGAGCTAAATGAAGTTTCGATAACCACGGCAAAGCCATTTCGTTGGACCAAACTCCAACGCCCATCGCTATAAGCAAGTCAAGTCGAAAACTGCGGCCCATTCGTGCGGCAACCTCGAAAGCTCTTCGTTTGACCATATAAGTCAGACAGAGTGCCAGTCCGGCCAGAATTCCAGCGACCTTCGCCCAGATAGCAACGTCATTCATCTCTTGAGCGAACTTGGCGCTGAGATAGAAGGTTGACCGGCAGGTCTCCGCAATAAGAAAGCCAACAACGAGCAACCTGGCAAAGACCAGTAGCTCGGGCATCTTCATCGTCGGTTTGGTGTCGTTCATTGATCGCTCTCCCTTGCGCAGCGCGATCAATTCGCGCTTTTGTCCATAATGCTGACGACGATATCACTCTATGTGTGCGCAAAAGTCTGGATTCATACTCCAAACGTTGGTCTAGCATGAAGCGTTCGTTTAGACGCGCGATGCGAACGGCGGCTCCTGGCCGAAAGTACCAGTTTGGCCCAGCGCCGTATTGCAGCCGTTGAAGACGGCCACCCGGCCGCAGTTTCCGGGGGCCGTCAGCGGCAGCTTCAAATCTCCGTCTGTTCAGAGATCTCGAGGGCATCGTCGACTTCGATGCCTAGGTACCTCACTGTTGACTCCAGTTTCGAGTGGCCGAGGATTCGAGCGTACTGCCGTGTCCCCAGATGTGGCGATTCGTGTAGCCGGCTTGGAAACAGGAAGTCCTCTGGTTTCAGCCCAGCCAGCTTGATCCAGGCTTGCAAGGCGTCACGGGCAGCCTGCGTGATCTCGAACTGCACTGATCGCTGAGTCTTGCGCTGCATGACGACCGCGCGCGATGCCACTTGGTCGCCGTGGCATACATCCCGAACCTTGAGGGCGACGAGGTCGCATCCTCGCAGCTTGCTATCGATGCCTAAGTTGAAGAGAGCAAGTTCGCGCACCCTGCCTTCCATCTGGAGCCTTACGCGCAACGCCCAGATGTCCTTGAGCTTGAACGGAGCCTTCTGCCCGACGATCTTGCCCTTGTTCCACGGCTCGCGATGAGCGGTATTACCTGTGGATCCCATGATGGTCTCCCATCGAGTTGAGGGACACACAGGATGCGCTGGCTTCGACTCGCCTGAGCGACGAGCAATGCTCGGCTGCCACAGCCTTAGGAATGTCAGCTTCCTGGCGTAGCCATGAATTCAAGATTTCGGCCAAAACCAGCCAATGGTGGCAATCAAAAGCAGACGCTCAACTTTTGATCAAACCTATCGGCAGGCAGTGGGAGCAGCTGAGCGAGGGATGAAGATGCGTGGCGCAAAGTGCGATGTTCATCGAACATCAAGCGCTGACATGGCGCAATGCAGAACTTCGTCTACCAGTTGTTGGCCCGCGTCAGAGAATGCAGGGCGAACGTGAGTGAACTGCTCGATCAAATAGGTAAGTGCCTGGTGAGCTTCCTTAACAGCATTCATCAGGTCTAGTTCCATTGGAACCTGGTTCTCTGCTATTGCCGCTTCACGGCGTAAGCGTAGCAGTCCGCTGTATACGAACGTAGCATGTAGGACTCGATCTGGCTCCCAGGAACTCCCTCTCCAAGGAACAGAAATTTTGGTGCATGTGGAAGATGAAAACGCAGAGGCTATCGAGTCAGTGAAAAGAATGGTTGTAGAAAGCTGCTGGTGCAAAGCTTCGTGATACAGATTCTCAAAGAGTGCGTATCCGGAATCGGCTTCAAGAACGATATTGGGAGGAATGTGACGCTTAGCCTTTGTACTCAGGAAGGCGCAATGAGGCAGCGCTGGAAAGGTGCTAGAAGTGAGGAGGGGTCCAGGCTTCTCAGGATCCTGTTCAACCCAATGTACAGCGGTGATCCAATCGCGTATGTAATGCTGTCGGCTCGGCCAAAGGGCGCCAAATGTCCGAACAAAGTGCTGAAGTGAGGCATGCAGCGATTGTGTTTTTAGAACCGGCTGCAAACCCTGCAATGGAAGCTGATCCCAGACGTTAGCAGGTAGCCGAACGATGGAGCTTGGCTCTCCGGGGAGAACTTCGACTAGTGGGACACTCTCTCCGTCGTCTAGCAGGATGCTACGGCATACGAGTGGGGCAAGTTCTGATACAGAAACGGCGTCAAAGCGAGACGTTGCCGCTCTGTATTCTTTAACTGCTGCAGCCCGCTCTAACATTTATGCGACCGGATCGATTCCTGCAGCAGCATCCCCCATTCGTTCGAGTCGGGCTACCGTCGAAAGCGCTGGATCAGGAACGGCGTGCGTAGCTAAGTTCACCAAATGATCGATTTTCGCATCGGCGGACATTGCGCCCGGCACAAGTTGGTCGAGGCGATTTTTCAGCTCCTGCAGCTTGCTGCTGGCGGACAGAAGTTTTGATTGGTCCGGAATACGTCCCGGTACGACTCTGGCAAGCCGTTCAAGGCGTTCCTCAGGAGATAGGGAACTGTCGGGAAGCAAGGCATGTAACTTTGCAGACAGCGCAGCAAGCTCATTGGCAGCCGACTGATTGGCAGCGGCACTCAAGGTCTTTTCAGGGACCATGTGATCCAGCCTAGCCGTCAGTCTTGCAAGCTTGTCGGATGTGGTGCTCATGCAATCTCTCCTGAGAAGGTTGTTGACGAGGTTGTGACGGCGCCGCGACTCGCGACCTTTGTCGAGATAGTGCAGTCGGTTGTCGTTTGCGTCGCCTATCGTAGTCTAGGCAGGGAGCGTACGGATGAACTGGCCGGTAAGGGATACTCCGGATGCTTCTTCCTCTTGAAAGAGGCTCAAAGCCTAGCGTTACAAGTAGCTATCTGTCGAAAAATTCAGGAACAAAGCACAAAACCCGGCAGGAGTCAGCTAGGGTCTGTTGAGATTTGATTTTTACCTTCCGGGGTGGCGTCACAATCGCGCTGTGATGCGATACGTTTTGACAGATGAACAATGGGCTCGTATGAGCCCATTGTGTTTAGGGAAGATTGGGGATCGAGGACGCAGTGGCTCCAACAATCGACTGTTCTTGGAAGCAGTGCTTTGGGTTGCGCGTACAGGTAGCCCTTGGCGAGATCTGCCGCCTGAATTTGGCAAGTGGAACACCGTCTTCAAACGGTTTCGCGACTGGGTCAAAGCTGATGTCTTTCAAAAGCTGTTTGACGCGGTCAGCGATCAACCGGACATGGAATACGTGATGGTGGATGCAACGATTGTGCGAGTGCACAGGCATGGACAGGGTGCAAAAGGGGGTCTGCGAGCCAGGCCATAGGTCGCAGTCGAGGTGGTTTGACCACCAAGATATTGGCGCTGACGGATGCCCTTGGAAACTTGATCCGATTTGTGTTGCTGCCAGGCCAACGGCATGATCTTCAAGGTGTAGAACAGCTGCTCGAAGGCATAGACCTGCGGACATTGCTGGCCGACAAAGCGTTTGACGCAGACTGGCTGAAGCAACACTTGCTGGCACAGGGTTGCCAAGTGGTGATTGCACAAAAGGCCAATCGTCGAGCGCCCTTGCAGATTGATATAGAGGTCTACAAGTGGCGGCACTTGATCGAGAACTTCTTTTGCAAGCTCAAGGAGTTCAAGCGCATTGCAATGCGCAGCGACAAGACAGACAGCAGCTTCGCTGCTGTCATCACGCTGGCATCGGCTGTGATCAATTCACGTTAAATCTCAACACGTCCTAGGCAAACTGTAAATTTACACCAACAAGAAACGGGACGCTCCAACGGAATGTTTTGTGCTGTTATCAAGCCATATCTGAATCAATGACAGCTTTTAGGATCAGGGCCCACCGTCGCCTTCGGGTCGACACGAGCCTGTCAGGGCACGCAGAAGCGGCCCTTCGAGCCGGTACGCAGCGAACCAAGCAATCAAGCAGCCGCTCCCGAGGGTGAAGCAGTCGTTCAGGACAGGCAGCCTTCAACGGCTGGTGTTGGCTAATTGTTGCCGCTCAAGCACCGAACCGTGAATGGCTCAGATCAGCCTAGACCTGCCGTTCGCGGCCACGTTCCGGACGACAGCTTCTGGCCGAGATGTTGAGTTCATGGCTATGCCAGGAAGCTGACAGTCATAAGGCTATGGCAGCCGAGCATCACTAGTCGCTCAGGCGAGTCGAAGCCCGCGCATCCTGTGTGCCCCTCAACTCGATGGGAGACCATCATGGGATCTACAGGTAATACCGCTTATCGCGAGCCGTGGAACAAGGGCAAGATCGTCGGGCAGAAGGCTCCGTTCAAGCTCAAGGACATCTGGGCGCTGCGCGTAAGGCTCCAGATGGAAGGCCGGGTGCGCGAGCTTGCTCTCTTCAACTTAGGCATCGATAGCAAGCTGCGAGGATGCGACCTCGTCGCCCTCAAGGTTCGGGATGTATGCCACGGCGACCAGGTGGCATCGCGCGCGGTCGTCATGCAGCACAAGACTCAGCGTCCAGTGCAGTTCGAGATCACGCAGGCTGCCCGTGACGCCTTGCAAGCCTGGATCAAGCTAGCTGGGCTGAAATCAGAGGACTTCTTGTTTCCGAGCAGACTACACAAATCTCCACATCTAGGGACACGGCAGTACGCCCGAATCCTCGGTCACTGGGTTGACGAGCTAGGCCTGGACCGCATGGAGTACGGGACACACTCGATGCGCAGGACAAAGGCGACACTGATCTACCGCCGCACCAAGAACCTGCGCGCTGTGCAGTTACTGCTCGGCCACTCTAAGCTGGAGTCGACAGTGAGGTACTTGGGCATTGAGGTCGACGATGCCCTCGAGATCTCTGAACAGACGGAGATTTGATGTTGCCGCTGACGGCCACACCGGAAACTGCGGCCGGGTGGCCGTCTTCAACGGCTGCAATGCGGCGCTGGGCCAAACTGGTACTTTCGGCCAGAAGCGGCCAGTCGTTGGTATCTACGGTAAGCAGGCCTTCAATAACGTCAAATACACCAATCTTCAATCGGCCCCCGCCTCTCCCTCGCCATTAGCCACTCTGCCGCTTGGTCAAGCTGGTGCTCGCTAAAAACCTGCACACCTGCTGCTCGTAGCGCAGCTGCGGTGACGCCCTGTCCCACCACACGCCCTCCGGAAAAATGGCCATCTGCAATCAATGAGCTTCCGCAAGAAGGGCTTCCCTCCTTAAGGATCGCCAGCCGGATGCCCGACTCTCGTACAGCTTTCAAAGCAGCTTGTGCGCCGGAGATAAAAAAAGCACTGCGGTCAATACCACCTGGTTCAAGAACTTGAGCAGTGCCAGCCAGAACATCCGCACCATCAAGCAATGGATCAATTTCCATAGGTGAACGCGGGGTAGGTAGCCCACCAGCCACCTCCGGGCACAGGGCCAATACGCGTCCCCCGTCGATCCATCGCTGCAGGACATGGTGCATGCAGCGTGCGTGGCGTCCGTCATAGCGAGTGGGCTGACCGAGAAGGCATGCGCTCACAAGAATAGGGGTAGGTGTTGTGGTCATACGATTCAAGTGCTTCGTTGAGTTGGAGAGATCGGCGAACGCAGTACGAAATAGAGCGCAGTAGCAATCAGGCCTCCGCCTATCACGTGCGCGAGGCCTACGGGTTCATCAAGCACCAGCCAACCCCAGAACAAGCCGAAAAGCGGGATCAGAAAAGTGACCGTGAGTGCTCGCAATGCACCCAAGTCCGCAATGAGGCGAAAGTAGAGCACGTAGCCCAACGAGGTACACAAGAAGCCCAAGGCAAACAACGACCACCATGCCGTCACACTGAACTGGTGAAGAGCCACAGGCTCCTGTGCAAATTGCCAGAGCGTGGAAGGCACAAGTAGCAGCACTGCGCCAATCTGGCTGCCGAGTGCGACCAGGTGACTATCCAGGCCACCTCGCTTCGCAATCCATCGCACGGTCAGAAACCCTGCGAGCGCATAACAGGTAGTAGCCAACAGACATGCCAGAACGGAGCCCGCCGCTGAAGAGATGCCTCCCAGCGACGCGCCTCCCGTAAGAACGGCCACGCCTGCAATACCGAGCACAACGCCGAGAATCTTGGTGGTTGTGATTCGCTCTCCAAACGCCAATGAACCGACGACCACACCCATCAAAGGTGTGGTTGCGTTGAGAATCGCGCTGTAACTCGTGGGCAGACTGCGTGACGCCCACGAAAAGAGCAGAAAGGGCATACCGGAGTTGATGGCTCCCAACATCAGAGTGGTCATGAAGCGCCCCTTGAAGTCCAAAGGGATCCGCATGACAAGCACCAATGCCGCCAACCCAGAGGCACCTAGCGAAGCGCGACCGAATGCAGTTCCGTTCGTACCGAATTCGGGTGTGACTATGCGCATGAACAGAAAACTGCCGCCCCACAAGGCCGCAAGTATCAAAAGACGGATGAGGCTGGGACTGGACATCATTTTCTTGAATTGAGTGTTGAGGGCTTCTATTGCATTTCTGGAAATTTTCCAGTCAAGATAGGAAGCAATCAACGCAGCATTTCTCAATCAGTATTTAGAAATACTCAATGCAAATGTCACTCGCACCACTTCCGCCTTTGCCTGCATTACGCTTCTTCGAAGCTACGGCACGCCTTGGCAGCGTCACGCAGGCCGCTGCCGAGTTGTACGTCACACCAGGTGCCGTGACGCTTCAGATTCGCAAGCTTGAATCATTTCTAGGATGCCCCCTTTTCGAGCGTCAGGCACGGGGCATGGTGCTTACTGCAGAGGGGAGTTCGTATCTCGCCCCGTGCCAGGAGTCATTGACACTCATCAGACAGGCAAGCGCTCGTTTGCGTACGGGAAATCGCCAGTCAATCCTGGTGAGTTGCACGCCCGGGTTCGCGGTTCAGTGGCTGGTTCCCAGGCTGCAGCACTTCCAGGAATCGACACTTGCCTTGGACGTGCACATCAGTACCACGAATCGCAAGGTAGATCTCTTGCGAGAGGAGGTGCATTTCGCCGTGCGTCATGGCCTTGGGGAAGTGCCTGACGGCGTGTGCTCCATCCCCCTGCTGAAGGATGAGTTGATTCCTGTCTGCAGCCCCCGTTTGATTGCACCACGACGTCGGGCCGTATTGGCTGACATCACATCCAGCCGGTTGCTGCACGATGAACATCGGGAAGACTGGCTGCTGTGGTGCCGCGCAGCCGGAGTGGAAGGCATCGACACGCAACAAGGCATGGTTTTCACCGACTCGAATGGAGTCATTGAAGCGGCGCTGGCAGGACGTGGCGTGGCATTGCTGCGCCGCTCCCTCATTGAGGCCGAGCTTTCCGCACGGAGCCTTCTGGAACTTCGGGCACCAGCACTTCGCACCCCGTTGGGCTACCACCTGCTCTATTGCGAAGAAACGTTGAAAAGTCCCGCAATTCGCGCCTTCTTGGATTGGATTACGGAACAGGCCAAAGCACTAAATTGAGTGAGTGTAGGGATGAGAACGCGGCCCAAGGTCCTAAGCGTCCACTTTCAGTTCGACGGAATGACAGCTCTGGGTCGACATGAGCCTGTTGCTACATCCAGAAGCGGCCCTTCGAGTCGGTTCGTGCTGAACCACGTAATCGAGCGGCTGCTCGGCCGCTCAGGGCAGAGCGTTCAACGGCTGGTGTGGGCCGTTGCTACCGCTCAGGTACCGGATCGTAAATGACTCAGATCAGCCTGAAACAACCCTTCGCACACATGGCTGTGAGCTTGAGGACTGATGGGCACTAACATTGGGGGGTACGAAGACTGGGTTAGCCAATTTCTTGTTTACCCCTTTGTTTACCCCTTGGCCCCAGAAAGACTAAAGGACTTAGCTCCTTTCGAAGCTAATTCCTTGAATCATATGGTCGGAGCGGCGGGATTCGAACTCGCGACCCTCTGCTCCCAAAGCAGATGCGCTACCAGGCTGCGCTACGCTCCGAAGACCATTAATGTAGCTTGAAATCGGGCTCGGAATTCAGAAATTCATGTTCAATTTGATGCGAATAGCCTGCAACCACATGCTATTGAGGCTCGACTTTCGGCAATAAAGCCACGGCTATGATGCTGCACGAGACGCTGTCGGTGCTCTGTCGTGTCATGGGTGGGGTGAAGAATCGCACTAAACTGACCCCTTAAAGTTGGACAGTTAAATTACGGGCACATGGCCTGAGTTCGATCTTGGACCGGGCTCAGACCTTTTAATTTCATCTTGATTCGATGGTGGTTGTAGTAGCGGATGTAGCGAACCAGCTCACCACGCAGATGCTCGATGCTGGTGAACTTCTGCATATAGAACAGCTCCGTCTTCACCGTCGCAAAGAAGCTCTCCATCACAGCGTTGTCCGGGCAATTGCCCTTGCGCGACATGCTTTGGTCACACCTTTGGTTTCCAGGTGGCGGCGATAGGCCGGCATCCGGTAATGCCATCCCTGATCGGAGTGCAGCAGCGGCGCAGCCTGGCCTTTGAGTTTGCCAAGCGCCTTTTTCAGCATATTGCCCACCAGTGAGAAGTCAGGCTTGTCACGCATCTCATAGGCCACGATTTCACCGTTGTACAGGTCCATGACCGGCGACAGGTATAGCTTGCTGCCACGAAGGGAGGCGCTATCTGGGGCTAAGAGGCGTGACGCAATGGCTTGGTGGCTTCTCGGCGCAGGGCGTTATTGGTGAGCAATGCGTGCGCCTATCACATTGCTTCTTGGGCGCTTTGATCGTGGTGCTGGTCAACACTTAAACGGCCCGTGCGCGCTGATGTTCACTGAAAGGGCTTGCGGCTGACCGCAGCTGCAGCGGGTAGTAAGCGGTGCAGGTCTTCCAAGCAATCAGTGGGATCAACGAGTACACGAAGAGTCGAATCAAGGTACCCTCGCCGTTTGGATTTTTAGGAGTGTTAGCTTATGTAACAGCTTTAATCATTCTTAAATAATCATATGTTCAAAACCCGCAGAGTGCGGACATGGTTGTTTTGTTGATGCGCATCAAAATCGCAGGGGGTGAGCAATCACACAATTGCTCACCGATACCAAGTTCGGTCATCGGAATCGCTGTTTGCGGTCATGTCATGAGAATCAAAGCAATTGCCTTCCTACTGACGTCTATCGCTTTCAGCGCCTTGTGCGAAAAAGCGATGGCGCACGACCAAAACCCAATTGCCGGTGAGGTAAAGAAGGCCGCCTCTGAGTCGTTGCAGGTCTATCAAAAGAGCGGCGTATCAGGCTTGATAAGTGCAGTTTCCGATTGCTGGAAGTTGCCGCGCGACTTTTGTCTCTATCTGGACGCTGCATCGCATCGTCTTGCCTTAGGTGCAACGCATTCGGGGGCTCAATTGAGCGAGTACTTCTACGATGAATCCGTCTCCAGGCGAGGACACGCTTGGCTCGTGTCTAACGGTCATGGGCGAGTGGCGAATGAACAGTACTTGCAAGCTGTCGATCAAATAATGGTTCGTGCGTTGGTTGTGCAGAGAGAAAAAATGCCCGACGGCAAATCTTGATATTTGTCAGGGCCTTTCCTTCAGGCACTGCACCGTTTTTTCGTCAAGCCACTCGGCATGCATGCCAGGACAAGCGAACTCGTCGCGCAAGCTTTGGGTGAGGGTTTGGGGTTCATCGGCTTGGGCATCAGGCGCAGACAGCCAGGCCGCGAGAAGCCGGGCTCCAACGATGACCAGCAGGGATTCAACAATCGTCTTCAGCATGGGGACCTCTTGCTCAATAAATCGCTTGCAGCTATCAAAGCTGAACGCTTAGAGGGGCCAGGCTTCTGGTGTGAGTGCAATCACCACGACCGCGCCGACCAGACAGAAGAGGCCTAAGCCGGTGAGGGCCCCTTGCGCTGCGAGCAGCAGCTTTGTCGACGGGGTAGTGGTTGGGGTCGAATGCATGAGATCTCCTGTGAGCAAAGAAAAAGCCCGCGAGCGTTTGCTGCGGGCTTTAGTCGAGTGGCGGTGCTTCTCGTGGTGATTAGGCGATCAAGTTTCCATCGCGCCGATGAAGCTGCGGTGATCAATCGGCAATAGCGACTTGATATGCTGACAATTCATCAGAATTAATGGGGGACGCTATGTCGAGTTTGGGATCGATCGCGCTAGTCGTTGGCGGCGCACTGAGCGCGTTTGCCGCAGTAGCACACTTGGCGTGTATTGCAATTGGCGCTCCCGCATACCGGGTGATGGGAGCGAGTGATCGGATGGTCCGCGCAGCCGAGCAAGGGAAATCTCGGCCAGCACTGATAACGCTTTTCATCGCAATGATTTTGTTCATCTGGGCTGGCTACGCATTGGCCGGAGCTGGCGTCATTGAGCCTCTGCCGCTAACCAAGCTCGCGCTCATAGCTATCTGTGCCGTGTATCTGGCGCGGGCGGTTGCTTTCCCATTTCTCAAGCCGGTGTTCCCTGCAAACACACAGACTTTTTGGCTGGTGTCATCTGGCATCTGTCTCGTGATCGGGCTGTTTCACCTGGTTGGCCTCGTTGAGTTGTGGAGCGCACTCTAGGCATTTCTCTGATCAGCATTCAGTGCCTGGCACAAGAGCCCTTGATGACAAAAGAAAGCCTGCGAGCGGTTGCTGCGGGCTTGATAAAGAGCCGGTGACCTTGCGGGTCCGCGTGGGGAATGGGTCAGAGAGGGAGGAGGAGATACACCCCAGGCACGGCTGGAAACTAAAATGGGTCATCAGACTGGAGGTGCTTCATGACCCAGGAGGAATCTGGCGCATTCGCTGCGCTGTCGATGGTCTTGACGGCAGTCGTCAAGGCGCTCCCACCCGAGACTGCGCATCAGGTGGCAAGAGAGCTGCGCGCTGCACAGCTGGATGCCAAGCATCAGGACGGACCTGATAGGACGGATCCCGAATTCAGGCTTGGCCGCGATCACTTGGTCAATGTGTATCGCGAGCTTCTCAACAGCGTGGCTGAGGGCAAGGTCTACCTTGTCGGCGGTGGCAAGAAGTGAATCTGACTTGCCATCTGGCGTGACCACTGTCGCTCACGCCGTGGAGGCCGCGCCGTGCTCTCAATAGATGGCGGCCCAGGCGAATTCCCGGGATGCCATACCTGCTCAAGCAGTCACACCAGATGACCCTGAATTCAGGGCAAAAAAAGCCACCCTGCGGAGGGTGGCTTAAAGAGGCTTCACTCACACCTGAGTAGCGCTCATTCAAAGACATTAGTTAGGTTGAATACTTTCACTAACATCTGATGTTGTCAGTATTTCTATTGATAGAAACATATTAATGCATATTATCTATTGTTAATGACCCCTCTGAAGCTTTGCCGGGGGAAGGCATATGCGAGGTTGAAGCCTGTGAGCACCTATGGCTTGGCGAGCAGCAGTTTTGTCGTGCGGGTGGTGGTTGGACTCGAGTGCATATGGTTTCCTGCGGGCAAAAGAAAAAGCCCGCGAGCGGTTGCTGCGGGCTTGGATAGAGAGCCGGTGACCTTGTGAGGTCGTGCCTGGGTAAGAAGGTCAGAAAGGGAGGGAGGAGAGATCCCAGGCCCGGCGTAACAGGTAGATGGCGTGAAATTCTGCACGATGCTTTTCGGGCAAGCAATAAGAGTTTGACTTACACCGAACGGGGTAGCTCCAGGTCTGCTCATGAGGCTGGGGCATTGCGACTCTAGGCACCTGATTTGCGCAATGAGCGTCCTGTTCTGTACATTGAACTGCAGGCGGCAAAAGAAAAGCCCGCAAGCAGTTGCTGCGGGCGCTAATCAAAAGCCGGTGACCTATTTGGTCATGCCTGGGCAAGTTGCGGAAGTGAAAGGAGTCTGTGACCCCAGGCCCGGCAAAACAGGTTCGTGACACAAATTTTGCCCAAAGAGAGTCATGGAATCAAGATGTGCCTGGGTTCATAAACAGACTCTCCGTCATCTGGCCTGACCACTTTCGCCGACGACGCTGAAGCCGCGCCGCGCTCCCAATTGACGCCAGCTCAGGCGAATTTCTGAGTTACCGCACCTGCTCGAGCGGTCACGCCGGGTGGCCCCCGCTACTTTCCCGGGGTGGTCATGATGGGCACCTGTGGCCGGTGCTATTACCCTCTTGCAGTTTTCCAGCCAGGCCTTGCAGGCCTGGTTTGTAAGAGCCGGGGAGCCGACCCCCGGCACCATCAAGAAAAAGAGCGGATGACCCGGTTTGCGGTCTGTCGGTGGCAGCAATCTCGGATTGCCAAACTCCATGCCCGCTTGCAGTTTTTCAATGCCGCGCTCTTTCTTGATGGCCCCGCTATAGCCCTGCGGGATAGGGCATATGTATGCCACATGCTGGCTAAACGCTCACATTTCAAGTTCCTGTTCAAACCGCAGCGCCCTGGTTCAAGACGCTCTGGTTTGTGCTGGGATTCCAACCGGCATGGCACGTTGTTTTTCTTGGCACGCCTGCGCCTCACCCCCGTATAGCCTCAGGGTCTGGACTTCGCGCGATCTTTGATGTTCCTGTTGCCGATCCCATCCGCGGGGAGTGCAGTACTGACTACAGCGCACAACGACCTTTTGTATCCCGCTATCGCCCGCGGTGCCCTGTGTTTACCCAGCCGTGCTGCTGCAAGAACAAGGTGCTGGCTCGATCACTTGGCACCCGCCGCATTGCTGCGATGGATGTAATGCAGCGTTGCTAAATCAATTGCGCAATAGCTGTGCTAAATATTTTTTGTAGCGTTGCTGTGTCTTGATCGTGCGCAGTGGTTCAAAGACGAAAAAAAGCCCGCACAAGGCGAGCTGTCTCAGGTTGCGTGCTGTCTATTGAAGGAGGAGCATTTAGGTATCACGCACTTCAAGGAGAGCGGCGATGTCTACCCTCATGACACAAATGGTTGGCCTGTGGATCCTGGCCGTGTTGGTGGCCTGGGTGATCAACGAGATCAGGGACGATTGGCGGGCATAAAGAAGCCCGCACATGACGGGCTTTAGAGTGGCTAACACCACCGATCCACGAAGCGCACACAGATGATCGCTGCTGTCGGTTTCAGCAGCGCTTCGTGGATATCTAACCGTCTTTCAAAGCGGATTCGCAGCTTGCCCAAGCCTGCAAACCATCCATGCGTCCGCTCCACCACCCAGCGATGCTTGCCCAGTCGCTCGCTACTCTCAACGCCTCGCCTGGCAATGTGGCTGGCGATGCCCCGTTGCCTCAGGTACGCACGGCAACGCTTGTAGTGATAGCCCTTGTCGGCGTGCAGCTTCGATGGCCTTTTGCGAGGGCGCCTTCCCAAGCCTGCAATCGCAGGAATCGCGTCCACGCACCTCTCGAACATCTTGGAGTCGTGCCGGTTTGCGCCGCTGACCAAGATCACTATGGGAATGCCTCTGGCATCTACAACGATATGTCGCTTGGAACCGAGCTTGCCTCTGTCCGTGGGGTTGGGGCCCGTTTCCTGGCCTCCCGGGGGGCTTGGCACCGAGGAGCCATCAATGCTGGCCCGGCTCCTGTCGATCTAATATTCGAAAAAGCCCCATTGGTGTGTTTCCTCCTATGTGAAGGAATGTCGCAGAGGAGCGGCGGCTGCCGGCCAGCCCGTCAGTAGCCTTCAACCAAATGCATTTCCGTCCCATCGATCGCAATCATCACGCCCGTGGTGTTGGGGTCGATTTCTATTGGGACGCCCCACAGCTCATTGGGCTTGCCGAAGGAATTGACGATGTTGAACTGGCGCAGCTCTTCAGGCGTCATCTTGATCAGCTTGGGGTAGGCGTTGTTGTGGGCCTTCCAGTGCCGCAGGAACGTGTGGCACACGCGCTTGTGGACTGTGTGGATAGGGGATTCATCGGTCATGCTGCGATTGTCTCAGAGCCGGGTGATGCACTGAAACCTATGACTGGGAATGGCCAGAAGCAGCCATTTGACCTGCATCCGTTAAGCGGTCATCCCGTGTCCCGACAGCAATCCTGATCCAGCATCTCAATCACACAATAATTCAATATTTATTGTATTATTGATAAATGCAAGAAGCCCAAG
Organism: Comamonas testosteroni; assembly: GCF_014076415.1. Lineage (NCBI taxonomy): Bacteria > Pseudomonadati > Pseudomonadota > Betaproteobacteria > Burkholderiales > Comamonadaceae > Comamonas > Comamonas testosteroni. Next base: position 1,796,025 of record NZ_CP043568.1, read on the forward strand.
TTATCCGTTCCCTCTCAGCTTTGGCCCATGAAGCACGCCTGCGCGTTTTTCGTGCGTTGGTGGTTGCAGGACCTGAAGGCCTGACTCCCAGTGCATTGGCGCAGCAGCTGGGTATTGCCCCCAATGCACTGTCGTTTCACCTAAAGGAACTGTTCCATGCCGAACTCGTGAGTCAAGAGCGGCAGGGCCGAAATGTGCTATATCGTGCTGCATTTCCCGTCATGAATGGTCTGCTCGCATATCTCACCGAGAACTGCTGCCAGGGAGCTGCCTGCACTCCAGACGCCGTGGCTTTGTGCCAGTGCTGAAGCGCTCGTTGCTAGGAACAGTTCACCATGTTGACGGCCATTCTGATTTTCATCTTCACACTGACGCTGGTCATCTGGCAACCGCGCGGCCTTGGCATTGGCTGGAGTGCCTCTATCGGGGCCGGTATCGCGCTGCTGCTGGGGGTCGTGCACTTCGCTGATATTCCGGTGGTCTGGCATATTGTCTGGAATGCCACGGCGACCTTTGTCGCCATCATCATCACCAGCCTTTTGCTGGATGAGGCCGGTTTCTTCGAGTGGGCCGCATTGCACTTTGCCCGCTGGGGTGGTGGCAGCGGCGTCAAGCTGTTTGCGTTCATTGTGCTGCTGGGTGCCGCCGTATCAGCCCTCTTTGCCAATGACGGAGCGGCCCTGATTCTCACGCCAATCGTGATGGCCATGCTGGTAGCGCTGGGCTTTTCTCCGGCGGCAACACTGGCGTTTGTCATGGCCGCCGGGTTTATTGCCGACACTGCGAGCTTGCCGCTGATCGTCTCCAACCTGGTGAATATCGTGTCCGCCGACTTTTTCAAGATTGGCTTCAACGACTATGCGTCCGTGATGGTGCCGGTCAACTTTGCCTCCGTTCTGGCCAGCCTCGGGGTTCTGCTGCTGCTTTTCCGGCGCGATATTCCTGCTTCCTACGACGTGGCCCAGCTGAAGCAGCCATCGGCTGCAATCAAAGACCTGGCCACGTTCCGGGCTGGCTGGGTCGTGTTGGTCTTGCTTCTGATTGGCTTTTTTGTTCTGGAGCCCCTGGGCGTGCCCGTCAGTGCCGTGGCGACCATGGGGGCAGCGATCTTGCTGGCTGTGGCCGCGCGTGGTCATGTCATCAGCATCAGGAAGGTGCTCCATGGCGCTCCTTGGCAGATCGTGGTGTTCTCGCTGGGTATGTATCTGGTGGTCTATGGGTTGCGCAACGCGGGCCTCACGGATTACATCGCTGTGTTGCTGAATCAGTTTGCAGCCGGTGGCGTGTGGACCGCATCGCTGGGCACCGGCGTGTTGTCTGCGGTGCTGTCCTCGATCATGAACAACATGCCCACGGTCTTGATCGGGGCCCTGTCCATCGATGCGTCCACAGCCAGCGACGCTGTCAAGGAGGCCATGGTGTACGCCAATGTGATCGGCTGCGATCTGGGTCCCAAGATCACGCCGATTGGCAGCTTGGCCACCTTGCTGTGGCTGCATGTGCTGGGCAAGAAAGGCACAACGATTGGTTGGGGCTACTACCTCAAAGTCGGCGCGGTACTGACTCTGCCCGTGCTGCTAATCACCCTTTCCGCCCTGGCCTTTCGGCTCAGCGTGGCGTCATGAATCTTTGCAACGGAAATCTAGCGCTATGAGCGACATCACGATTTACCACAACCCTGCTTGCGGCACCTCCCGCAATGTCCTGGCCCTGATCCGCAACAGCGGGGCGGAGCCCACGGTCATCGAATACCTCAAGACGCCACCTGATCGCGCCACCCTGGTGGGCCTGATCCAAGCCATGGACATGCCGGTACGCGACGTGTTGCGTCAAAAAGGTACACCCTATGACGAACTTGGCTTGGGCGAGCCTGAATGGACGGACGAGCAATTGATTGATTTCATGCTCCAGCATCCCATCCTGATCAATCGGCCGATAGTGGTCACACCTCTGGGAACCCGCTTGTGCCGTCCCTCGGAAGCCGTGCTGGACATCCTGCCGCAGCCTCAACAGGCCGCCTTCTCCAAGGAGGACGGCGAAGCCGTTATTGACTCGAAAGGAAACCGAATTGGCAAGCTCTGATCTACCGAACCTCGACGAACAAGCCTTTGAAAAACCCATCCTGGAAGGCCTGTTGCCTGCACAGCGTGCGACGCACGCGCCGCGCATTCTGCTGCTGTATGGCTCGGTTCGCGACCGCTCCTATAGCCGGCTGCTGACCGAAGAGGCGGCGCGACTGCTGCGCAAGATGGGGGCAGAGACCAGGATTTTCGATCCGCGTGGCCTGCCGCAACCCGATGGTGCCCCTGACGATCACCCGAAGGTCAGGGAGCTGCGCGAGCTGGCCCAGTGGGCGGAGGGTATGGTGTGGACCTCTCCGGAGCGTCACGGTGCCATGACCAGCGTTCTCAAAGCGCAGATTGACTGGATTCCTTTGTCTGTCGGAGCTGTGCGGCCGACACAAGGCAAGACACTCGCAGTGATGCAAGTCTCGGGGGGCTCGCAGTCCTTCAATGCGGTCAACCAGATGCGCGTACTGGGCCGCTGGATGCGCATGATCACCATCCCCAATCAGTCGTCCGTTGCCAAGGCATTTGCCGAGTTCGACGAGGCTGGCCGGATGAAGCCATCTTCGTATTACGAGAGGGTGGTGGACGTGATGGAAGAGCTGGTCAAGTTCACGCTGCTGACGCGAGACTGTTCGGACTACCTGGTGGATCGCTACAGCGAGCGCCGTGAAAGCGCCGAAGAACTGTCCAAACGGGTCAATCAACGCAGCATTTAAGCGATCCACAAAGCACTTATTGCTAGTGCAGGGGCTGCGGAAGTGGCGGTGATAGGAAGTAATCCATGTCTTTCCATGACGTCATCATTGTTGGAGCGGGTCAGGCAGGCCTATCGGTGGCGTATTTCCTGCGCCGAACCAATCTGTCTGTGTTAGTGCTGGATGCCGAGGACGCTGGTGGTGGAGCCTGGCAGCATGGATGGGATTCGCTGAGGCTTTTTTCTCCCGCCTCGTGGAGTTCCATCGCGGGATGGCCGATGCCTGCCTCAGGTGAGCAGTATCCAGGTCGTGACCATGTGGTCGACTATCTTCGCAAGTACGAAAAACGCTATGAACTCAAGATCGAGAGGCCGGTTCGTGTTACGGGTATTGAAACCACTGAGCAAGGTTTCCAGGTCAATGCTCGAGCGAGAACCTGGCATTCGCGTGCAGTTGTATTGGCCACGGGAACATGGCGAAATCCCTTTGTCCCCAACGCTGAGGATTTGACGTCCTTCAAGGGACAACAGTTGCACTCGGCTCAGTACGTGTCTCCTGAACCGTTCAAAGGCAAGAGGGTGATGGTGGTCGGTGGAGGAAACTCCGGCGCTCAGATCCTGGCGGAGGTCTCGCATGTCGCGGAGTCCACGACCTGGGTCACGTTGGAGCCACCGGCCTTTCTACCGGATGAGGTCGATGGGCGAGTGCTTTTCGAGAGGGCCACCGCACGCTGGCAGGCCCTGCAGGAGGGTAAAGATCCAGAGAACCTGCCAGGTGGCTTTGGCGATATCGTGATGGTCCCCCCTGTCCTTGATGCACGCCAGCGCGGCGTGCTGCATTCTGTCGGCTCATTTGAGAAGCTCACGGCGGACGGGGCTCAATGGGGCGACGGAAGTACCAAGTCCTTCGACGCGATCATTTGGTGTACAGGCTTCAGGCCAGCGTTGCAGCCTCTGGAGACTCTTGGCGTTGTCAACGAATTCAGAGTCGCGGTAGATGGCACACAGGTGCGTGGAGTCCCTGGTTTATGGCTGGTAGGCTATGGAGAGTGGACGGGGCCAGCGTCTGCGACGCTCATTGGAGTCATGCGCACAGCTCGTAGCACAGCAAGCGAAATTGCTCAGTACCTATCCGATTGAATGACCGCTGTCCCTGGATCTAAAGGTCTGCTGAGGGTCTACAGGGACTTAGATTTTGCCGAGGCTCGCGTCAAGCTTTACGCCAATCCCATGGCGCGATGGGTTCGGGATCTCGCCAAAGTCCAGCTTTTCGAGCCTTGGCCTCTTACTCTGCAAACTCATAGTGCCCGCGCTCCTGTGGTGACTGCTCTCGGGTGTAGGCGCGATACCACCAGGCCATCCCTTGCCTGATCATCGCCAAGCCGGCATCGAGCGTGTGCGGCCCGCTGGGGGCCGATGCAGGCGTCACCCAGACAGAGCACACCTGTCGCTGGTACCTGTCTGTCTTGGTGCAGCGCAGCCCAGCCTCTTTCTGGAAGGTTGGCTCGGCCAGCATTTGCCGGGCGCGATCCCGAACGGCTGCTTGCGCTCAGGGGCGTCGATGCCCTGCAGTCTCACCTTGACCTGTTCGTATTTCCCTGGCTCGCCGCATCGGGCTGTCAGGGCGTCACCGTCGAAGATGCCGACAACCAGGCAGATGAGGGCTGAGGCGAGCATGAGGCAAAGGTGGAGAGGGTTGTTATCCAGTGCATAATACCGACCGGTCATATCGAACGAGGAATGGCCGATGCGGAGCGCTCCGCAAATCTAGGTTGTGGCTATACCGAAAAAACCTAGTGAAATCAATCATCTGCCCGTAGCTCAGTTGGATAGAGCAACAGCCTTCTAAGCTGTGGGTCACAGGTTCGATCCCTGTCGGGCAGGCCAAGCGAAGAAAAAAGCCCATTCGTGCAATTGCATGAATGGGCTTTTTGTTTCTGCATCAACAGTGTGCCGCAGAGTGCATTTAAGGCTCTGCGATCTTGCCTCTATATTTTCAATCCATCTCTTCTTCAAAAACGACCGATGGTGCGGCGACGACGCGTGCAATGTCCGTAGGGGCAGTAATCAGGCTTTTGCTTACATAGCTGAAGGGTGTGTCAGGCTCAAGGGCTGCAGTCGCCAAATGCGCTTTTGCCTGGTTGAGGGTGATGTAGTAGCTGCCCATCGGCGCTTCAATGGCGCCACGCGTCAGCACAGGGGTGTTGCTGCCGGTACGGGATGGGGTGTAGTTTTCTGCCAGCATCTGACCAGATTCTGCAATCTGCATGACTTGCACTCCCTGCAGGCGCAAACGGTCGACGGCTCGCCCGGAGTCAGCCGACAGCCAGTAACCGCATGGGCGGGGGCGGCTTTGTTCGGGCTTTATGTTCAGCGATGAGTTCCAGTCTACACGGGCTTCGATTTCCTGTCCGGATTCGGCCTGCAGCATGCGGATGGTGCGCTGCTCAGGTGTTTGTTTGGCCTGGATGGTCAGGGTGTTGCGGCAAGCGAGCGCGGAAATGTCGCGTGACACAAAGGATTCGACCTGCTTCAGGTTTTTTGATTTCTCGGCCGTGGCTCGCAGTGCTGCCGTTGCCGCAGTGACCAGGCTGTGCACGCGGCGCTGAATGTGCAGGCGCCCCAGATCGGAGCCGCGGCTGGCTATCAGCAGAGCGACAGAGTTTTTGAGGCTGCTGGTGTTGGCCAGAGTGTCGGCAGCCAAACCGGCCATGGACATTGATTTGTCCTCAGGCTGAGCACTGGGCTGGAAAAACCATTCATTGCTGAGCTCTGCCTGCTTGAGCGCATTGCGTATGGGTTGACTGAACCACTCTCGCGCTGCCTTGTTGACAAATTCGTGTGCATTGGCCGTGGCAGCGGGTTGCATTAGCACGTCGTAGCGCTGCACGGCCTGAAATTTCAGCAGCAACGTGCCAGCTGCTGCAAATTCACGTAGATCAATCACAGCTGCAGGCCGGTAGTTACGGGTCAGGCGGGCGAGGGCCTGTGCTTCCGGAGTGCTCAACAGCAGATGATCGTGAACGAGGTCTGTGCCGTCTGCTGTGACGTGGCTGGCCGTGCCTGCCGCATCAGGATTGGCCCGGGGTACGATGATGATATTGGTCTGCTGCAGCAAGGGCGCCAGCAGGCCGCCCTGGCTCAGTTCACGAGCGACGACCAACAGGGCCTCAGTGCTGGCAGGTTCGTCGCCACGTTGGCCGCCGACCAAGAGCACGGTGGGTTTGCCGCTGCTGTTGATGGTTGTTGCCTGGGTGTTCTGGCCCTGAGTCGCAATAAGCGCTTGAATCGGCAGTCCTCTTTGAGAGGTGCCGATAGTAATGATGGACAGTTGCGAGCCGTTACCGGCCTTGCTGCTCACTGATTGCAACCACGTAGAAATTTCTGTCTGCGTGCTGAAATGCTGTCGCCCATTGCCCAGACCTGGAGTGTCATAAAGAGTGGTGGGGTCGGTAAAGCGAGACTCGATGGCCGGGTTATAGGGCAGGGCCGTCAGCTGTGGCGTAGGGTCAACCGCCTGGCTGATCACCGAAGGGGCAGCAGGAGAGCTTGCTGCGGAGGGGGCTGGGGCCGTTGCAGGGCCTGACATGCCAGCCCAGGGCGGCAGTTGCACATTTGCACAGGCCGTCAACAGCACTGCCGAGCCCACTGTCGTCAGCTTGAGCATGCTTTGGGTCCAGACGGACTGCGTGCGCTTGGCATGAGAGAAAACAGGCTTGGTAAGAAATGTCATAAGTTCAACGCAGATAAAAAGAACATGCCAAGAGCGAAAGCCCAAGCTTCGCACATCTGGAACCCATATTAGGTCGGCTGGCTTGCGGTCGGCTGTCAGCGCGCAGCGATGCTGCAGCTGGAAAAAACAGAAGGGCTGCAATATTGGAGATTGCAGCCCTTCAGGAGTTTGGGTTGAAGGTGATTTCACACCTTCAACCATAGACGCAGCGGATTAACGGCCGTAACCGCCGCCAAAGCCTCCACGGTTGCCGCCGCGATTGCCTCCGCCAAAGCCACCACGACCGCCGCCAAAGCCACCACGGCGGCCACGGTCAGCCATGCTGTCCACGCTGGTGCGCATGGGGTCGGGCTGGCCACCACCGTTGCTGCCGCGCGCGCCGTTGTGGCGGGCGTGGCCTTGCTGTGTACCCAGGTGCGCATCGGCACGGGGGGGTTGATCGTCGTAGCGATTGCCGCGCTCGCGATCACCGAACTGGCGGGCACCGCCGCGCTTGGGGGCTCGCTGTTGATCGCTATTGCCTTGCGGGCGTGGAGCGCGGTCGCTTTGGCCGAACGAGTTACTGCGCTCGCCTTGGCGCTCGGTGCTGCGATCGGGGTTGCGTTCGCTACGTTCCACCGCTTGCTGGCCCTGGCCGCGCTGGCTGTTGACGCGGCTGTTGCTGCGGGGCTTGTGCTGGCGTGCGGGGCGTTGCTGTGCTTCACCTTCTGCTTCGCCTTGCTGGGCATCTGCAGCAGGACGGCGACCACCGCGGCCGCCATTGGGCGTCTTGTTGGAGCGGATACGCTCCATCATTTCCTGGCGGGCCGCCTTGGCAGCTGCCTGCATCACATCGCGGCTGGGGGGCTTGCCAGCGCCACCCCACAGCGTCTGTCGGCCCATGGCGATGGGCTCGGCGATTTCGCCTTCCTCAGGACCAAAGCCTTCGATGGGCTGCACCGGAATCTCCTGCTTGGTAAAGCGTTCGATATCCATCATGAAGCCTTCTTCGTCCATGCAGACCAGGCTGACTGCGTTGCCTTCGCGGCCGGCGCGGCCGGTTCGGCCGATACGGTGCACATAGTCTTCCGAGATATTGGGGATCTCGTAGTTCACCACGTTGGGCAGCTCGTCAATGTCGATGCCGCGTGCCGCGATATCTGTTGCCACCAGCGCGCGCAGCTCGCCCGTTTTGAAGCCTTCCAGGGCTTGGGTACGGGCGCTCTGGCTCTTGTTGCCGTGCAAAGCCATGGCGGAAACGCCGTTCTTGGTCAGGTACTCGGCCACATTGTTGGCACCAAACTTGGTGCGGGTGAACACCAGCACCTGACTCCAGTTGTTTTCCTGGATGATGTGCAGCAGCACCTGCTTTTTCTTGCCACGCCCCACGGGGTGGATGACCTGCTTGATACGCTGGACGGTGGTGTTGCGCGGTGTGACCTGGATGGATTGGGGGTTGCGCAGCAGGCCATTGGCCAGCTCGCGAATTTCATCGCTGAAGGTGGCAGAGAACAGCAGGCTTTGCTTGTCCTTGGGCACCAGAGCCAGAACCTTCTTGACGTCATGGATGAAGCCCATGTCCAGCATGCGGTCGGCCTCGTCCAGGATCAGCATCTCGACGGTGGACAGGTCCATGAAGCCTTGACCGGCCAGGTCCAGCAGACGACCGGGCGTGGCAACCAGGACGTCGACGCCCTTCTCGATGCGGGCGATCTGTGGCTTCATACCGACACCGCCAAAAATCACGGTGGAGGTAATGTCCAGATATTTGGCATAGCTGCGCAGGTTTTCTTCCACCTGGGCCGCCAGTTCGCGGGTAGGGGTCAGCACCAGCGTGCGGATGCCCTTGCCGCCAAACTTGTTCTTGGGTGCTGTGCCGCTTGCCAGGCGCTGCAGCATGGGCAGCGTGAAGGCGGCTGTCTTGCCGGTGCCGGTCTGAGCGCCAGCCAGCAGGTCGTGCCCGGCAAGAACCAGAGGAATTGCCTGTGCCTGAATGGGAGTCGGGCTTTCATAACCCTGTTCTTTTACGGCCTTCAGAATGGCGGGTGCCAGATTCAGTTCTTCAAATGTCATTGTGATCAATTGCGCCAATCCTGGGCGCGGGGTATCAGCCTGTCATGGCACCCGTGGGGTGCCTGGCCAGTTGTAGGCAGATATAGTTTGCGTGTTGGGAGCTTGGAAACGCTTCCTTTGTCCCCAGCTGAAGTGCTGCTGCAGCAGGCAACTGGACGCCTGTTGCGAGGGGTATTGTCGCATGCACCGATAATCATGGTTTGATTGCCGTGTAAAGCGGCACACTTTTTTGCATAAATCCAAGTAACTCAAAGCAATTCGGACATGGCTCAATACGTTTTTTCGATGAATCAGCTGACCAAGACGGTGCCGCCCAAGCGCCAGATCTTGAAAGGCATTTCCCTGAGTTTCTTCCCCGGCGCCAAGATCGGCGTGCTGGGTCTGAACGGCTCGGGCAAGTCTTCGCTGTTGAAGATCATGGCCGGTGTGGACAAGGAGTATGAGGGCGAAGCCATCCCAATGCAGGGCCTGTCCATCGGCTACCTGCCCCAGGAGCCTCAGCTCAATCCCGAGCACACCGTGCGCCAGGCTGTGGAAGAAGCCATGGCCGAGGTGAACAATGCCAAGGCCCGCCTGGAAGAGGTTTACGCAGCTTACGCAGAAGAGGATGCGGACTTTGACGCCCTGGCTGCCGAGCAAGGTGAGCTGGAGGCCATCATCGCTGCTGCGGGTACGGACTCCGAGCATCAGCTGGAAATCGCTGCGGATGCGCTGCGCCTGCCGGCATGGGACGCTATCGTGGGTCAGCTCTCCGGTGGTGAGAAGCGCCGCGTTGCCCTGTGCAAGCTGCTGCTGTCCAAGCCTGACATGCTGCTGCTGGACGAGCCGACCAACCACTTGGACGCCGAGTCCGTGGACTGGCTGGAGCAGTTCCTGCACCGCTTCAGCGGCACCGTGGTGGCCATTACCCACGATCGCTACTTCCTGGACAATGCTGCGGAATGGATTCTGGAACTGGACCGTGGCCATGGCATCCCCTACAAGGGCAACTACTCCGACTGGCTGATCCAGAAGGGTAACCGCCTGGAAGCCGAGCAAAAGGGCGAAGAAGCCCGTGCCAAGGCCTTGAAGAAGGAACTGGAGTGGGTGCGCCAGAATGCCAAGGGTCGTCAGGCCAAGTCCAAGGCCCGTATTGCGCGCTTTGAAGAGCTGAGCGACTACGAATACCAGCAGCGCAATGAAACACAGGAAATCTTCATTCCTGTGGCCGAGCGACTGGGCTCCAAGGTCATCGAGTTCACCAATGTCTCCAAGTCCTTTGGCGACCGCATGCTGATCGACAACCTTTCGATGAACATTCCCGCTGGTGCCATCGTCGGCATCATCGGACCGAATGGTGCAGGTAAGTCGACTCTGTTCAAGCTGATCGCGGGTAAGGAGCAGCCTGATTCAGGTACGGTGGACATCGGCCAGACTGTGAAGATGGCCTTTGTGGACCAGCACCGTGATGAACTGGCCAATGAAAAGACCGTGTGGGAAGACATCTCCGGCGGTTTGGACATGATCACCGTGGGCAAGTTCACGATGGCGTCGCGCGCTTACGCGGGCCGCTTCAACTTCAACGGCCAAGACCAGCAAAAGAAGGTCGGCAACCTCTCCGGTGGTGAGCGCGGTCGCCTGCACCTGGCCAAGACGCTGATTCAAGGCGGCAACGTGCTGCTGTTGGACGAGCCCTCCAATGACTTGGACGTGGAAACCCTGCGTGCGCTGGAAGACGCGCTGCTGGAATATGCCGGTACCGTGATGGTCATCTCGCATGACCGCTGGTTCCTGGACCGTATTGCCACGCATATCCTGGCCGCCGAAGGCGATTCCCAGTGGGTATTCTTTGATGGCAACTACCAGGAGTACGAAGCCGATAAGAAGAAACGACTGGGTGAAGAAGGTGCTGCGCCCAAGCGTATGCGTTACAAGGCGTTGAAGTAAGCATCAAAATGTCTCCGGCATTAGCTGGAGCGGGTATTCTTAGGGGCTATGAGCCTCGCACATGCATCCGTTTCCGTGCTGCGCACCTGCCTTGTCCAGGTGGTGCGTGGCGCTGATGCATTCGCGCTGCGATTGTTGCAGCGCACCGAATATGCGTTGGAGCAATCGCTCTCGACGGGTTTCCACTCTGCAAGGCGCGATGTGCTCGGCGCTGCGCTGCATAACCTGCAGCAGCACCGGGCTTCGGTGATCAGCAGCTTCCCGCAGAACTTGCTGGAGGCGCTGGTACTGTCAGCGCGCCAACCTTTTTCCTTTTCTGCACAGACGCTGGATACCGTCACTGGCCGGCTTTTGCCATTGGCGGCCATGGCCGAGTCGGCCAGCCGTCAGCTCAAGGCCGAGCACAAGATGGTGCAGATGGTCGAGCCCCAGGTCGAGCTGGCGCTGGCCGATCTGGATGCGTTGATGAGCGGCGCTCAGGGACTTGAATCCGCTCGGCCAGAGTGCAATCCGCTGCGGCTGGAGAACTATGTACGCGCTTTGAGCCAGTCGTTGACGGCTGTTCAGCCCGCCACGGAAGTGGCCGATTGCTGGCATGAATTCATGTCGCAGCAGCTGGGCTCGATTCTGGCTTCTGAATATTCCCGTGCTGCCAATTTGCTGCGCCAGCATGGCGTGCAGCCTGCCCGCTATGGTGCGGACGGCGACACCCGGCCTCAATGCCTGTTGACTTTGCGGTTATTGCAGGAGTTGGCCTCAGATCTGCGCTGGATTGATGATTCGCGCTGCACCGTGCCCCAGTCGCTGACGGACTCCATGCTGGCGGGTTGGCCGGCGACAGAGCCGGCCTCTATCGCGCCTGTGCAAGATTCTGGGCTGGAGCCGGGCTGGACTTCCTATTCGGCCAATGCGCTGCACACTTCGCAGCAACCCTGGGGACCCGGTGCTCTGAGGGGGTTGCAAGCGCCACAGCCCAGCCAGGCGCCCAGTGCTCTGATTCAGATCCGCACGCTGCAGCGCATGATGAGCCATATGACCAGCGACGGCCGCCTGCTGCCGCCGGTGCAGCGGGTCTTGTTGCGGCTTGAACCCATGTTGAGCCAGTTGGTGGCGCAAGACGGTGTTTTCTTTGAAGATCGCTTGCACCCCGCACGGCAGTTGCTGGACGAGCTGACGGCTCGTAGCCTCTGGTTTGCTAGCGAATCTGCTCTGGGATTTGCCCACTTCATCACAGTGGCAGAGGCTGCGGCAAACCAGTTGGCCAGTGCTGGGCAGGCAAATGCCAATGTATTTGCCCGAGTACTGCAATTTGTGCGCGAGCAGTGGCCGCCGGAAGGTCGTATGAGCCGCATTGCGGCTCTGAGTCCGCATACCGAAGTCGAGCATTCCACGCGGCAAGGGCTGATGAGCTCGGCGCTGGGGCTGGTCGATCATCGGATTGCGGGCGCCATCGAGCAGATCAAGCCCGATGCCCTGCAACTGGCGCAGATGATTCGCAGTTTGCCCAGTGCCAAGGGTGTGCCTGAAGATATTCTGGATTTTGTGACCGGCCCTTGGGCGGGTGTGATTGCCCAGGCACAGCAGCGGGCTGAACCAGGGCAGGAGCGCGACCCGGGTGGCTATCTGGCGCTGGTGCCCAGCCTGCTGTGGAGCGTGTCGCCTCAAGCCGCTCAGGATGTGACGCGGCTGGTGGCCATGGCACCCAAGTTGCAGCGCCGTCTGGCGCGAGGCTTGCGCAGCGTGGGCCGCACGGATGTCGAAATCGCCGCACTGGCGGCCCGGTTGGGAAGCCTTCAGCAGCGGGTACTGGATGCGGCCGAGGCTGCGGGACAGTCTGGTTCCGACGAGTTTGCCAGGGCGGATGTGCTCGGTGAGCTGCCCAGCGTGCTGACGGGTCTGGATGGTGCCTCAGAAACCGTGCGCGCAGGGCTGGATATCACCTTGCCGGTACTGACCGACAGAGTCGAAGATGTGCCTGTGGTGACGGTTGCGCGAGAAACGCAAACCCAGGCGGCACACCATTCTTGTGGATCTGTCTTCAAGACAAAGCAGCAGAAGACGGTCGATGCCGCTGTGCTCGAGCCTGAAGCCGTGGCTTCCAGCCCGATGCCCGTGCAAGTCGCCATGGGCCAGGGCAGACCTGTGGATGCTGTCGAATGGCCTTTGGGTACCTGGGTGGAGCTGTGCAACGAGCGCCAGCAACTGCGAACCAAGCTGACCTGGGTCAGTCCGCAACAAAGCCTGTTTCTGTTTACCGCCGAAGACGGAAGCACCCAGTCCATGACGCGCCGCATGCGCGACAAATTGCTGACGCAGGGGCAGTTGCGGCGACTTGAGGCGATGGCCTAGCTGCTTGCGCGCAAATCCTGATGGCTGGGCAGCGTCATCTGGCCATCGATGCGTACCGATTGGGCGAGCAAGACGGCGCGCGCAGTAGCTATGGCCACGGCTTCGGCCGCCAAGGTGCTCAGCGTCATCATTCCCGGCGATTTGCCGCTGCGGCCCGTGCCCAGGGCAAACAGGCTGTCGCCATCGCTCATGGTATGCACGGGGTTGATGGCACGTGCCAGGCCATCATGGGCCACCACGGCCAGGCGATGAGCCTGGGCCTTGGTGATGACGGCGTCGGTCGCTACGACGCCTATCGTGGTGTTGCTGCCGGCCAGAACCGGCTTGGGCTCCTCGCCCGCCAGCAAGGCATCGCGGGTGCCGCGCAATTGCAGGCCGTCTGCCGTGCGTGCCCCGGCCAGCAACTCGCCATTGAAGGGGTTGAATACATCACCTAGCGCATTGCAGGCAATGATCGCTCCTACGGTGACGCCATCGATGGTGAAGCTGGCCGTGCCTATGCCGCCCTTCATCGCGCGCTCATGGCCGAAGACCTTGCCCACCACGGCGCCGGTGCCAGCGCCCACGCTGCCCTCGGCGGGTCGCCCCGTGCCTGAGTCCAGCCCCGCATTCCGGCAGGCGGCATAGCCGGCCGCAGCATCGGGGCGTATGCGCATATCGCCCATCATCACGTCGAAGAGCACAGCTGCCGGCACCAGCGGAATGCGGCCCACACCTATATTCAGGCCCGCGCCTTGTTCTTCCAGCCAGCGCACGGCCCCTGTGGCAGCGTCCAGCCCCCAGGCGCTGCCACCGGCCAGCAGGATGCCGTGGACCTCCTGCACCAGATTGCTGGGGTGCAGCAAGTCGGTCTCGCGCGTGCCAGGGGCTGCGCCGCGCACATCCACTCCACCCACGGCACCCAGAGGGCAAATCACGGCGGTGCAGCCTGTGGGGCGGCGCGAGTCGCTGAAATGGCCGACGGAGATGCCTTGCACACGGCCGATATGGCCTTCGTGTGCGAGCAGATCCTCAATGGCTGAAAAAGCGCTCATGTCAGTACTCCTTGCATTCTTTATATGTTTTTCTGGATAAACAGATGGTTTTTTATTCTTTAGGGTTTGCCCGTGTAAGGTTCATACTTGCTCACATTGTTGCAGCACGGTAAACAAATGAGCGCCGTGCCGCTCACGCGCATCAAATTCAAGGAGTGATCCATGCCTGCCCATTTTTCCTTTGCCGCCAGCCGCCGTGCCGTTCTGGCCACTGCCGCAGTCGCATTGCTGGCGACTGCCGGTGTACCTGCTCTGGCGCAGGATCCTGCCAAGAAGAATCTGCTGATCGGTGCCACCGCTGGCTCTAACTATGACCTGCTGCAAAAAGGCATAGTGCCTCAGCTGCAGAAAAAGGGCTACCAGATCAAGCTGGTCGAGTTCAATGACTATGTTCAGCCCAATCTGGCGCTGTCCGACGGTTCGCTGGATGCCAATTTCTTCCAGCACCGTGCCTATTTCGATCAGTTCACTACGGATCGCAAGCTGGCGCTGACTGCGATTGCTCAGGGCCCGGTGGCACCCATGGGCGTGTACAGCAAAAAGCACAAGTCTCTGGCCGATATCAAGAGCGGTGCCAAAGTGGCTCTGCCCAATGACCCCAGCAACCTGGCCCGTGCATTGCTGGTGTTGCAGCAGGCCGGCCTCGTCAAGGTCAAGGAAGGGGTGAATCCGGCCCGTATCTCCGAGCTGGATCTGGCCGCCAATCCCCACAAGCTCAAGTTTGTGGCGCTGGAGGCAGCCCAGTTGCCCCGCGTGCTGGAAGATGCTGACTATGTGGTCGTCAACGGCAACTTTGCCGTCTCTTCGGGCCTGAAGCTGAGCGAAGCCGTGGTGCTGGAAAAGACTCCCGATCTGTACCTGAACGTGGTGGCCGTGAAGACCGGCAACGAAAACAGCCAGTGGGCCAAGGATCTGTCCGCAGCCTACCGCTCGCCAGAGTTCAAGGCCGTGGTGGACAGCCTGTTCCCCGGCTACTCCAAGCCTGCTTTCCTGAAGTGATCGGGCTGGACTGAAGGCGCCAAGGGCCGCGATGCGGCCCTTTTTCATGCCCGTGGATTGGCTGGTTTTAGATGAAAAGCAAATAAGAGCATGGGTTTTTATTGGTTGGAATTTGCTCTCCCGGTCTGGATACTGCAAAGGCCTCTGCCTGGATGCAGAGTCAGACCTTTGGTATCAAAACACAGTACATCAACGAGGAGCAAAGCATGACCACTCATTTTTCTGTAGCGCACCGCCGCCGCCGTCTTCTGGCCACAACCCTGCTGGCGGGAGCCGCCCTGGCCATGGGCGCCCTGCAGGCCACGGCCCAGGAGGCCGGCAAGAAGCAACTGGTCATCGGCGGCACGGCCGGCTCCAACATCGACCAGCTGCAGTACGGCATCGTTCCCATTCTGCAGAAGAAGGGCTACAAGGTTCGCCTGGTGGAGTTCAACGACTATGTCCAGCCCAACCTGGCTTTGGCCGACGGTTCGCTCGATGCCAACTTCTTCCAGCACGAGGTGTATTTCAATCAGTTCAAGGGTGACCGCAAGCTGGATCTGACGGCCCTGGTGCAGGGGCCGATTGCGCCCATGGGCGTCTACAGCAAGCAGCGCAAAAGCCTGGCCGACCTGAAGGAGGGGGATCGCATTGCCCTGCCCAACGACGCCAGCAATCTGGCTCGGGGCATTCTGCTGCTGCAGCAGGCGGGGCTGGTCAAGCTCAAGGAAGGCGTGAACCCGCTGCGCGTCTCCGAGCTGGATCTGGCCTCCAATCCCAAGAAGATCAAGCTCGTGCCCCTGGATGCGGCTCATCTGCCGCGTGCGCTCGATGATGCGCAGTACGCCATCATCAACGGCAACTTTGCGATTTCCTCAGGCATGAAGCTCTCGGATTCGGTGCTGCTGGAAAAGACGCCCGAGCATTATCTGAACATCGTGGCCGTCAAGACCAAGGACAAGGATGCGCAATGGGCCAAGGACTTGGCTGCGGCCTACAAGTCCGCCGAGTTCAAGAGCGTGGTGGACAGCAAGTTTGCGGGCTATGCCAAGCCCGCATTCTTGCAGTAGGACTCAGCCGACATGGGTCTGAACTTCATGCTCCAGATGGCGCAGCGCACGCAGTTCAATCTGCTGCAGCTGCGCTTTCTGCATTTCTGGCAGGCCCTGCAAAAGCGCAGCGGCACCAAAGTCGCTGAGCACGGCGTGCCCGGTCTGCAGGTTGCACAGGATATTGTGGGCATACAGATCACCATGCAGCAGACCGAGGCCGTGCAGATGGGTGATGGCAGAGCGTATGCCTTGCAGCAATTGGCGGGCTGCGCCTGTTTGCAGACGTAGTTTGGGGTCATAGACATCACGTGTGCAGCTGTCGAAGCTTGGCGGCCCGGCCAGCGGCTGCATGGCTGAGTCCAGCAGAGGCAGGGTCGTGGCCATTTGTCCGTCAGGAGCGCCCCAAACCTGCGCCAGTGGCGTCAGCAGATGAGGGTGCTGTCCTGCCGCAATGCCGGCTGCCAGCTCGGATTGCGGCGTGCCGTCGCTGGTCTGGGCGGCCTTGAAAACCTTGAGTGCCAGTTCCTGTCCGTTGAGGCTGGCGCGGTAGATATGGCCGCTGGCGCCTTCGCCCAGCTTGCCGGTGATTTGCAAACTTTGATAGAAAATGGGCTCAATCCCATGCCCTGAAAGCGTATCCAGCTCCTGTTTCTGAGTCATTGGATTACCTGCCAGCGCCAGCCATGCCAGGCGTGGCAGCCGGAAGATGACTTCGGGAGCATCTTCGAAACGGTTGCTTGCAATACGCAGCAACTCCAGAGCCTGGCAATGTTCCAGGCTCTGGGGCAACTGCCTCAGCCGGTTGCACGACAGCATGAGCTTTTGCAGGCGCGCGCATTGGCCGATGGACTCGGGCAGCCGCTGCACCTGGTTGTCCGTGAGAATCAGCCAGCGCAAGCGCGGCGGCAGGCTGTCCTCGGGCACATGCGCGATACGGCAGGCCTTGAAGCCCACCATGTCGAGTTGCGGCATATGGCCCAGCACGCGGGGCAGTTCGGTGAACGGATTGTTCGAGGCAAACAGAATGCGCAGCCGCGCAAAGCGCGTCAGCGCATCTGGCAAGGTGGTGAGCTGGTTGCCGGACAGATCGAGGATCTCCAGCGTATCGGCCAGCTGATAAAGCGCGTCGGGGAACTCGGTCAGCCCATCGCAGAGCCTGATATGGTGTGCGCGGGTCAGTGAGCCATTGGCCAGCCCGGAGTGAAACTGCTCTAGCGTCAACATAGGACGCGCAGTCTAAGCCCTGCGCACCCCATGCACCCAAAACACACAATGCACGGAATGCCTGCATGAAAATCTTCAAAGACCTGCCTACGCTGGTGCAGGTATTGCCTGAACTGACGGTGAGCGGCTGGGTGGATCTGCCCGCCGATGCCGTTGCCCAGCTCGATGCGCCACATCGGCCCCCGCCTGCAGATCTGCTGGCTCGGCCTGCTTTGCGCTTTGTGGTGCGCGATGCAAATGAGGTACCGCGCATGGGCCATAGGCCCTGGATGCCGGTGGAGGTGCTCGCTCAGATGCACTGGCCTTCACCATCGGACGCGGTGGCATGGTCTCGTTTTCTGCAGGCCGAGTTCGAGCGCAGCCAGCGCTTTGTAGAAAACCATGATGTGTGGGATGAGGCCGAGGTGCCGGAGCCGTATTGGCCGCCCGCCGATGCTTCGTTCGATCAGCGGCTGGCCTATTGGCATCAAGGCTTGCAAGCCCATGCCTGGATGGACGAGGAGCCTGCTCAAGCCAAGCCCTTCGGCCGGGCCGAGCTGCGCCTGTGCGAATGGCGCCTGGGTTGCAATCTGCCCGAGCCCTTGCGTGACTATCTTTTGCAGCTGGGTGTGCTGGACTGGGCCGAGCGTTTGCTAAGTCCGCGCTTTGATCTACTGGCGCCGGATGCAGACATGGATGCCATCGGTCCGGTGCAAGTCGTGTTCCCGGGCATCGTCGATATTGTGGAAATGAGTACGCCGCAACAGGCTCAGGCTTTGAAGGCGCAGTTGAATGAGCTGGTGGTGTTCGGGGACTACCTGGGCAATGGCAATCTCTGGTGCTTTGACCGCCGCGATGGCTCGGTCTGGTATCTGGACCATGACAGCAGTCCCTTGCTGACCCGCATGTTCGACGATGTGGGCGACTATCTGGACGCGCTGGCCTTGATGTCGCTATGCCGCAGTCACGCCGTGGCCCAGGGGCGGGGTGATGGTGATGAACAGGCCGAGGTGTTGCTGGGCGAGCGCTTTGGGCGGGCGCTGATCAGGAAATGGATGTACTGAGATGAGCATGAAACTGCTCAAGGCCGCTGAAAAAGGCGATATTGCTGCGCTGGAGCTGCGCCTGCAGGACGGTGATGATATTGCCTATGTGCAAAAGAGCACAGGCCTCAATGCGCTGATCACGGCCCTCAATTGCGGTAACGATGCTGCGGCCCAATGGCTGGTGGAGCGAGGCAGCCCGCTGGATCAGGTGAGCCTGACAACCGGCATGAGCGCCACCGCCTGGGCGGCCTTCAACGGGCGTATAGAGATGCTGCAAGTGCTGCGGCAAGCGGGGGCCGATCTCGACAAGACCGGGGATGACAAAGGCCGCACGCCGTATCTTTTGGCCGTGGACCATGGCGCGTGGGCGGCGGTGCGCTGGTTCTGGTCGGCCGGGGTCGACCTCCAGCGAAGAGACGCCCAGGGTCGCAATGCCTTTGACCTGCTGGTGCAGAGCGGTCGTGATGTACCCGGGGATCTGCTGGAGCGTGTGGCTGGTCATGTGGCCGTACCGCCCACGGGGCGGTGACGGGATGACGACGCCATGCCTGCATGGCATCGTCATCGCCTCAACGGCGAGACTGCATCAGGACGCTGGCTGGATGCGGGTGATGATCAGCGAGCCATCCTTGTCCTCGGCATGGAACAGCACCTTGTCACCGGCCTTGAAAGAGGCCGACTGTGCAGAGCCTGACAGCGCAAACACCATGGTCATGGGAGGCATGTCCAGGTTCTTGATCTCTTCATGGCGAATCGTGAGCTTGCCTGTACGGGTGTCCACACGGGTGATTTCACCGGCGGTCAGCACATCGGCCTGGCCGGTCGATGTGGTTGCCGAAGCATCGGCCATCGCACCATGGCCTGCGTGCGCCGAGTGATCCTGTGCTGAAGCCGGAGCAGTCAGTGCAATGCCAAGGCTCAGGGCCGCCAAAGTGGTGTGAAAGAGGTTTTTCATCATGTTTTCCTGAGTTAAGGGTCGTCAGCCGCGATAGCTGGTGAAGACGGAAGTGCTGACATCGCTGCGCATCAGGCTTTGGGTGACCAGCAGCACGTCGTAGGGGTCTTTGCGACCGCCGTACTCGGGGCCGTCCATGCCGGGGCTGCCAATGGGCATGCCCGGCACGGCGATGCCCAGCGCCTTGGGTTTTTGCTTCAGCAGCTTGTGCACATCGGCGGCAGGCACATGGCCTTCGACCAGATAACCGCCCACCAGGGCGGTATGGCAGGAACCCAGGCGGCCAGGCAGGCCCAGTTTGGCGCGTACGGCGCTGTTGCCCACGTCGTGCACCTTGACGGCGAAGCCAGCCTGCTCCATCAGGGCAATCCAGTCCTTGCAGCAGCCGCAGTTCGGGTCTTTCCAGACCTCCATGGCAATCTTGGCGGGAGCAGCCGCCATTGCTGGCAGCGCAGCCATGCCGGCAGCGGCGGCCAGCAGATGGAGAACGTGGCGGCGGTTGGTGCTTGTCATCGGGAATTCCTTTCTTGCGTTATTCGGTGACGGTGAAACGCCCCGTCATGCCGGCCTGGTAGTGGCCGGCGATCAGGCAGGCGAAGTCGAATTCACCTGCGCGGTTGAAGCTCCACACCATGTCTTCGGTCTGGCCTGTGGCCACATGGGCCATATAGGGTTCGGCATGCTCCATGCCAGGGTACTTGAGCATCATCTGCGCGTGCTCATCGAGCGATGCCCGGGTGCCCAGCACCATCTCGTGCATGAGAAGGCCTTTGTTGGCTACGCGCAGGCGCAGGGTTTCGCCCTTTTTCACGCTGAAATGACTGGGGCTGAAGCGCATGTCGTCCGTCATCTCGATGGTGATGGTGCGCTGGGCCTCCCTGGCCTCGGCCGCAATGCCCCAGGGCTTTTGCTCCTTGATTACGGGAGCGCTGGCATGGCTGTTGTTTCCATGCGCAAAACTTGTAGTGACGCTTGCTGCCAAGGCGCAGGCAGCTATGAAATGAATCGTTTTCATGGGAGTCTCCTTGCGTCAGTGCTGGGGGTGAGCACCCGTGGCGGGGCCGGCTTCGGGTTTGCGTACGGTGGCGGCACCGGGCGCGGTGCCGGGTGTGCTTTGACGGGGGGCATTGGCATCGAAAGGTGCGCCTTGCCATTCATAGGCGCGGGTGCCCTTGGGCTGCTGGTACCAGCCGGGATCGCCATAGTCGTTGGCACCCAGGTTTTTGCGCACCTTGAAGCTGGTGAACATCCCGCCCATTTCGATGGGGCCGTAGGGGCCCTGGCCGGTCATCATGGGGAAGGTGTTATCGGGCAGAGGCATTTCCATGGCGCCCATATCGCCCATGCCGCGCTCGCCCATCAGCATGTAGTCGGGCACGATCTTCTGGATCTTGCCTACCAGGCCGCGGTGGTCCACGCCGATCATGGTGGGTACGTCGTGACCCATGGCGCCCATGGTGTGGTGGCTCTTGTGGCAGTGGAAAGCCCAGTCGCCGGGTTCGTCGGCAATGAATTCCACCTGGCGCATCTGGCCCACGGCCACATCCGTTGTCACTTCGGGCCAGCGGGCGGTCTTTGGCACGGGGCCGCCATCGGTGCCCGTGACCTCGAACTCATGGCCGTGGATATGGATGGGGTGGTTGGTCATGGTCAGATTGCCCACGCGGATGCGCACCTTGTCACCCTGACGAGCCACCAGCGGGCTGATGGCGGGGAAAGCGCGGCTGTTGAAAGTCCAGATATTGAAATCCGTCATCTCGTTGATACGCGGTGTCATGGTGCCGGGCTCGACCGCATAGGCGCTGAGCAGGAAGGCATAGTCGCGCTGCACCTTGTCGATCAGTGGGTGGGCTGTCTTGGGGTGGGTGATCCACAAGCCCATCATGCCCATGGCCATCTGCACCATCTCATCCGAATGCGGGTGGTACATGAAGGTGCCAGGGCGGCGTGCCTCGAACTCGTAGACGAAGGTCTTGCCCGGCGGGATATGGGGTTGGTTCAGGCCGCCCACACCGTCCATGCCATTGGGCAGACGCTGGCCATGCCAGTGGATGGTGGTGCTCTCGGGCAGGCGGTTGGTGACGAAGATGCGCACCTTGTCGCCTTCCACCACCTCGATCGTGGGGCCCGGCGACTGGCCGTTGTAGCCCCACATATTGACGAAAAAGCCGGGCGCCACCTCGCGCACCACGGGCTCGGCCACGAGGTGGAACTCCTTGACGCCCGCATTCATGCGCCAGGGCGTGGTCCAGCCGTTGAGCGTGACCACGCCCTGGTAGGGGCGACCGTTGGGCGGCGTCAAAGGCGCAGCCGTCTCGGCGCTGCCTTGCATGACGGGCTCGGGCAGGGCAGCCATGGCAACCCGGCTGACGGCCATTGAAGTTGTGGCGGCTGCCACTGCAGTGGCAGCGCCAGTGAAAAAGGATCGGCGTTGCATATCAGTGACCTGCTTCGTTGTTGGCAGCGGGCGCTGCGCTGGTGTTGACGGTGGGTGAGGTTCCTGGCGATGTGCCGGTCAGGGCCAGGCGCAGATCGGTCTCGGCCAGCCAGAAGTCGCGCTGGGCCTCGGTGGCGGTCACCACGGCCTGGGTGGTGCTGCGGGCCTGGGCCAGCAGCTGCCACACACTCATGAACATGCCGTTGTAGCGGTAGACGGTTTCTTCCTGCATCAGCTTGGCCAGGGGCAGGACCTCTGCCTGCTGCTGCTGGGCCAGGTCGTAAGCCGTGCGGTAGGCCAGCCAGTTGCTGCGGGCCTCGCTGCGCGCGCGTATGGCGTTGTCGCGCAGCAGCGATGCGCTGCGCAGCACCTGGTTGCGTGCCATGCCGCGCGCGGCAAAGCCCCAGTCAAACAGCGGCAGCGGGACGTCAAACTCCCAGCCCTGGGTCTTGTCGCTGTGGCCGGTGGCTCTGTCCGTGCTGGTGTTGTTGCTGTAGCTGGCGCCGATATCGCCAAAGATGGTGCCCACCGTGGCCCAGCCTTGGCGGCCGGCGGTCACATCCAGGTCGCGGCGCAGCGCGCCCAGATCCAGCCGCTGGCGCAGCGCCGTGGCCTCGGCGTCATCACCGCTGCGCAATTCGGCTGCTTTCGGCAGGGCGGGCAGCTGGGCGGGCAGCTTGTAGGCCAGTTGCTGTCCCCACAGACCCATGCGGCGGGCCAGCTGCTCGCGTTCCAGTTGGGCGTTGAGACGCGCGCGTGCCAGCTGGGCGGCGGCCTGTTGCTGCTGGGCCAGTTCTCTGGCCTGGTCCATCTTGCTGAAGTTGCCGACCTGGGCCATGCGGCGGGCCAGCTCGCCGCCCAGGG
Organism: Comamonas testosteroni; assembly: GCF_014076415.1. NCBI lineage: Bacteria > Pseudomonadati > Pseudomonadota > Betaproteobacteria > Burkholderiales > Comamonadaceae > Comamonas > Comamonas testosteroni. The sequence continues at coordinate 1,818,417 of NZ_CP043568.1, forward strand.
CCGCAGCCTCGTGCATGCGTTCGTTGGCGGCCAGGGCTTGCTCGGCGGCCACGGCGCGCAGCCATGCGCGGCGCGTGTCTGAGGCCAGCAGCAGCACCTGCTGGGCGGCCGTCAGAGTGGCCTGCTCCATCTGCCAGCCCTGCCAGCGGCTGCGCCAGGGCAGGGTGATGAGCTGCACCAGGCCAAAGCTGAGCTGACGCTCGATCTCGCGCTCGTGGCCGTTGCGAAAGCGGCCGAAGGTAAAGCTGGGGTTGGGCAAGGTCAGGACCTGCACGCGCTGCGCGTCGGCAATGCCGAGCTGCGCCAGCTGGGCCTGCAGACCAGGGTTGTTGAGCAGGGCGATGCGCACGGCGGTGTCGGCATCGACAGGGGTTTTGAGCCAGTCGGCAATCTGGGTCTGCGCATCCTGCAGGGCTTGCGCGTCCGGCGACGGCAGTTGCGCGCCCGCAGGCAGTCTGCCTTCGGTATGTCTGGCCACGTCGCTGCGCAGTCCGTCGGGCGAGATGCTGGCGCAGCCAGCCAGCGCCAGTGCGACGAGCAATGGCGCGGCTTTGAATGCAAGGCGCTTCATGGCTGGCCTCCGTGATGGTGCTGATGTGCGGAAGCAGCGCTGTCCGGGGCTGATCCGGAGGCATTGCCCTGGGATTTCTCCCACCTGAGCAGATCGCCATGGCCGCGCGTGAACTCGCCCACGGCAGCATTGGCGGCCCTCCAGTCTCCGGGCTGGGCGACGATGGCGGCGCTGGCGGCAAGCGGCTGGTGCTGAAGCGCCAGCGTGGGAGCGGCGGGGTTGAAAACGCTGTGACTGCTGGCCGGGGACTGGGCCACCGGGAGAGTCTGCTCGGACGGCTGGGCCAGGAGCGGCGGGCTGACGCCGGCCATGAGCAAAACCATGGCTGTCAAAGAAAGAGGATGCGCTTGGCGCATAGGGGATTCCTGTCGTCTAAAACCGGGAGAAAGTCCGCAGTTTTGAGCGTTTTACGGCTCAAACCTAGATAGCAAAAGCGATGGCTGCTATCAAAATGCGGACGCACCTAGGGCGTCAGAGCGCAGAAATCGGTGGTTTGACGAGTTCGGCAGGCGCGGCGCTGGCAAAGCGCGCTGCACCATGGGCCGGCTGGGCGGCCAGGGGGAGACTGGAGTGAAGCGTCAGCAACTCGGGATTGGCCAGCGTCGAGTGGCAGATGCCGCAGGCCGTGCAATGGCCTTCATGCTGGTGGCAGTCGCTGTCGGCAGCATTGGCGCTGCAGCTGACGGCCCCTGCAGGGCCTGCCTTGTGGGACGCGGCCATGTCGTGATGCGGCTGTGCGTCGGCCACGAGGCTTGCATGCGCGTGGTGCAAAGCGGCTGCCATGGAGGCCACTTCGTCCAGGCTTTGCGTCTGCACCAGCCCATGTCCCATGTGATGGGCCTGGTCGGTGTTCTGCTCCATGGCCATGGCATCGCCTGCCAGACCACGCAGGGCCAGCAGCAAAACCATGAACAGAGAGAAAAAGCGACGCATGAGGTGAATGATAGCGAAGGGCGGGGTTAGTTCCCCGCCTGGTGCAGAAAATCGCAAATTAGATAGCTGCTTGCGCTTGCCTATCAAGATCTAAGGTCGAATTTCATGCGTTTTCAGGCCTGTTCCCCCAATGACGCAGGCGCAGGCCATTGGCGACCACCAGCAGGCTCACGCCCATGTCGGCCAGCACTGCCAGCCACATGCTGGCATTGCCGCTGACGGCCAGAATGAAGAAGGCCAGCTTGATGCCCAGGGCCAGGCTGATGTTCTGCCAGAGCACGCTGTGCGCGCGCTGCGAGAGATCAACCACCTCGGGAATGCGGCGCAGGTCGTCGTTCATGAGCACCACATCGGCGGTCTCCATGGCCATGTCGGTGGCGTGCATGCCGCCCATGGCAAAGCCTATGTCGGCCTGGGCCAGCGCCGGTGCGTCGTTGATGCCGTCGCCTGTCATGGCCGTGGGGCCGATGTCGCGCTGCAACTCGCTCAGAGTCTTGAGCTTGTCCTCGGGCAGCATATTGCCGCGCGCGTCGCTGATGCCTGCTTCCGCGGCTACCGTGCGCACGGTGGCACTGTTGTCGCCGCTGAGGACAATGGGCTTGACGCCCAGTGCCTGCAACTGGGTCACAGCCGCCTTGGCCTGCGGACGCAGCGGGTCGGCCACGGCAAACAGCGCCTGCACGCCCTGCTCATTGGCCAGCAGGGTGACGGTGCGGCCTTGTTGCTCCTGCAGCATCAGCGCGGCCTGGAGTTCGGCACTGTCCCAGCCTTGCTCGCCCACCCAGCGCAGATTGGCCAGCGTCCAGCGTTCACCGCCGATCTGGGCCTGCACGCCGCGGCCGGGCAGGGCCTGCAATTGCTGAGTCGAGGCCTGAGCTTCGGCAAGCTCCTTGCCTGTCTGCTCCTCCAGCCCTTGGGCAATCGCGCGCGATACCGGGTGGTCGGAGCGCGATGCCAGCGCATAGGCACGGGCAGCGGCGTCATCGCTGCTCGCCGCATTCCAGCTCTGCCAGTCCACCAGCCTGGGCGAGCCCGTGGTCAGCGTTCCGGTCTTGTCGAGTGCAATCGCCTTGAGCTGGCGGGCCGACTCCAGCGCGCTGCCACCCTTGATGAGAATGCCGCGCTTGGCCGCAGCCGTGAGCGCGCTGACCACGGTGACGGGGGTGGACAGCACCAGGGCGCAGGGGCAGGCGATGACCAGCAGGGCCAGGGCCTGGTAAGCGGCCTGGTGCCAGCTCCAGTCCAGCAGCCAGGGGGCGAGCAGGCCCAGGGCAATCGCCAGCACGAGAACGATGGGGGTGTAGATCTCGGCGAAGCGGTCGACAAAGCGCTGGGTGGGGGCCTTGGAGGACTGTGCCTGCTCCACGGCATGGACGATGCGTGCAATCAGGCTGTCGCTGGCCGGCGCGGTTACACGCAGGTGCAACTCGCCGTCCTGGTTGATGGAGCCTGCATACAGCTCGTCGCCCGGGCCTTTGTGCGCTAGCGCGCTCTCGCCGGTGATGGGGGCCTGGTTGACCGAGCTTTCGCCCTCGGTGACCAGTCCGTCCAGCGGCACGCGAGCGCCTGGCGTCACGCGCAGCACGGCGCCCAGGGGCACCTCGCTGGCGGCCATGCGCAGGGTGGTACCGTCGGGTTGCAGCACATCGGCAGTTTCGGGCGCGAGTTGCAGCAGGTTGCGGATGGCCAGGCGGGCCTTGTCCATGGCCTGGTCTTCGATGCGCTCGGCAGCCGCATAAAGGGCCATGACCATGGCGGCTTCGGGCCACTGGCCGATGATGAAGGCACCGGTGACGGCCACGGCCATCAGTGCATGAATCCCGAGCCTGAAGCGCAGCAGATCCTTGAGACCGGCCTTGTAGACGCCCAGACCCGACAGCGCTATACCCAGAACGGCCAGTGCCATGCCAAGGTATTGAAGCGTCGAGTTGGCGCCGTCGCCGCCAAACCAGTGGCAGGCCTCGGCCGCCAGCGCCGCCGCCAGAGCGGCGTAGATGCGCGGCCAGCCGGGCAGCACGCCATGGTCGTGAGCATGGTCGTGACCGTCACCCTCATCGTGAGCCTGGCTCTTGGCTGGCTCGCTGATGGAAAACGGTGCGCAGCAGCCGGTTCCGCAGGCCGATGTGGCTGTGGCGGCAATGGGTTTCGAAGTGGCGGGCACATGTTCATGCGGATGTGCATGATCGTGATCATGTGAATGACCATTGTGGCCGCCGCCATGGGCGTGGGTGGACAGGCTTTCTTGCTTCATGGCAGTATTGAAAACAATAAAGTCACTTCAAGGTCAAGCATGTCACTCAATTCGCACGATATTCCGCGCTGGCGCATTGGCGAGGCCGCGAAGCGTTCCGGCATTGCTGCAGCCAATATCCGCTACTACGAGAAGGAGCAATTGCTCTCGCCCGGCATGCGCGAGGACAACCAGTACCGGCTCTATACCGATGGAGATGTTCACAGGCTGCGTTTTATTCGGCTGTGCCGGGCCATGGATATGTCGCTCGACGAAGTGCGCACCCTGCTGGCGCTCGATGGTGCGCGCAAGGCCGATTGCGTGGCTGCCAACAAAACCCTGGACGCCCATCTGGGCCATGTGCGCGAGCGGCTGGCCGAGCTGCAGGCTCTGGAGCATGAGCTGATGCAGCTGCGCAGCCAGTGCGACGGCTCGGACAGCTTTTGCCACATCATCGAGGCCCTGCATGCACAGGCCGATGAGCCCCTGCCCGAGGGCCTGCAGGGCAGTGCTGCGGCAAAGCGCCATGTCTGACAGGCGGCAACTATGGCGGCTGCGCCCCTGTCCTGCAGTGGACGCTATCATTCCTGCATGAGCTGGAGTGAAACCACCATCAAGCTGCCGGGGCGGATCTGGGCCGCGCTGGGCGCGCAGGCCCTGGCGTGGTGGCGCAGCATTTATCTGACCGCCGTGCTGCTCGTGCTGGTGACGTCGCCGTCCAGCTACCACAGGCGCGGGCGGGCCATGCTGGCCCAGCAGATGTATGCGCAGACCGCTCCCATACTCACGGGCTTCACCGCGCTGGCAGCCCTGCTGTGTGCGGTGATTGCGCGCATCGTCATTGTCACCGCACAGAGTTACGGCCTGTCACGCTATGCGCTGGATCTGGTGGTGCGGGTGATGGTGATCGAGCTGATACCGCTGACGGCTGCACTGTTTGTAGCCATGCGCTGCACCATTCCAGCCGGCGTGCAGGTGGTGCAGATGCGTATGCAGGGCCAGCTCGCGAAGTGGAAGACGCAAGGCATTGACCCTGTCCGTGCGGCGCTGGTGCCGCGTGCGGCGGCGGGCGTGTTTGCGGCCATCACACTGGCCGCACTCAGCTGCATCGTGGCCTTGGTCACTGTGTACTTGAGCGTCTACGGCTTCAGCCTGGCCGGGTTTGGTGCGTACACGCGCATCTTTGGCCAGATCTTCACACCGTCGCTGACGCTGGTGTTCGTGCTCAAGACCTGGTTTTTCAGCCTCACGGTAGCCGTCATGCCGCTGGCCTCTGCCATGTATACGCCGGTTGCGCGACATAGGCAGGGCGGGGCGGAGCTGGGAGGCTTTGCACGCATGTTTGCCGTGTTGCTTCTGATCGAGGTGATCTCGCTCATGGGCAACTATTACTGAAAAGGATGGAGCCATGAGCGAAACGCGTATGGCCGAGGAGCAGCTGATCGACGAGGAGTTGCTCAGCCTCAAACCCGTCGCGCATCTGCGCGCCAAGGCAGCCGCGCTGCTGGCGCTGACCCTGGTATTGATTCTGAGTGCGGCCGCTTATCTGCTCTACGCGCGCGGAGTGTTCGAGCCCACGCAGCGTCTGGTGCTGACGGCCGATGACTCCGAGGGCGTGATCGTGGGCATGGACATGACTTTCTCGGGCTTTCCCATAGGCCGTGTGCGCAAGATTGAGCTGGCCGAGGACGGCTCGGTTCGCATACTGGTCGATGTGACCGAGAAGGATGCCCACTGGCTGCGCCAGTCCAGCGTGTTCACGCTGGTCAAGGGCTTGGTGGGCGGCACCACCATCAAGGCCTATACCGGCATGCTGGGCGATGCGCCGCTGCCACCGGATTCCGTGCGGCCCGTGCTCAGTGGCGACGCCACGGCAGAGCTGCCACAGATCATCAATTCCGCCAAAGAGGTGCTGGCCAATGTGGCGGCACTGACCGCCACGGATTCGGCATTGGGCGGATCGTTGGCCGAAGTACGCAAGCTGGCCGAGCGCATGCAGGGGCAAGGCGGCGTTCTGGGGGCGGTGCTGGGCAGCGACGAGGAAGCGAAGAAGGTCGGCCAGATGCTGGAGCGTGCCAACTCCCTGCTCGGGCGCATGGACCGAATGGTGGCGCGCGCCGACAGCCAGGTCTTTGACGCGAATGGCGTCATGCCCCAGGTCAAGACCACTATGGAGCAGCTCAATGGCTTGCTGGCCGATACGCGCAAAAGCATGGCCAAGGTCGATGCAGTACTGGCCGATATGCAGGTGGTGGGCAGCAATGCCCGCGAGGCCTCGACCGACCTGGGCGCGCTGCGTGCCGAGGTGGAAAGCAATCTGCTGAGACTGGAGTCCGTGCTCAACGATCTGCAGCGCAAATGGCCGTTTTCCCACAAGCCGGAGTTGAAGCTGCCATGAAGCAAAAAACCAAGCAAAAGCAGACTCCAGGCAAATACGGGAGGGCGATGGCTGCTATATCCGTCATAGCGCTGTCAGCCTGTGGCAACCAAGCACCGGCACCGGATTGGGCATTGAGCGCCGAAGCTGCGGCGCAAAAAGCCGCCCAGGCCTATTTGCAGGGGCATCAGCGTGTGGAGGCGCTGCAGTGGCAGAAGGCGCGTGATGCCGTGGCCAGCACCGGCCAACCCGCACAGGCCGCCAAGCTGGAGCTGATGCGCTGCGCGGCGCAGGTGGCCAGCCTGGACTGGAGCAGTTGTCCGGCCTATGAGGCGCTGGCGCAGGATGCGGGCAAGCAAGAGCAGGCCTATGCCCGCTATCTGCGGGCCAGTCCGCAAGCCGGTGATATCGAGCTTTTGCCTGAGGCGCAGCGCGGCGTGGCGCGGCAGCTGCTCGGCGGCGGCGCAGGTGGTACTGCCCTGACCGAGATCAAGGATCCGCTATCGAGACTGGTGGCTGCGGGTGTGCTGCTGCGTGGCGGCGCGGCCGACCCCGCCCTGCTGCAGCAAGGCGTCGATACCGCTTCGGAGCAAGGCTGGCGCAGGCCTTTGATGGCCTGGCTGCTGCTGCAGCTCAAGGCAGCGCAGCAGGGCGGTGATGTGCAGCAACAGGCGCAACTGCAGCGTAGGCTGAAGCTGCTGGAGACATCTGCACCCAAGTGAACCGGTCGCTCACCGGACTGGAAATAAAAAAGCGAGGCTAAGACCTCGCTTTTTCGGATGGCGAGCCATAGGCCCGCTCTAATCCAGTGCTCAGAAGCGGTGACGGATACCGGCGATCAGGCTGGTGCCGGTCTTGGGGTTGGCATCGGTCACGCGGTCGTACATCAGAGCGGTGTAGACGTCGGTGCGCTTGGACAGGAAGTGGTCGTAGCCCAGGGTCGCTGTGGTGCGGGTGGCATCGGTGGCTGCTTCGTACTTGGTGCGGGCCACGGCTGCCTTGACGGTGCCGGGTGTGCCGGAGACCGGAATGTCCAGACCCAGCGAGTAGGTCTTGCTCTTGCTGTCCAGATCCTTGACCTTGGCCTGGCCGTAGGTAGCGTAGAGCTTCACAACATTGAAGTTGTAGCTGCCGCCGACCATCCAGTCGCTCTTGGTGGGCATGACCGTGCCGCTGCCGGGGTTGGTGATCTGGTCGCGCTCGTAGAAGGCCGTCAGGCTCAGAGGACCGCTGGAGTACAGAGCGTTCACGCCGACGTTCTTCTTGCTCTTGTTGCCAGGAGTCGATTGCTCGCCGAACTGGTAGTAGACATTGGCAGTCAGGCCGCCGAAGTTAGGCGTCGTGTAGACCAGCATATTGCTCCAGCCGGTGTCGGCGGGCGTGGTCAGGCGGGCACCGCCCCAGGCTGCGGTGGGGGTGTTCGCGTGCAGCACCAGAGGCGAGATGGTGAACGAATCGCCGAAGGGGTTGGTCAGAATGGTGGGTAGGAAGTTGGGCGCCTTGTCGCGGCCCAGGCCGATGCGGCCGAAATTGCCGTTCAGGCCGATGTTGGCATCGCGCGAGAAAAAGGTGTCGCCGGGGAAGCGGCCTGTTTCACCGGTGTCCATGCGCATGAAGGCGGTGATGTTGAAATCGACCTTCAGGCCGCCGCCCAGGTCTTCCGTGCCCTTCAGGCCCCACCAGGAAGTGGTCATGCCGCCGGAGCCAACAACGCCCTTGCGGTCCTGGCCGGCCATCTTGACGGAGCCGGCATACATATCGGCGAGGCCCGTCAGTTGCACATTGCTCTGCGCAAAAGCGGCGCCGGAGCAGGCCAGGGCAGCAGCCATGGCGATAAAAGCGGTCTTCATGAGTGTCCTCTCGAGTTAGATATTGGATTTACGTTTTGAAATATAGCGGGGGTTTGTATACAGCTTGCTCTGCAGTTCCGCGGATGCCGATGAAATCATCTTTTCGGCGATATGACAGTGGTTTTTTTACATCAAGGACTAAGGGAAATCTCTTGTGTGCACCGTGTTGGTGCTATCGATATTGCCGTGCAAAGCGGCTGGGTGAAGCCAGCCGAGCGAGAGTGAGTACTGTGGGTTTCGTGATCAAGGAATAACAGTCATTCCTGGTGGGCCAGGTCTGATCAAGAGGTTTGGCGATGACAGCGTCAGCGGATGGAACAAGAGTGGCTTGGCGATGGATGCCTGCTTGGAATCGCTGAAGCGCCCACTCTTGTCGTTCCCTTGGGCAGTCTTGGTCAGGCCCTGCGCAGGGATCGCGATTGGCCGGAGTGTGCTGTGCGTGCTGAGCGCTTATGCGGCCGGGCGTGCGTTGATATCAGGCCTGCAGCCTTCAGCACCAGTGCGATACTTTTTTGAAAAAAGTGCGCGTTTTCCCCGGGGAGGGTGTTTTTCCTCCCTATAATTCATCCTATCGACACGGAATGTAGCGCAGCCTGGTAGCGCACTTGCATGGGGTGCAAGGGGTCGCGAGTTCGAATCCCGCCATTCCGACCAAATTGAAAAGGCCTGTGATGAAAATCACAGGCCTTTTTCAATGCCGCTGCGAGGTTCGCTATGAAACCTGCAGCGTCAGATGACCGTCGTGGCTGATAACCGAGCAACTGCTCAAGTTGCTGCCTTCCCAAAAGATGGTCGAAAATCGGTTACAATAGCGTCATCGACACGGAATGTAGCGCAGCCTGGTAGCGCACTTGCATGGGGTGCAAGGGGTCGCGAGTTCGAATCCCGCCATTCCGACCAATCTAAAAAAGGCTTCTAACTGTAAAGTTAGGAGCCTTTTTTCTATCCAGATCGCATGATGTCGTACGACTCTTCAGGGTGATGACTCGAAGAGAGATAGAAGTGCTGTCTCAACTTCTGCTGTCACACTCCTAGCCCTTGTGCGTGCGAAACAGCAGCCACAGCAGATACACCCCGCCCAGCAGCCCCGTTACCAGCCCGATGGGCAGATGGAGGCGCACCGGCGCCCACTGGCTGAGCATGTCGGCCGCCAGCAGCAGAACGGCGCCCACGGCTGCCGCCGTGAACAGAGGCACGTCGGGCGACAGGCCCAGACGCCTGGCCACCTGCGGCGCGGCCAGCGCGATGAACGCGACGGGCCCGGCCGCCGCGGTGGCAGTGGCTGTCAGGGCGATGGCGCACATCACCATGATCAGTCGGGTACGCGGTACGTTGACGCCGAGTTGGGTGGCGGCGTCATCGCCCAGTTCCAGCAGGTCGATCCGGCGGGCGCACAACAGCACGACCGGCACGATGGCGAAGAAGCTGAATGCGGCCGGCACGACATGCGCCCAGGTCCGCGCACTGAGCGAGCCAGCCAGCCAGCGCTGTGCGGAGACGGCCCGCTCCAGATCGCCCATGACCAGCAGGATGGTGTTCAGGCCCGAGAGCGTGGTCCCCACGCCTATGCCCACCAGCACCAGCCGGTAGCCCCCTGCGACGCGCCGGCCGCTGGACAGCGCGAGCACGACCGCCGCCGTGGCCATGCCCGACAGCACGGCGGCCAGCGATATCCACAGCGGCCCGGCGTCACCCAGCACGATGAGCGCAATCGCCCCGCTGGCCGCGCCGGTGGTGAAGCCGATCACGTCCGGCGAGCCCAGCGCGTTGCGGGAGATGGACTGGAAGATGGCACCCGCCATGCCAAGCGACGCGCCCACGAAGACGGCCGTGAGGACACGCGGCAGCCGCACCCGCTGCACGATGCGCTCTGCTGCGGGGTTGGAGCCCGTGCCCAGCAGGCTGTCGAGCACTTCGGCGGGGCTGAGGGACAGGGTTCCCGTGCCCAGCAGCAGCACACCCAGCACCAGGGCCAGCACGACCAGCGCCATGCCCACGGCCAGCGGCCTGGGCCGCCAGCGGAGCGAATATGGGCCCCAGCGCAGTATCGAGGTCTTCACGGACGCCTTCATAGTCTGCTCAACCGGTATCTGCACGCCACCCAGACAAAGAACGGCCCGCCGATCAGGCAGGCGACGATGCCCGCAGCCACTTCGGCAGGCGCCGCGACGACGCGGCCCAGCACATCGGCACCCAGCAGCAGCACCGCCGCGTAGAGCGCGGACAGCGGCAGTATCCAGCGGTAGTCCGGCCCGCACGAGAGGCGTGCAAGATGCGGCGCCACCAGGCCGACGAAGGCGATGGGGCCCACGGCCGCCGTGGCGGCCCCGGCCAGCATCATGACCGCCAGGCAGGCCAGTTGAGCGGTGGCGCGCACATTGACGCCCAGCGCCAGGCCCACATCATGCCCCAGCGCCATGGCGTTGAGCTGGCCGACGATGGCCCAGGCCGCCGCCAGTCCCGCCGCCACGGCGGCCGCCAGCACGGCGGCGCTGGCATAGCCGCTGCCCTCCAGGGAGCCGGCCGCCCAGCGGCGGAAGCCGTCGAAGACTTCCGGGGGGGCGTTGAGCAGGATGATGCCGGCGCTGGAGGTGAGCATGACCGACAGGCCGGCCCCGGCCAGGACCAGGCGCACCGGGTGCGCGCTCGCGCCCCGGGACTGGCCGAACGCGAAGACGGCGGCACCCGCCAGCCCCGCGCCGGCAAAGGCGCACCAGACGTACTGGAGCACGGACGTCAGGCCGAAGGCCGTCATGCCGATGAGCACGGCCAGCGCCGCTCCCGCGTTGACGCCCAGCAGGCCCGGCTCCGCCAGGGGATTGCGGGTGACGGCCTGCATGAGCGCGCCGGCCACGCCCAGCGCCATGCCGGCCAGGATGGCCACCACGGTGCGGGGCATGCGCAGCAGGCTGACGATCAGGTGCTGGTCATCACGCAGGTCCGGAGCCCGCAGCGCGCTGAGGATGTCGGCCAGCGCAATGTCGCGCGAGCCGACGGTGATGCCGAGCACGGCGATGATGGCCAGCGCCAGCAGCCCGCCTGCAAGGCCCAGCCAACGTCTGCGGCGCAGGGGAGCGCGCGGAGCGCGCGAGGCAGGCCGCGCCACCGCGCCTTGAAGCCGTGCACGCATGGCTCAGCGGAAATGGCTGGCCACGGCGTCGACCATCTGCTGCCCCGAGTAGTAGTCGATGCGAAACGAGGTCGGGCCCAGCGCATAGACGCGCCGGCCGGCCACGGCCGGCAGGTTGGCCAGCAGCGGATCGTCCAGGAAGGCCTGGACATCGCCCTGCGAAGCGCCGAGCAGGAAGACGGAATCGCCGGTGATGGCGGCCGAGAGGTTTTCGCGGGAGATGAATTCGAAGTCGGACGAGCGTGTCACCTGTGCGGCCAGCGGGGGCGGCAGGCCCTCCACCTTGAAACCCAGTGCAGCCAGCAGCCGCGCATGCGGGCTGGCGGCGCGGCCTATGGAGTAGCTGCCGGCCAGGTTGTAGGCGACGATGCTGACGGGCTGGGCCGGTGGCGTGATGGAGGCGGCGGTTTGCGCCACATGGGCATCGAAGCGGGCAATGGCTGCGGCGGCCTGCTTCGCATGGCCCGTGATGCGGCCCAGCTCGGTGGCGATGTCCTGCCAGGACTGGCTGGAGTAATCGACCACGACCATTGGCACGCCCTGCGCCTGCAGTTCGGTGCGGTGCTGGGCCACGCTGTCGGCGCCGGTGGCAGAGGCCACCAGCAGATCAGGGGTGGCGCCCAGGACGGCCTCGATGTCGAACTGCAGGTTGCGGTAGAGCACCTGTACGCCACGCTCGTCGGCAACGTGGGCCCATTGCGAGAAAAAGCCCTTGTCATCAGTCAAGCGGCTGGGCGTGGTGGCTGCGGTTGCCGCCACGGGGGCATCGATGGCCAACAGGATGCCCGTCACGCTGGGCGAGGTGGACACGATGCGCTGCGGTAGAGAGGCCTGCTGTGTGGCGCCGGCCTCGTGGACGGCGTTGCGCTGCATGAGCGCGATACCGGCCAGCACGGACAGTGCCGCAGCCGCAACCAGGGCGGTGAATTTTAGTCTGTTCATATCGATCTGACCGTGACAGGGCCGAGTACATCAAGGTTCTTTAGGGTATTCCTCATTGTAGAATGCATTCCGAATTTGTAATGCCTAAGGACCTATTGCTTGTGGGGCATGACCGGCCATGACATATCGACTGAGTGCTGATGCAGTGACGCTGCGCTACGGCGAGCGCACCATTTCGCAGGGCCTGTCCCTTGCTGTTCCCGATGGCTCCTTTGCCGTCATCGTGGGGCCGAACGCCTGCGGCAAGTCCACCCTGCTGCGCGCGCTGTCGCGCCTGCTGGCACCGACCGTAGGGAGGGTCATCCTGGATGGCAGGCATATCGCGCAATGGCCTGCCAAGGAGGTCGCACGGCGCCTGGGCTTGCTGCCGCAAAGCGCGGTCGCGCCCGAGGGCATCACGGTGGAAGACCTGGTGGCGCGTGGGCGCTACCCCCATCAGTCCTTCCTGAAGCAGTGGACGGATGCCGACGAGCAGGCGGTGGCCGAGGCCATGAAGGCCACTGATGTGATGGCCCTTTCGGACCGGCTTCTGGACGAGTTGTCAGGCGGGCAGCGCCAACGTGTGTGGATTGCGATGGTGCTGGCGCAGCAGACGCCCATCCTGTTGCTGGATGAGCCCACGACGTTTCTGGACATTGCACACCAGATCGAGTTGCTGGAGCTGCTGGCGGACCTCAACCGGGCCGGCCGCACCGTGATTGCGGTGCTGCACGATCTCAACCACGCCTGCCGCTACGCCTCACACCTGATCGCCATGCGCGACGGGCGCATCGCCGCACAGGGCAATCCCGGGGCGATCTTTACCGAGCAATTGGTTGAGGAAGTGTTCGGCCTGTCATCGGTGGTCATTCCTGACCCTGTGACCGGGACTCCCCTGGTGGTGCCAAGAGGGCGCAAGGCAGTGCATGCCATGGAAGGCTGAAGCACCTGGGTATCTTCCTGCGCGTCGCTTCTAGTGAGAGTCTGAGCCAAAGGCTCGTCCGCCTGTGGCCTGGTTGATCAGGCTGGCTTCGCGCAGCAGCGCATGCCTGTCGTCGGGCGACTTGAGCTGGCCCAGGTCAGAGACAGTGGTGACCGCGCAGGCGATCTCATGCTGTGCGTCGAACACCGGTGCTGCCTGGCCCGTGACGTTGGACAGAAGGTGGCTGGTCAATTCGGACCAGCAGCGCTCGCGCACTTCATCGAGCACGGCCTTGGTCGGTGGCTTGCCGCGGAAATGGGCAGGTTGCTGGCGGCGCGCAGCGTCGATGGTGGCCTTGGGCAGGAAGGCCTGGAACACCAGACCGCAGGCGGTGTTGTCTATGGGCAGGATGTCGCCAAGCGCCAGCGGATTGATGGAGAAGTAGGCGCTTCGGTACCAGCGCACCAGGGTCGGCCCGCGGTCGGTCCAGATGGCCACACCGCCACTGAGCGCGTGTTGGTGTGTCAGCGACTTCATATGCTGCGCCGCAATTTCCACCGCATCCACGCGCTTGAGCGCGCCAATGCCGATGCTCAGTGCCGCGCTGCCCAGGTCGTAGAGGCCGCTGGCCGGGTCCTGCTTGGCCAGGCCTTCCTTGACGAGACTTTGCAGGTAGCGGTGGGCCGTGGAGCCCCCCGTTCCCGTTCGCCGGGCCACCTCGCCCAGCGCCAGTTCGCTTTCGGCATTGGCCAGGATCATGAGGAAGCGTGCGGCGATCGAGACCGACTGGATGGTGCCGGAGCGTTTCTCGCCGGCGGCTGTCTGAGGTGTTGTTGTTTTCAAAGGCTCGGCTTCCTTGCCTGTACTTGGAGCATCGCAGGTGGGCGCCCGGGCGCCGCTGGTCTCGATGATACCGGCTCCTTTCGGGTGGAAGGCAACCCGGCACGCATGCATCTTTTCAGTGTTGTTCTTTTTTCCTCAGATAGGAATGAATTCCTAATGGTGGAATTTCTATGCGTCATGCTGTAACATAAAACAAGAATCATTCTCATTAAAGGAAGATGCCGTGAAACTGTGTTTCCATCGCAGGCTCCCGTCCAGGGCGGGCGCTGTCGCACTCTCTACCTTGATGGCGCCAGCCGGCGTCTTTGCACAGGGTGTGTCGGGCTCCGATGAGGAAACTGCCACGCTTGACGTGGTCGTGGTCAGCGGTGAAAAGGTCAGGCGAGAACTCAAGGACACGGCATCCTCCGTATCGGTCAAGTCTGGCAAGGACATCGAGAGGGAGGAGAGCGGCAATGCCTCGGTCCACGAGGTGCTGCATGACGTGCCCAACGTGGTCTACACCGACACGGTGGGTGCGCCCATCATCCGCGGGCAGGACACGCAGGGCCCCAACAACGGGCAGAACGTCTTCTGGGGCGGCACGGTACCGCGCGCCACCATCAATCTCGATGGCCATTACCTCAATTACAACGAGATGTTCTTCGGCGCGACCTCGGTATGGGATGTGGATAGCATCGAGGTGTTCCGAGGTCCCCAGACCACCTCGCAGGGTGCGAATGCGATAGCGGGCGCAATCATCGTCAATACCAAGGATCCGAGCTTCAAGCCCGAGACGGCCTACCAGCTGGAGGCCGGCAACTACAACTCGCGCCGCGCCTCCATCGCCGTCTCCGGCCCCGTGGGCGAGGAGCTGGCCGCGCGGCTTGCCGTTGACTATGCAGGGCGCGACACTTTTATCGACTACAACAATCCGCGGTTTCAGCAGGGCCAGGCCAACCAGGATTTCCGTGCGCTCAACGCACGCCTGAAACTCCTGTGGCTGCCAAACAGCATTCCCGGCCTGGAAGCCAAATTCACTTACTCGCACAACGACAGCAACCGCCCGACCCAGGAGGCCGCTTCAGCTCCGTTCGGCGCGCTCAAGCACTGGACGACGACCATGCCCAGCTGGAAGCAGAAGACCGACACCGGCATCCTCGACCTCCGCTACGAGCTGGGCAACGGCGTGCGGCTGGTCAACCAGTCCCAGTATTCGCGCTCGTCCGTGCAGCGCTACACCGGCATTTCCGGTGGGGGTGATGCTGATATCCGCCAGAACAATGTCTCCAACGAATTCCGCGCTCTCGTGGGCAACGAAAAAGATCGACTGAGCGGCTTCGGCGGCATCTATTACGCCCGTACCAGCACTGACGAAAGCCTGCTGCTGCGCGGCCTGTCCGCCTTCGACGACACGAAGAAGAACCTGGGCGTCTTCGGCGAGCTGAACTGGCGCCTGGCCGACCGCTGGACCCTGAGCAGCGGGCTGCGCTACCAGCAGGACGAGGTGGTGCGCAATGGCACCTCAGTGTTGGCACCCACCGCCCTTGACTACACGAAAACCTTCTCGGCGCTGCTGCCCAAGCTGTCCCTGGCCTATGCCGCCACGCCACGCTGGACGGTGGGTGCCTTGGTCAGCCGTGGCTACAACCCGGGCGGCGTCTCGCTGAACCTCACCAGCCGGCAATGGGCCTACTTCAAGAAGGAGTCGATCTGGAATTACGAGCTGTTCAGCCGCACCAGCCTGTTCAATGACAGGCTGATGCTCAACACCAACCTGTTCTACATGGACATGCGGGACGCGCAGTACAACATCCCGGTGGTCATCTCGCCGGGCGTGGCTCAGTCCTACACCATCAACGCCGAGAAGGCCCATGCCTACGGCTTCGAGCTGGGCGCCGACTACCGCGCGCTGGACAACCTGCGGATCAAGGCCGGCGTGGGCGTGCTGCGCACCCGCATCGAGGAGATGGGCAGCAACCCCGGCTACGAGCACAACCGCTTCGCCCGCTCGCCCGGCTACAACCTGAGCGTGGGCGTGAGCTGGGACGCCAGCCCCCGGTTCAATGTCTCCGGCCAGGTGCGCCACCTGGACGGCTACTACTCAGATACCGCCAACACGCGCGCCTATGCGGTCGGCTCCAACACCATCGCCGACCTGCGCATGACCTATGCCTACAACGCACGCGTGCAGTTGTACGGCTATATCAAGAACGTGTTCGACACGCGCGCACCGACGTACCTGCAGCAAAACCGCGGCATCGGCGGCATCGAGGCCAGCATGACCGCGCCGCGCATGATCGGCGTGGGCGTGCGCGGAACGTTCTGAGATGGGAATGACAGCAGACATGACAACCCGCAAACCCCTGCACATTGGCCTTTCGCTGGCCCCCACCTGGCTGAGTGGCGACGCCTGGCGGCGGCCCGGCAGCAATATCGAAGGGCTTTACTCCAGCGACTTCGCCCTAGACCTGGCCCGGCGCGCCGAGGCTGCGCACCTGGACTTCGTCTTCCGCCCCGACGTGAGCTTTCTGCCCATGGAGGTGCTGGAGACGGGCGCTGGCTTCGCCAGCCTGGACCCCACGGTGCTGATGGCCGCGCTGGCGCGCGAGACCTCGCGCATCGGCCTGGTGTCCACGGTATCGACCACGTTTTTCCCGCCCTATGCGGTGGCTCGCCAGCTGCAGTCGCTGCACTGGATCAGCAACGGCCGCGCCGGGTGGAACATCGTCACGGCCCTGCAGGGCCACGAGAACTTCGGGTTGCAGGCCATGCCCGATGCCGATGAACGCTATGCGCGGGCCGCAGAATTCACCGACGTGGTGCGCCGGCTGTGGGCCAGCTTCCCCAACGAGGCCTTGAAGATCGATCGGGACAGCGGCCGCTACGCCGATGCCTCACTGGTCCACCCCATAGACCACGAGGGAACGCACCTGAAGGTGCGCGGCCCGCTGAACCTGCCGGAGTTCGGCGGCCCGCGCATTCCGCTGGTGCAGGCGGGCGCGTCCAGCACAGGGCGCGACTTTGCCGCATCGGTGGCAGACATCGTCTTCGCGCCCACGCCGGACCTGGACGCGGCGCTGGAGCTGCGCCGGGACCTGTCTCGGTGCGCCCAGCGTCATGGCCGCCAGGCGCAGGATGTGCGCCTGCTGCCCGGCCTGAGCCTGTACCTGGCCGACACCCGCGAGCAGGCCCGGGAGATGTTCCAGCAGACGCACGGCCGGGTGGACAGGGGCCGCAAGCTGGCATCGATCAAGGCCATGACCGGCCTGGACCTGAAGGACTGGCCCACAGACCGGCCGATCACCGCTGCAGACCTTCCGCCGCCCGTGGCAATCCCGTCCAGCCGCACGCATGCGGGCCTGCTCAGGCGCCTGATGGAGCGCGAGTCATTGCGCATCGACGAACTGCTGCTGCGGCCGGAAATTCTCTCCGCCGCGCACTGGCAGGTGGTCGGCACGGTGGACGATGCCGTGGCGCAGATCACCCAGTGGAGTGCCGCCGGCGCCATCGACGGCTTTCTGGCCGCGCCCGGCGGTTCCGTCGACTCCCTGCATTGCGTGCTGGAGCAGTTGGTGCCCCGGCTAGTGGAGGCTGGCCTGTTCCGCTCTCGCTACACAGGCACCACGTTCATGGAGCACCTTGAAGAGTCGCGTCAGGAACGTGTTCATGCTGCAGCCCAACCATCTGCTCGCTCGTAACGGCGATCCCGTAGCTTGGCTGCCACAGTCGCGTCCGTCATTGGCAGTAATACTTGTTGGCGGCAGCAACTGTCTGCGCACGCTTCGCGGAGCGGTGCTGTGAGCTGCTCTAAACCTGCGGCTCCGGCCTGAGCCACAGCCAGAGCAATACGCAGGCCATGATGCTCAGCGTCATGGCCGTGAGCCACGGCTTGTACGAGAAATACAGAATCAGCAGACTGCTGGCGCCCATGCTGACGGTTGCCGTCCATTTGGCGCGGCGGCTGACCTTGCCGCCAGTGTCCCAGTTGTGCAGCAGCGGGCCGAACACACGGTGCGCATAGAGCCAGCGGTGCAGCCTGGGCGAGCTGCGCACCGCCGCCCAGGCGGCCATCAGTATGAATACCGTGGTGGGCATGCCGGGAACCACGGCGCCTATCAGCCCCAATATCACGCAAACCAGCGCAAAAGCAATGAGCAGATAACGCAGCGGCACGGAAAGCTGCTTGGACTCCAGGTGCGGTTCTTCGCGAGGGGTTTCGGGCGGTGGTGGCAGATCGTTCATGAGGCAGAAGGTGGGCCGCAGAAACTGGTGAAGCTGCAGCCAGGCACGGCTCCCATATTAGTCAGCATTGCAGACCGTTCGGGCTTTGTGGCTGCAGATGCTGGCGGTATTTGTCACGTCCTTGTCCCTGCTTGCGCGGAGTGCAACCGCATAATCGGTGCGCATGGCCTGGCGACCGATTGGCGACCAGCATGGAATTGATTCAAGGAGCAAGACAATGACCCCCACCCCGAGCGCCGATATGTCCGATGTGATTGCCGAAGTCCGTGGCAAGCTGGGCATGATTACGCTCAACCGTCCGAAGGCGCTCAACGCGCTGTCTCTGGGCATGGTGCGCGATCTGCTGGGCACTTTGCTGGCCTGGCAAAAAGACGACTCGATTCTGGGCGTGGCCATTCGTGGCAGCAACAAGGAAGGGGTGTTCGGGGCGTTTTGCGCCGGTGGTGACATCCGCTTTCTGCATGCGGCCGGCAGCAGTGGCAATCCGCAGCTCGAAGATTTCTTCACCGAGGAATATGCGCTCAACCATCTGATCCACAGCTTTGGCAAGCCCTATATCGCTTTCATGGATGGCATCGTCATGGGCGGCGGCATGGGTATCAGCCAGGGCGGCTCGCTGCGCATCGTGACCGAGCGCACCAAGATGGCCATGCCCGAGACGGCCATTGGCCTGTTCCCCGATGTGGGGGGAGGCTATTTCCTCTCGCGCTGCCCCGGTGCCGTGGGCGAATGGCTGGCCTTGACCGGCGACACCATCGGCGCGGGCGATGCCCTGACTTTTGGTCTGGCCGATGGCTGCATTCCCTCCGAACAGCAGGCAGAGCTGTGGGAGACCCTGGCGACCACGGATTTTGCCAATGTGGAAGCGCTCAATGCCGTGGTGCGCTCCCGCTTTGTGAGCGCCGAACCAAAGACGGCAGCTCACCGCGCGGAAATCGATGCCTGTTTTTCTCAGTCCACGCTGGCCGCGGTTGTGCAGGCCTTGCAGGCTGGCAGCGACTGGGCCCAATCCGAAGCTGCCACGCTGCGCAAGCGCTCACCGTTGATGCTGCATGTGGTGCTGGAGCAAATCCGCCGTGCACGCCATATGGATCTAGCCGAAGATCTGCGCATGGAGCGCGATATGGTGCGCCACTGCTTTTATCTGCGACCGGGTCGCAGCGAAACCGTGGAAGGCATCCGGGCACTGGCGGTGGACAAGGACCACAGCCCGCGCTGGAATCCTGCCAGCATCGAAGAGGTGAGCGATGCCGAGTGGCAAGCGTTCTTTGATAGCCCCTGGCCTGCGCATTCGCACCCGCTGGCGGCGCTGAAGGACTGATTGAAGTCCTGATCCAGAAAGCCCGGCAGGTTTATGAGCTTTCGGGCTTTGTTCTTGATAGCCATCAGCGCTTTAAAAGTAAGCGTTTGAGGGGATTCAAGTATTAATTCAGGATGATGTCCGAGGATGCTTGCCAGGGCCTGAGTCTGAAAGGCTCGCAAGCGCCTGCGCCAGCAGTGCTATTGAACGGGGGGCGCATCCCTCGGCATCGTTGCTGATGGTCACAAAAGCGGGTTGACCGGCACCGGTGATGCCAGCAATCGTGCGGGCCAGCCGCTCCCGGGTATGCCGATCTTCGCTGAGGATCTCGTTGAACGGCTGGTGCTTCTTCTGGGCATCGGCATAGCCATAGGCGCCAAAGATGCGATTCAGATTCCAGCGGCACACCAGCGGCCCGGGCCACAAGGCGCGCAGCGTGGGCAACTGCTCTTCGATGGGAGGCATTTTGCCGTGCAGCCCCAGGCAGTAGGTCGCGCCATGGAGCTTGAGTGTCTGGGCCAGTGCCGAGGTCAGCAGTTCGGGGTCTCTGACCTCGACGGCAACGACGACCTGCGGATGTTTTTGCAGCGCCTGTTTCACAGCGGACAGCAGAAGGCCCAGCCTTTCCATCAGCTGGCCGGGGCGGCTGAGCAGACTCCAGGGCAGGGGACTGAGTTGAAAGACGAGAACGCCCAGCTTGCTGCCCAGCCCTTCGAGAGTAGGCTCCACAAAATGCTCTATGGCCAGGCCAGGGTCCAGAAACGCGGGGTTGGTCTCGCGCGGCTTGCCTTCCTCGCTGCGTACCTGGGCATCGGTGATGCCGGCCGGGCATTTGACGACAAAGCGAAAGTCGGCATCGACCTGAGCGGCAAAGGCTGCATATTGGCTGGCCGTCAGCGGCCTCCAGAAGGTGCGGTCGACGCAGACGGTGCGCAGCAACGGGTGCTGGTGATAGGCCGTCAGCCCTTTTTTGGCCAGCACGCTGCTGTCATAGGCTCCGTCCCAGACCAAGCCCTCCCAGCCCGGATAGGACCAGGTCGAGACGCCCATGCGCAGCAGGGGGGGCAGTTGTGCGGCCAGCTCCCTGTACTGCGCAGCTGCAGGGGTCAGGGAAATAGCACCGCGCCTGGGCTTGCGTTCAGCTGTGTCATCGGCCTGCGGCGCTTCTTCAGTCCGAGCCTTGCCGGTACCGTCTCCGGGCGGAGGCAGCTCATCGGCAAAAAAATCGTCCTGGAAGGTATCGGGCATGTCGCAATAATTCTAATGAAATTGGCCTTTCACGCTTTCTCATCAATGGAAAGCAGCTATGGAAAGCATAGTTTTTAAGGTTTGCTTGCACTTATGCCGGATATCGAGTGCCGTGTGGCGGCATGCCTATGGCAAACTCATTGGCTTCCTGTATTGAACGCCGTGGGGCGAATATCGAATGCAAAAAATCATTGGTCAGATTGCTCAAGAACTGAATGTCAAGCCGCAGCAGGTGAGCGCGGCAGTGGAGTTGCTCGATGGCGGCGCCACGGTTCCGTTTGTGGCCCGCTACCGCAAGGAGGCCACGGGCGGTCTGGACGATACGCAACTGCGCACGCTGGACGAGCGCCTGACCTATCTGCGCGAGTTGGACGACCGCCGCGAGACGGTGCTCAAGGCCATTGACGAGCAGGGCAAGCTGACCGATGCGCTGCGCCTGGCGATTGCCAGTGCGCCGACCAAGCAGGAGCTGGAGGACATTTACCTGCCCTTCAAGCAAAAGCGCCGTACCAAGGGCCAGATTGCCAAGGAATTCGGCATCGAGCCGCTGGCCGACAAGCTGTTTGCCGACCCCACGCTGGATCCGCACAAGGAAGCCGAGGCTTTCTGCAAGCCTGCGACGACCCTGGACGACGGCAAGCCCGGCCCCGACTTCAGCACCACCTTTGCCGTGCTGGACGGCGTACGCGACATCCTGTCCGAGCGCTGGGCCGAAGACCCGGCACTGGTTCAGAAGCTGCGCGAATGGCTGTGGGATGAAGGCCTGCTCAAGTCCAAGAAGGTCGAGAGCAAGAACGAGAATGACCCCGAAGTCGCCAAGTTTCGCGACTACTTCGAGTACGACGAGCCCATTGGCCGCGTGCCCTCGCACCGGGCCCTGGCCGTGTTCCGCGGCCGTGCGCTGGAGGTTCTCGAAGCCAAGCTGGTGCAACCGGTCGAGCCTGAACCGGGCCAACCCAGCCTTGCCGAAGGCAAGATTGCGCTGCACCTGGGCTGGAGCCATGCCAAGCGCGCTGCTGACGATCTGATTCGCAAATGCGTCGCCTGGACATGGCGCGTGAAGCTGAGCCTGTCCACTGAGCGCGATCTGTTCAGCCGCCTGCGCGAAGACGCCGAGAAGGTGGCCATCAAGGTGTTTGGTGACAATCTGCGTGACCTGCTGCTGGCTGCGCCGGCCGGGCAGCGGGCCGTGATCGGTCTGGACCCCGGCATTCGCACCGGCGTCAAGGTGGCCGTGGTGGACAGTACGGGCAAGCTGGTGGACACCACTACCATCTACCCGCATGAGCCGCGCCGCGACTGGGATGGCTCACTGGCCGTGCTCGCCCGTCTGGTGGAAAAGCACGATATCAATCTGATTGCCATCGGCAACGGCACAGCCAGCCGCGAAACCGACAAGCTGGCGGCGGATCTAATCAAGATCGCCTCCAAGGCCGACAAGAAGATTGACAAGGTGGTGGTGAGCGAGGCCGGGGCTTCGGTCTATTCGGCCAGCGAGTTTGCGGCGCAGGAAATGCCGGATATCGACGTGAGCCTGCGTGGTGCGGCATCGATTGCCCGCCGCCTGCAGGATCCGCTGGCCGAGCTGGTCAAGATCGATCCCAAGAGCATTGGCGTGGGCCAGTACCAGCACGATGTGAACCAGAGCGAGCTGGCCCGCCAGCTGGATGCCGTGGTCGAGGATTGCGTGAACTCCGTGGGTGTGGACTTGAACACCGCTTCGGCTCCGCTGCTGACGCGCGTCTCAGGCCTGTCGGGTTCGGTCGCCAAGTCGGTCGTGCGCTGGCGCGATGCCAATGGCTCGTTCAAGAACCGCAAGCAACTGATGGAAGTGGCTGGCCTGGGGGCCAAGACTTTCGAGCAGGCCGCAGGCTTTCTGCGCATTCGCGGTGGCGACAATCCACTCGATATGACAGGGGTTCACCCCGAAACCTATCCTGTGGTGGAGCAGATCATTGTCTCTACCGGCAAGCCTGTGGACCAGATCATGGGTCGTGGCGAGGTACTCAAGTCTTTGAAGCCTGAACAGTTTGCCAATGACAAATTTGGTGCTGTGACCATCAAGGACATTCTTGGCGAGCTGGAGAAGCCCGGTCGTGACCCGCGTCCTGACTTTGTCGTCGCCCGTTTCAATGACGGTGTGGAAGACATCAAGGACCTGAAGGAAGGCATGACGCTGGAAGGCACGGTCAGCAACGTGGCCCAGTTCGGCGCGTTCGTGGATCTGGGCGTGCACCAGGATGGTCTGGTGCACGTGAGCCAGATGAGCCACAAGTTCATCGAGGATGCTCGTGAGGTGGTCAAGACCGGGCAGATCGTCAAGGTCAAGGTGCTGGAAGTCGATGTGGACCGCAAGCGCATCAGCCTGACCATGAAGCTCGATGCGGCGCCTGCGCGCCGGGACGGCCCGCGCGACAACCGCTTTGAAGGCGCTGGTCGTGGCAACAGCTACGGCGGTGGCAACCGTGGTGGCTATGCCCAACCCCAGCGTGGCAACCAGCCGACAGAGCAAAATGCCATGGCGTCAGCCTTTGCGAAGTTGCAGGGATTAAAGAAATAATCTCCTACCGGGCCGCCACTCAATTCATATTACAGGCGGCCTTTTTTGTGGGAGCACATCAATGCGCAAAGCGAGGGGGCGGGTGATACTGCCGGCCATAGGGGTGGCAATCTTGGTGGTCTTTATCGGCGCCAAGATGGCATCGCGCGGCTGGATATCGTTGGACAAAGTCAAAAACAAGGCCCATGCCCAGCAGGCAGCAGCCTTGGTCTGGCCACCAGCCCTGGCGCCAGAGAACGATGACTTTTGCCATACCGTCAAGCTCAATCTAGCCCAAGTTGACAAAGCCCAGGAAGAGGGCATCAACATAGATCAGCAGCGGCGCTGCATCACGCGTGCTGCGATGGCAGAGCATGAAATGGCCAAAGTGCGTCACGCTGCCGCGCGCAAGCAGCACGAGAGCCAGCGCGCGGAGCAGGTGCAGATCGAGCAGGTGGTTGAGCAACAGATCGCTTCTGGCGAAATCGCTCTGCAGAATCTGATGCAGGCTCGTGCCGGCAAGACAACACAGATTGCGACAGCCTTGTTGCCGGCGGCCCACAAGCCTATCCAGCCGATGCCGACACCGCCTTCTCAGCTGTTTGTTTCAATGAGCTATCAGAGCGGGGATCTGAAACTCAATGCCTTTGTCACTCCGGATCCCAGGGATGGGAAGAAGCTGCCTTTGATGGTCTGGCTGACGGGGGGAGATACCAATAGCCTGGACGATTTCTGGAGCGAAGGGCCAGCTGCCAATGACCAAAGCGCCGGTGCTTTTCGCAAGGCTGGCATGGCGATGCTGTTTCCCACATTGCGTGGCGGCAATGACAATCCCGGCCAGCGTGAGTATTTCTGGGGGGAGGTGCAGGATGTGGCTGCAGCCATCCTGCAGGCCGCACAGCTGCCTTATGTCGACCCGGCACGCATCTATCTCGGTGGGCACAGCACCGGAGCCACGCTGGCTTTGCTGACGGCGACGGCAGGGCTGCCCGTTCAGGGGGTGTTCGCGTTTGGTCCGGTGGACGAGGTCGGCGGCTATGGCTGGCCCGTGAAATGGGGTTTGATCTCGGCGGATGAAAGGCGCTTGCGTTCGCCCGTCTACTGGCTGCATGCCATAAAGAGCCCGACGTGGATCATCGAGGGCAGCAAGAGCCCCGGCAATATCAACAGTCTTGACAATATGTGCGCCGCACGAAAATCGAATCAGCTGCACTGTGTCTCGGTTCAGGGGGCGGATCACTTTTCCGTGTTACAACCCCTGACACGCAAGCTTGCCAGCCAGCTGGTCATGGGCCAGCCAGTGCAATTGAATAGAGATGAAAAGCTCTGACCTTCCTATGTGCGCTCTCGTGTTCATTTCGTGGTGGCGACAGCCTTGCCACTGCCTTTGATCCAGATGAGCCGCGTCAAACCATTGAGTCTGTCAACCTTGCTTGAGCAGCATGTATTGCTGCCAAGCCAGCCGCGCGTCGTTGCACTGCTGTCGAGTGAACTGCGCAAGCCAGAGCCCGGCATGCGCAGTCTGGTGCAATTGTTTTCCAGCGATCCGGTCTTGACCGCTCGTCTGCTGGCTGCCGCCAATGGGCCAGCGCATCTGCTGGGGCAGCGCGTACACAGCATTCCCGAAGCACTGGTGCTGCTGGCGCCGGTTCAGTTGCGGCAACTGGTGCTGAAGGCGGCTCCAGTCAGTGCATCTCATGTTTCGGCAGGCTGGAGTCTCGCGAATTTCTGGCGCTACAGCCTGGACACGGCACGCATGGCGCGCGCGCTTGCAGTGTCGGTTCAGGCCAACGCCTCGCAGGCATATACGTTGGGACTGCTGCATGGCCTGGGAGAGCTGTTGCTGCAGGCCGCCGACCCGGACACTTTCTTCAGACTTTCTGAGCTGTTGGAGCCCATGCATCCCAAGCGCCCCCAGGTGGAAATGCAGCTGATGGGCTATTGCTCTGGGCAGATTACGGCCCATTTGGCGCGGCAGTGGAATTTTCCGGAGCTGATCAGCGATGCCTTTCAGTTCATGCATGCGCCGCTGGAGCAGCCTGTGTTCGAGCCTTTGACGGGGGTGCTGCATCTGGCCGTCTGGCGAGCATCGACCCGGGCGCTCAATTGGGATGAGCGCCAGCTGGCAGTGACATTCCCCGCAGAAACTGGACTGGCGCTGGGCATGGACATCGACATGGTGCTGCGTCAGGCATCCATCGACTGGCACGTGGCAGGCTCTCTGGATGTTCAGTTTTAGGGTACCTGGGCGACTGTGATGAGGAATTGGCGGTTTTGAATAGGTGTCGTCAGAAAACCGTGATTACTCAAATTGCATTTTTTCTTACGCTGAGTTGCAGTTTTAATTGCTAAAAACTATCTAATGACGCGCTGGGGAGTTTTTTTCTATATGGTGTCTTGAGCACCATCCTGAGTCCCCGGCAAGCAACTCTGGCCAGGAGAGAGAAATGGACCCGAACGGCGCAAACAACTCTGGTGATGCCTTGATGCTCCGACCCATGGCTGTGGAGTTGGGGAGTCCTTCCATGTGGCCCGATCACATGGTGGGGCAGCCCGACAAGCCTGTCAGAGTGCTGTTGGTGGACGATGATGTGCATCTACGCATGGTGATCGCACAGGAAATCATGAATGATCGGCGCACCATGGTGGTCGCGCAGGCGGACAACCTCAAGGATGCAAGAAAAGCCATTCGTCAACATGAGTTTGATGTCATGTTGCTGGATCTGAAGCTGGGGGCTGACGATGGTCTCGAGTTGATTGAGGTGGTGAAAAGCCAGCGCCCGCAGGCCGAGGTCATTGTGGTTTCGGTGGTGGAGACGGAAGAGCAGGTGTTGCATGCTTTTGAATTGGGTGCAACCGGCTATCTGGTCAAGAACTCCTGGTTTGGCAACTATCCGCAAGCGGTGCTGCAGGTTGTCAATGGCGGGGCATCTATCACTCCCAGTCTCGCCAGGCGGCTCTTGCAGCGGTATGACAAGCGGCCGGCCACCGGAGCCGTTCCGGGCTCCGATATGTCCGACAGGCTCTCCAGCCGCGAATGCGAGGTCTTGCGTATGGTTGCCAGCGGCAATACCAGTGCAGAGATCGGCACGCAGTTGGAGATCAGCACCATGACGGTCAACACGCACATCAAGAACATCTATCGCAAGCTCCAGGTGCGCACTCGAGCACAAGCCGTGCGTTTCGCCTACTTGCGTGGCTGGTTCTAAGCGCCAGTGTCTGCGAACGCATTCACCATGTCCTACGTCTGGCAGCTGCTTCTGTGGGGTGTTCAGCTGCTGCTGTGGCTGCCATGGCTTTTGCAGACTGGAGTGGTGTTCAATTCAGTTCCCTGGTGGACTGCGGCGCTAGGTGCGGGGGGCAGCATGGCGGCTGTCGCCTGGCTGTTGCCTCTTGCATATCGCAGCGTGCTGTGGCGCAGACGTAAAAGCGTACGTCCATCGAGAGAGGTACAGCTGGAGCGTAGGCGCATAGCGGAGGCATTGCATGACGATGTCGGCAGCCAACTGGTGCAACTGATCAGCCTGACCGATCTCGGCACGGACCCGGCGATTCGCAGCAACGCAGAACAATGCCTGCTCGATCTACGGCTGATTGTTGATTCCATGGACAGCCGAGATGAACCCTTGGGTGTCCTTCTGGCACGTTTCAGGCACAGGCTGCAACCCGTGCTGGATCATCGAGGCATGAGTCTGCACTGGGATGTTTGGGTCCCGGAGATGTCTGGCGATACCGGCAGCCTGCCATGCGGCGCCATGGCCGAGGAAATCATGTCAGTGGTGAAGGAGGCCGTAAGCAATGTGCTGCAGCACACTGACGCGCTTGAACTCTGGATTACGCTGTCTGCCGACGAACAGTGGAAAAGTGCTTCAAATGTTTCAGATGCCTCCTTTGTGCATGCTCGCCTGAGCATTGAGGATACGGGGCCCGTCAGACCGGCTGACGACGGGAAAATCCCGGACCTGGCATCTGCTGCTGGCATGGGGTGGGTCAATATGCGCCGCAGAGCGCTTGTCATGGGAGCCAAACTGAGCATCTCCGCCAGACCCGGTGGCGGTACATCGGTTACGCTCAACTGGTGAAGTCACTGAGCCGATCGCAAGCAACGGGGCTTGAAAGCACAATGCCTACATGACGTCATCCACAAGAGCATTGCGAATCTATGCCGGTCTCAAGGCGCGGCAGTCTATAGAGCGTCGGGGCTTGCAGCCGGATATGGTCAGAGTCATACCGGCGGCCGCAGGCGGTCCCAAGGGCTTGATTCTCGGACCTCTGGATCGTTTCATCTTTGGGCAGTGGTTGCAGGCCAGCGCGCAGCCTGTGGATCTGATTGGAGCCTCCATCGGTGCCTGGCGCATGGCGACGGCTTGCCTGGACGCACCAGTGGAAGCCTTTGAGCGACTGGAGCGTGACTATATTGCACAGCGCTTCGATCCCCCCGAAGGGCAAAGGCGCACGCCGTCGTCGCTGGTCAGTGAACGGTTTGCGCAGTCTCTACAGGACTTTTACGGGGGGCGTGTGAGTGAGGTTCTGGCGAATCCGCGCTATAGGCTGCATGTGATTGCCGCCCGCGGGCGTGGCCTGCTGTCACGTGCATCCCCGTGGCGCACTCCATTGGGCTATGCGGCCGCGTTTGCCGGCAATGCATTGCATCGGTCGGCATTGGGCTGCTTGCTGGAGCGTGTGATCTTTTCCTCTTCTTCTTCTTTAAGCGATGCCGTGCATGCTCTTCCCTTTGGTGTTGCGGACATTCGGTCTGCGCAGACCCGGTTGACGGAGAGTAATTTCATGGATGCCTTGCGAGCCAGTTGCTCCATCCCTTTCGTGCTGGATGCCGTGCAAGACATTTCAGATGCTCCCAAGGGTGCCTATTGGGATGGTGGCATTACCGACTATCACATGCATCTGGACTATCTGGCCTCTCGTAGCGGCGATGGGGTGGTGCTATATCCTCATTTCCAGAAAGCGGTGATTCCTGGCTGGTTGGACAAGGGGCTGAAATGGCGTCATGGACCGAGTTCGTATCTGGACTCGATGATTGTGCTGGCTCCTGATCCCGCCTGGGTGACCTGCCTGCCTAACGCCAAGTTGCCGGATCGGCACGATTTTCTGAGCTATGGCACAGACCATGATGCGCGCGCCAAGGCCTGGAATGCCGCGACGGCGGCCAGTCGGCAGCTGGCCGATGAGTT
Organism: Comamonas testosteroni; assembly: GCF_014076415.1. NCBI lineage: Bacteria > Pseudomonadati > Pseudomonadota > Betaproteobacteria > Burkholderiales > Comamonadaceae > Comamonas > Comamonas testosteroni. The sequence continues at coordinate 1,846,697 of NZ_CP043568.1, forward strand.
TGCGCAGTGGCTACATGCGCCTGATCCGGGTCGAGTCGAGGCTCTATAGCGCTTTTTTGCAAATTACGACAAAGCCTGACAGCAGAGGAGGGCAGAGCCAGTTGGAATTCTGGATGAGCGCACTTTGTCTCAGAAAATCATAGACAACAGTCCATCAAGGATGCCAATGTCAGAGAACCGAAACGAGAAGTCTCCGTACGATGAGTCGTCTGCAATCCCCGAGGTCAACTTTGGCGCGGTTGCGCCAGCCAAACCTTATGCGGGGGCGCCGGTCGAAATCGAGACTCTCTCGCGAGAGACGGGTTCGGCCAGAGAGGGCCGGCAGCCTGCTCCCGGTTTGTGGGAGGGCATGGACAGACGAGCCAGAGGCAATGTGGCTCCCGGGCTTGTGCATCTGGCAGAAATGCTGCCGGCACTGCGCTTGCTCATCGGATTGATGATTGCTTCCATCGTGATCCTTGCTCTGTACTTCGGGCGGGACATGTTGATTCCTTTGGCCCTGGCAATGCTGTTCGGCTTTTTGCTCGACCCGGCTGTCAGCCGGCTCAAGCGCTGGGGGCTGCCGCGAATGGCTTCGGCCATTGTGGTCGTGGCTTTTGCCCTGGCAGCGCTCGGAGGGCTGGGCATGTATCTGGGGAGTCAGGTGCAGCAACTCAGTGCCGATCTGCCGACCTATCAATCGACGATTCGGGACAAATTGCGCAGCCTGCGCAAGAGCGCAAACATGCCCAGCGCCTGGGATGGCGTTTTCAAGACCTACAACACCGTTGAGAAGGAGATCGCCAGCGTGGATAGCGCCAGGGCGCGGGTGCAGAAAGTGGAGGTTCAGCCTCCCGATTCCAAGCCCACCACGCGGATGCTGCAGTGGCTGGGGCGTATTGCCGAGCCGGTGACGACCGCAGGCATCGTGTTGCTGTTTGTCATATTGATTCTGCTTGACAGGGACGAGCTGAGGGATCGGTTGCTTAGGCTGGTGGGGGGCAACCTCAATGTGGCCACCGATGCGCTGGATGAGGCCTCGCAGCGCATTGGCAAATATCTGCGCATGCAGTTCATCGTCAATGTCAGCTATGGCGTGCCACTCGCCATGGGCTTGTTGCTCATTGGTGTGCCGGGGGCGATTCTCTGGGGCGTGCTGGGCGCCATCATGCGATTTGTGCCCTATGTGGGTCCGATGATGTCTGCGGTATTTCCGCTGGCGCTGGCCTTTGCGGTCGATCCCAGCTGGGATATGTTTTTGATGACTCTGGGCCTGATTTTGCTGCTGGAGCTGATCAGCAACAATGTGATCGAGCCGTGGCTATATGGCTCAAGTACAGGTTTGTCGACCTTGTCAATCATTGTCGCCGCAACCTTCTGGACAGCGCTTTGGGGGCCGATCGGCCTGATTCTTTCCACACCATTGACGGTGTGCCTGCTGGTGCTGGGGCGCTACATTCCCTCGCTCAAATTCATGGAGGTCTTGCTGGGCAGCGAGCCTGTTCTCGGGCCGCAGCAACGGCTGTATCAGCGTCTGCTGGCCGATGACGCTGATGATGCCATCAGCATGGCCGTACAGTCCGTGGAGGAGCGCCTGCTCTCGAAGCACAGCCAGGATGACAGGGCCAGTGCCGTCAGCGGGTTTTATGATGAGGTTGCCATTCCTGCTCTGCGTATTGCAACCCAGCAGCATCTGGAGTCGGCGACGGCCGAACATCGCTTGCGGCTGTCCAATGGCATGGCAGCCTTGCTTGAGGAGCTGCAGGACCAATATGCATTCAGAAGCTGTGGCGAGCATGGCCGGGCGGCTCCCGGTGAAGGTGATCAGCGTCAATGCCTGCGCATTCATTGCGCGGGTGTGCGCTGGGAGGTGGATGCCCTGGGCGCAGCCATGGTGGCCCATGCAGAGAGTTTGCATGGTCATGAGGTTAGCTGCTCCGGATGGGCACTTGCCCCGGACTCGAAGTCCTTGCAGTTTGATGCCAATGGCTTGTTGGCGGATCGCGAGTGGGTTCAGGCCGTGAAGCAATCGGATCTATTGGTGCTGTCGATTTTCAATCACCAGCCACAAAGCATGGCGAGACGCATTGTGCGGCGCATTCGCCGCCATTGGCCGGGTGCACGAGTGGTGCTGTGCCTGTGGAATGCTCCAGCCGTGGCCGCTGACCCCGAGTTTGCCCGGCAGACAGGAGCGCAGGCCTGCGTGACCAGTCTGCGGGAGTTGCATCTGTGGGTAGAGGCCATGCAGGTTGGAGATCCCGGCGAGTGTGTGATTGCAGCTCCGATTCCCGATGACGATGTGCAGCGCGTCAAAATGCTGCATGAAAGCGGAGTGCTGGCACCGGCATTGACAGCGCTGTATCGCGATACGGCCAAGAAGGCCGTGAACGCTTTCAACACCAAGTGGGCTCAAGTTTCCTGGGTGGATGCTGAACGTGTCTTTGCGCCGGGCAGTCTGCTGCCGCTGTCAGCGCAAGAGGGCGCTCAACAAGGCTTCCCTCGTGATGGCACGGTGTGCTCGTATGTCGTGTATGAAGAAGAGGCCATTGTGGTCGGAGACTTGGCGCGAGACCCCCGATTTGCAAGCGACTCGTTGGTGCATAGCCTCAAGCTGCGCTTTTATGCGGGTGTGCCTTTGTTGGACAAAAAAGGCAATGTGCTGGGCTGTCTTTCCATACTTGATGACGAGCCTCGAAACATGTCCGACGATGAGCTCGAGGTGCTCAGCAGCATGGCGAGGCAATTGATGGAAGATGTGCGCGAAGCGCTCAAGCAGGGCCCTGTCGTTGAGGCTTGAGCGCCTGTGTGCAGTCTGTCAGAGCGAGGTGCTGAGAATCTGCTCATAGTCCTGTGCGGATGCCAGCCGTGGATTGGTGGCGTGGCAGTGGTCCTTGAGCGCACCGCTGATGATGGCATCAAACTGCGCGCGCTCCACGCCCATGGCAGCCAGACCCGATGGCAGGTTCAGGCGGGCATTCATATCTCGGATCGCGTCGGGGATATCGCTTCCGCTGCTAAGACCCATGGCATGTGCCATGCGGTTGAGGCGGTCCTCGCGCTGAACACTTTCGGCTTCGGCATTGAAACGCACGACTGCGGGCAGGAACATGGCGTTGAGCGTGCCGTGGTGCAGGCGCGGGTTGATTCCGCCCAGGCTGTGACTGAGGCTATGCACGCAGCCCAGACCTTTCTGAAAAGCCATGGCCCCTTGCATGCTTGCGCTCATCAATTGGCGGCGGGCTTCCGCGTCGTTGCCATTGAGCATGGCCCTCTCGATATGCGCCCAGCCCCGGGTCAGCCCGTCCAGGCCGATACCGTCGGCTGGTGGATTGAAGGCCGAGGCCATAAAGGTTTCCATGCAATGGGCTATGGCATCCATGCCGGTTGCTGCCGTCAGCATGGGGGGGAGGCCGAAGGTGAGCTCGGGGTCGCAGATGGCAGCCTTGGGCACCAGATGCCAGCTGTGAAAACCCAGCTTTCGATGGTCGTCCACGATGATGATGGCACCACGCGCTACCTCGCTACCCGTGCCGCTGGTGGTGGGTACGGCAATCAACGGAGCAACTCGCTCCGTAATACGAGGCGAGCCGCCTTCAATCGTCGCGTAGTGCGAGAGCGGGCCTTCATGCGTAGCCGCAATTGCCACGCCTTTGGCACAGTCAATGGCACTGCCACCGCCCACAGCGATTAATCCATCGCAGTTCTGGGATTTGTAGATTTCAGCCGCAGCGCACACAGCCGCTTCAGTGGGGTTGGAAGGAGTCTGGTCAAATACTGCATGGGGCAGGCCGCCCAGTGCATTTATGGATTTTTGCAAGATTCCTGCAGCCTTGACGCCGGGGTCGGTCACGATCAGCGGCTTGCTGATACCCACACGCTCGCATTCCTGGCGCAGCATTTGCACGGCGCCAAAGTCAAACTGGATCTGAGTCACGTAATTGATGAAGGCCATGTTCTGCTTGCTCAGTAGAAAGAGGAGTCTTGGCAATCTAGAAGCCTAGAAGCTGAATGCCGCCACGCAAAGAAAGCAAACCCTAGGAGGTGGGAAAAATCGTCTCCCAGGGGACAGGAGACAGCGGGCTGGGTAGAGACGATAACGCCATCCCCTTCGATGCCAACCTGAAGCACTGATGCTTCATGCCTTCGTGGCAAGACAATCCGTTAACAAAGATCTGTGGCGATGGCTGCAGCCCTCCAGCCTTCGCACCTTTGCCAAAGGCGGCGTACGTAAGCTCTCTGTGAGCGATGAAGCAGCTCTCGACGGCATCCTGTTTGTGCAGCAAGCAGGCATTCCTTTGGAGGATATCCTCCAAGTCCTGGGCTATGGCAGGAGTATGACTTGCGAGCGGTGTCTGGCAGAAACTGCAGCTGGCGATGCTGGTGTGCGGGAGTTATGCAAAGGTTTCCTAGGCGAGCCACATGCGTGGCACCAACGCAAGCAGTCGCTGAGTCGCAATTCAAGTTGAGCGTCAGTGGTCGAGCTCAGTCGGTCATAGCCAGCAGAAGCAGACTGGTCGGCCGTGCCCAGTTCAATCGGAGCGGACATTCAGGCATGGACCGTACGATACGCCACAGGCGTCATGCCGGTAGCTTGTCTGAAGGCCCGTATGAGGCTCGCCTCGCTGGCGAAGCCAAGTTCATCGACAATGCGTTTGAGCGGCTGTTGGGTTTCACATAGCGCTTCGGCCACTTGGCGCAGTTTGATGCGTCGCATCCACTGAGCTGCAGCCAGACCCGTGTGCTCATGCACTCGCCGAGCCAATGTTCGTGGAGAGATATGCAATTGGGCAGCAAGCGCCGGCAAGCGCAACTCGCCTGAGGGGCTGCGTTGCACAATCATCTGCGCATGACGTAGAGACTCATCAGTCAGAGTAATGAGTTCCAGTCTGGCAAATGCGGCATGCAACACCGCCGGGCGTGGCAGCATTAGTAGATTTTGTAGATCGCGAAGCTCAGTGGGGTCTAGCCTCTTGGTCAACATGTGCTGCACGAGTGGCAGATATCCGTGAGCGCCGGCAGCCGTCCACGAGCCTTCGCCGATGATCATTGGCTCATCAAAGCTCCATTCAACGCGTGGAAAGCTGGTTTGCAATGACTCCCGCAGCCACCACGTTGCCGTTGCACGTTGCCCATGCAATCTCCCGCTCGCAGCAACTGGCAGAACTCCTGCGCAATAGCTCCACACCTTGGTTTCCTTGGGTAATTCCCGCAATGCTCGGATCACCGGAGCCAGTTTCTGCAATGGGGCTCGCAGGTCACTTGCAGACGATAGCCACAGACCTGGTACCACCACTGCGTCCGCGCGCACGGTATGTAGGCAGGTCTTCGGAGCTATCGATGGCCCTTGCCAGGTTGTGACTGGCGTTGTATCTACTCCTGCCCAGATCACGTCGCACACCATCCGCCTGGCGCGCAGGTTGGCGGCTCGCACCATGTCCGCTACAGAAAATAGGCCGGCCGGCATGCATTCGGGATACAGCAACAATGCGAGGCGGAATGGTTCCATTCGAAATGTGGAGTCTGGCATGAATTGGTAATTAACTGACTAGTCTTGCCATTTTCCATGCAGAGGCATATCGGAAGAATGAGGCATTTCCTCCACCTCCAAGTCCTTCATGCAGATCACCCAGCTACGCAATGCCACTATCGTTCTAGAGTTTGAGGCCCAAGGCAGGGCCATTGGTCTGCTTGTCGACCCAATGCTCGCCCCTCGCGGAAGTCTGCCTGGGTTGCGTTATCTGGGACGCGGGCGCCAGCGCAATCCAATCGTCGAACTTCATGAGAATTCAGAGGCCGTGCTTGAACGAGTTACGCATGCGCTTATTACCCATTGCCAGCGCGGACACTTCGATCACCTGGATCGCATCGGTAAGCGCTTTCTACGTGAGAGAAGGGTCCCTGTGTTCTGCATGCCGCGTGACGCGGAGTACCTTTGCCAGCGGGGCCTCAATGCAGAGTCGTTGAGCGCTCAGGAGCGTCAGTTGTGGAGTCTCGGTGGCCACATTACTCCAATCCTCTGTGTACATGGGAAAGGGTGGGTCGGGCGATTCATGGAGCATGGTCACGGCTACCTGCTGGAATTGCCTGGCGAACCCAGTGTCTATGTGGCCGGCGACACTTTGCTGACTCCAGCAGTACGTGACTGCCTGCATAGGCTGAGACCCGATATCGCCATCCTGCCTGCAGGCGGAGCACGCTTCGATCTGGGAGGAGAAATCCTTATGGATGCCAAAGATGTAATGGACGCTGCGAGTTGCTGGCCTGGCGAGCTAGTGGTGAATCATCTTGAAGCTCTGGATCATTGTCCAGTTACGCGAGAGGAAGTGCGAGCTCTCGCTCAAGATGGGGGTGTCGCTGATCGAGTATGGGTGCCTGAAGATGGGCAGTGTCGGCGCTACAAAGTCAGTCTTGCCGCCATCGGCTAGCAAGGGCATCTCCTGAGAGTGGGTGTCACGCGCGTGTGACGTGAGAAGTTCGATGTATGGCCGCTTGGAACTGTGCAGGACAGACCGTCTCCAGGGCCATAGAGCAGGCTTCGGGTACACCCGCTTCCTGGAAGTCCGACACGCAGCTTTCATGAAGAATCGCTGTTCAAACTCCGCAATGGAGCGGTGCGTGCAATATTGCTGATTTGCTCAAAATCCAATTCATCCAGCGCATGCCTGAGCGCACTGACCAGGCCTTGGTAGTCTGTGCCGTTGTCCATGGCATCAATCCATGCATGCAAATCGCTCCAGTTCCCCCGCCTTGCAAGCTGCTCCAATTCGTACTTCTGCTCCTCTTGAAGAGCCTCCAGTTTCTGCATGGTCTTGTGCCCACTGTGTTCATCAGATGTGGGCAGAGGCATCAAAGCTTGGAAGACAGGACTATCCGATACCTGTTTGACCATTAGAAAAAAAACTGCATTGGTACCGCGCCCTAGATGGCTATCAATAGATAGATGGCCGGTCATCTTCTCAATGATGCGTTGTGCGATCAGTAGCCCCAGTCCTCGTTTTGCATGAGTGCGACTGGCCGTCAGCGATTTTTGAATTCTGGCGAGTACTTCCGGCTCCATGCCGGAACCACTGTCGCTAACCTCAAAGCGAAGATGCCATTTGTCTCGGCCAACGTACTTACCTTGCAGCTTCAGGTCAATGCTTCCGTCGAATGTAAATTTCGCGGCGTTGGACAAGAGATTGAGTACAGCCTGTTGCAGGCGCTTGCCGTCCAAGTAGACATGTACGGGCAGCATGCTCTGTATTTTCAGTGAGAACTTATTGCGTTGACGATGGGCCAGCGCATGGGCGTACTTGGTGAGTTCATCCAGCAGAGAGCTTAGATCTACCAACTGCTCATTCAATGCCAAAGGAGGCTGCAACTCATCTTTGGCATAGTCCACCAGTTCGTCGATCAATGCCAATTGATAAGTAGCGCTTCTTTCAACTGCGGCCAGTTTATCTATGTCAACTTTGTTCGGGGACAGGTGCATCAGTTGTAGATAGGCAATGATCGCGGAGACTGGCGCTCGCAAATCATGACTGACATAGGCGAGTAGCTCTTTTTGCTCCAACGAACGTTGCTCAGCTTGTTCTAGAGCCTCTTTAAGAGCGCGAGTTTTGTACTTGACCTCATGTTCAAGGCGTTCTTGCTGCTGGCTTTGCCATTGGAGCAAGGTGCGCTGTGCCTGGTGACGTTGGTGGGAATGCTGATAGGCCCAGCTGGTGATGACGAACAGACCGACCGTCAAGGCGGGCAGTACAAGCGCATATTGCTCGAAGAGCTGAACCAGCGCGATGTTTGGTATCAAGAGAGCAACGGCGCGCAGCAATGCACAACATGCCAAGACAGATACGAGCAGCAAAGCTGTCACGCTGCCAGGCCCTCCACTACGATGGTAGATGTATGTGCAAGCCAGAATTGCTACCAGACTCAGTGGGGCAACGATGATGCCAGTAGGGGCAAACCAGTCATAAGGCCCAAATAAAGCGCCGATGAGAACAATGCTTTCTAAGAGGGCAACGACCTTGAGCAGAATTACTCCTGCCGAGGGTAGATATTTCTGGGTTTTTTCCAATCGCGCACGCAGATATAGCAATATGCTCAGCACGATGCCTGCAACCAAAACGTGATGAGCTCGGTAGCCCCATTCTGTACTGCTGGGCCAAAGTATTATTTGCGCATAGCCACGATAGGTAGCTTCATAAAGTGCAGTCAGCAACAGCCCCAGTGTTTGCCATCCCATCAAGGGAGATCGCAGAATTCTCCAGAGAGCCGCAGAATAGACTGCGAACACCAGTATGCAGCCAATCAGAAGTCCGCTGAACAACGCATAGTCACGCTCCACCCTGTGCCATTGATCTACTGTATGCAGCGTGACTTTCAACGTACTTGATGCGTGACTATTGACGTGAACAAGTACACGTACCTTCTCTCCTGGCGCTAGATTTATGGCGATCTGAGGTACTCGATTGAGCGACTCGTTAGGGTCACTGATTCCTGTCAAGGTTCGACTTGCACGAACTTGACCTTCCTGCATGCGTACAACATAAAAAGTCACGTGTTGCAGCCAACTCACCCCCAAAGCCAGTTGCACTGATTGAGGGGTATTTAGATCGTTGTGCAGTGCCAGCCTGAGCCACAGATGTGTCATATCGAATCGCCCTTCAAGCGCCTTGGCTGTAACGGTCTGGAATCCGTCAATCTCATTGCTAGGAAGGGCTGCCACCTGTAGTGGTGTTTCGTTTGCCATACCGCGCTCCCAGACCTCGACCGTGTTGTCCAGGACCTGGAGGCCGAGAGCTACATCGCTGATCTGAATTCGGGGGGGCGCAGACGCTTCAAGTGCGCTTGCATTGATTGTCCAACATAGGAATATGCTGCAGAGCAGACGAACATAGCTCGATGTGCATTGCCTCATGGTTTTGGACTCATGTATGAGCGCCGAAAAGATGACGGGGTACACCCAAAATGGGAATGAAAGGCTGACGAGAAATTAGCAGCGCTGGAGAATCCTACCGCTGCCGCAACTTCCTCTATATGCATGGCGGAGCTAGCAAGCATGCGTTGAGCTTCGTGAAGGCGAGTCTCCCGGATGAACTTGTAAACCGTGCTCCCCGTGTGAACCTGGAAGACGCGTGTTAGACGCTTTTCATTGGTGCCTAATTTGGCAGCTAATTCAGGCAGAGTAGGAACCTTGGACAAATCGGAAAGCACCAACTGCTGGGCTGCTCGCAGCAACGTCAAATTGTGATCAGTGCTCAGTGTTTCCGTTACTCGCCCAATAGCAGGGACTGACGGTGGCGGCTCTGGTGAAGCGCGAACGTCCTGGTATGGAATTCCTTGGCGTTTCGCCAAAGCCAAGTGGATTTCCACACGCGCTAAAACTTCATTGATGTCGAACGGCTTTGGAATGTAGTCCACAGCACCTAACTGCAACCCCATCAGACGCTCTTTGGGGGAGGCACAAGAAGTCACAAAGATAACGGGAATGCCAGCTGTGGATGGATCTGCCTTCAATAGCCTGCAGGCGGCAAATCCATCTACGCTGCCCATATTTACGTCCAATAGGATTAGTTCGAATTGCTGAGTAGTGGCACGGCGATAGCCCTGCATGGCATCCATTGCGACGGAAAGACGATAGCCATTACTTCGAAGCAGTTCCAGCAGGATTTTCAGTTCAGTCACGTTGTCGTCGATGACGAGGATTCGTTCACTCGAAGGGCCTGCAGGTGACCAGTAAGACACGGCAACAATCCGAAGTTAGATGGTTATTTTGAAAAACTATGGATTGTGAAGATGATTTTTAACGACGTGTTACGTTTTGGAGCTGAGGCTGACGTAGATGCGCTGAATCTGACGTTTGTTTACAAGTTTTTCTGAAATTCAAAAGCAAATTCCTGTTTTTAAACATAGGTGTGATGGAGCAAATGTCTGCCGAGAGTGAAATTGACATTTGTTTTGAATCGTTGTCTGGTAGGCAGATGGAATATTCGCTTTTTCAAAAGCGCTCCAGATCGCTAACTCCTAGCATTCGCGAGCATTTGGCATTGAGCACCCCAAGGTAGAGGGTTCAGAACTTTGCCAAGGTTAGGAATCAAGGAGAAGTTCATGGAAGCCGTATACAAGTCTGGTGGAAAAGTCGCCTCTACAGAGCAAGGCCTGGTTTTAGATAAGCCTTCTGCAGTCATCCTCAAAGTTGCACCCGAACAGATCGCCAAATCGACTCGTGTCGGTAATGACCTGGTACTGACCTTGGTCGATGGAAAACAAATCCATGTGAGCGGTTTTTTCGCGGTATATCCAGAGGAAGGGCGCAACGATCTGGTCTTGGAAGATCAGCAGGGCGTGCTTTGGTGGGGCCAATATGGTGGTGCCTGGGAAGGCTTCGAGTTCACTGAGATCGAATCGAATGAGTCTGTTGCTGCGTGGCTGCCTTGGCTTGTGGGGTTGGGTCTGGGGGGGCTGGCTGTGTCGAGTGGTGGGAGCGGTGGAAGTGGCAAGAATGCCAACAACCCTCCAGAGCCTGTCGATCCCAATGAAGGGCTGAGCCCTGGTGCCCTGGGTCACGTGCCTGGGCAGGAATTCAACAATGGCGGCTACAAAGTCACTGTGCGTGAAGACCAGCCTTTCAATGGAAAGGTTGTGGGCAAGGACTCAGATGGCGATTCGTTGACCTACGGATTGGGCACACCACCCGCTCATGGCACGGTGACCATCGACAAGGACACCGGCGAATATACCTACACGCCCAACAAGGACTGGAGCGGTCCGGGCACGGACCGCTTTGAAGTGATCGTGGACGACGGTAAGGGCGGCAAGACCACCACCACGGTGACGGTCAATGTGGGAGCGGAGCAGGATGCGTTCGACGACATCGAGGGCACCGGCTTTGGGAAGCCCGTCACCATCGACGTGCTGGCCAACGACGAGTTCGCAGGCGATAACGTCAGGATCACGCAGGTCGATGGCAAGGCCATCACCGAAGGCGGTGCTGCGGTGGCCCTGACCGATGGTAGCGGTAGTGTCAAGCTGGTGGGCGGCAAGCTGGAGTTCACGCCCAAGGCCGGCTTTGTGGGTGACGCCCACTTCGAATACACGGCGCAGACCGATGGCGGAACGCCCGAGACGGCCAATGTCACCGTGACCGTGGCAGCCAACCAGCTGCCTGAGCCGACCGACCCCAACATTGATCCGAACAACCCTGAGTTCCCTGGCCAGACGTTTACGCCAGGCCCCGATGGCGGCTACAAGATCACGGTGGACGAAGATCAGCCCTTCAACGGCAAGATCACCGGCACGGACAAGGACGGCGATACGCTGGAGTACACCCAGGGCACTGGCCCCAGCCACGGCACGGTGACCATCGACAAGGACACTGGCGAGTACACCTACACACCGGATCCGGACTACAACGGCCCTGATGAATTCACGGTGATCGTGGACGACGGCAAGGGCGGCAAGACCACTAACACCGTGACGGTCGAGTTCACGCCCGAGCAGGACGTGACCGACGACACTGCGACGACCGGCTACGAGAAGTCCGTCACTATCAACGTGCTGGCCAACGACGAGTTCGAAGGTGCCAACCCAACCATCACCAAGGTAGACAACAAGGCCATTGTCGAAGGTGGAACCGTGACCGTGGCCAACGGCGAGGTCAGGCTGGTGGGCGGTAAGCTGGTGTTTACGCCAGCGGACGGCTTCCATGGCAACGCGGAGTTCAGCTACACGGCCAAGACCGACAAGGGCTCGGAAGAGACAGCCAATGTCACGGTGACCGTGGCGGCCAACCAGCTGCCCGAGCCGACCGACCCCAACGAAGGCCTGGACCCCAGCGACCCGGACTACATCCCCGGCCAGACGTTCACGCCTGGCGGCGGCTACACCGTCACCGTGGGTGAAGACCAGCCGTTCAACGGCAAGATCACCGGCACGGACAAGGACGGCGATACGCTGGAGTACACCCAGGGCACAGGCCCCAGCCACGGCACGGTGACCATCGACAAGGACACCGGCGAGTACACCTACACCCCCGATCCGGACTACAACGGCCCTGATGAATTCACGGTGATCGTGGACGACGGCAAGGGTGGCAAGACCACTACCACCGTGACGGTCGAGTTCCAGTCTGAAGTGGACGTGACCGCCGATACAGCGACGACCGGCTACGAGAAGTCCGTCACTATCAACGTGCTGGCCAACGACGAGTTCGAAGGTGCCAACCCAACCATCACCAAGGTAGACAACAAGGCCATTGTCGAAGGTGGAGCCGTGACCGTGGCCAACGGCGAGGTCAGGCTGGTGGGCGGTAAGCTGGTGTTTACGCCAGCGGACGGCTTCCATGGCAACGCGGAGTTCAGCTACACGGCCAAGACCGACAAGGGCTCGGAAGAGACAGCCAATGTCACGGTGACCGTGGCGGCCAACCAGCTGCCCGAGCCGACCGACCCCAACGAAGGCCTGGACCCCAGCGACCCGGACTACATCCCCGGCCAGACGTTCACGCCTGGCGGCGGCTACACCGTCACCGTGGGTGAAGACCAGCCGTTCAACGGCAAGATCACCGGCACGGACAAGGACGGCGATGCGCTGGAGTACACCCAGGGCACAGGCCCCAGCCACGGCACGGTGACCATCGACAAGGACACCGGCGAGTACACCTACACACCGGATCCGGACTACAACGGCCCTGATGAATTCACGGTGATCGTGGACGATGGCAAGGGTGGCAAGACCACTACCACCGTGACGGTCGAGTTCCAGTCTGAAGTGGACGTGACCGCCGATACAGCGACGACCGGCTACGAGAAGTCCGTCACTATCAACGTGCTGGCCAACGACGAGTTCGAAGGTGCCAACCCTACCATCACCAAGGTAGACAACAAGGCCATTGTCGAAGGTGGAGCCGTGACCGTGGCCAACGGCGAGGTCAGGCTGGTGGGCGGTAAGCTGGTGTTTACGCCAGCGGACGGCTTCCATGGCAACGCGGAGTTCAGCTACACGGCCAAGACCGACAAGGGCTCGGAAGAGACAGCCAATGTCACGGTGACCGTGGCGGCCAACCAGCTGCCCGAGCCGACCGACCCCAATGAAGGCCTGGACCCCAGCGACCCGGACTACATCCCCGGCCAGACGTTCACGCCTGGCCCCGGCGGCGGCTACATCGTCACCGTGGGTGAAGACCAGCCCTTCAACGGCAAGGTCACCGGCACGGACAAGGACGGCGATACGCTGACCTACGAGCTGGGCGATCCGCCCGCTCACGGCACCGTGACCGTCACACTGAATGGCAAGTACACCTACACGCCCCACAAGGACTGGAGCGGCCCGGGCACGGACCGCTTTGAAGTGATCGTGGACGACGGCAAGGGTGGCAAGACCACCACCACGGTGACGGTCAACGTCACGCCCGAGCAGGACGTGACCGCCGATACAGCGACGACCGGCTACGAGAAGTCCGTCACTATCAACGTGCTGGCCAACGACGAGTTCGAAGGTGCCAACCCAACCATCACCAAGGTAGACAACAAGGCCATTGTCGAAGGTGGAACCGTGACCGTGGCCAACGGCGAGGTCAGGCTGGTGGGCGGTAAGCTGGTGTTTACGCCAGCGGACGGCTTCCATGGCAACGCGGAGTTCAGCTACACGGCCAAGACCGACAAGGGCTCGGAAGAGACAGCCAATGTCACGGTGACCGTGGCGGCCAACCAGCTGCCCGAGCCGACCGACCCCAACGAAGGCCTGGACCCCAGCGACCCGGACTACATCCCCGGCCAGACGTTCACGCCTGGCGGCGGCTACACCGTCACCGTGGGTGAAGACCAGCCGTTCAACGGCAAGATCACCGGCACGGACAAGGACGGCGATACGCTGGAGTACACCCAGGGCACAGGCCCCAGCCACGGCACGGTGACCATCGACAAGGACACCGGCGAGTACACCTACACACCGGATCCGGACTACAACGGCCCTGATGAATTCACGGTGATCGTGGACGACGGCAAGGGTGGCAAGACCACTACCACCGTGACGGTCGAGTTCCAGTCTGAAGTGGACGTGACCGCCGATACAGCGACGACCGGCTACGAGAAGTCCGTCACTATCAACGTGCTGGCCAACGACGAGTTCGAAGGTGCCAACCCAACCATCACCAAGGTAGACAACAAGGCCATTGTCGAAGGTGGAACCGTGACCGTGGCCAACGGCGAGGTCAGGCTGGTGGGCGGTAAGCTGGTGTTTACGCCAGCGGACGGCTTCCATGGCAACGCGGAGTTCAGCTACACGGCCAAGACCGACAAGGGCTCGGAAGAGACAGCCAATGTCACGGTGACCGTGGCGGCCAACCAGCTGCCCGAGCCGACCGACCCCAACATTGATCCGAACAACCCTGAGTTCCCTGGCCAGACGTTTACGCCAGGCCCCGATGGCGGCTACAAGATCACGGTGGACGAAGATCAGCCCTTCAACGGCAAGATCACCGGCACGGACAAGGACGGCGATACGCTGGAGTACACCCAGGGCACTGGCCCCAGCCACGGCACGGTGACCATCGACAAGGACACTGGCGAGTACACCTACACACCGGATCCGGACTACAACGGCCCTGATGAATTCACGGTGATCGTGGACGACGGCAAGGGCGGCAAGACCACTACCACCGTGACGGTCGAGTTCACGCCCGAGCAGGACGTGACCGACGACACTGCGACGACCGGCTACGAGAAGTCCGTCACTATCAACGTGCTGGCCAACGACGAGTTCGAAGGTGCCAACCCAACCATCACCAAGGTAGACAACAAGGCCATTGTCGAAGGTGGAACCGTGACCGTGGCCAACGGCGAGGTCAGGCTGGTGGGCGGTAAGCTGGTGTTTACGCCAGCGGACGGCTTCCATGGCAACGCGGAGTTCAGCTACACGGCCAAGACCGACAAGGGCTCGGAAGAGACAGCCAATGTCACGGTGACCGTGGCGGCCAACCAGCTGCCCGAGCCGACCGACCCCAACGAAGGCCTGGACCCCAGCGACCCGGACTACATCCCCGGCCAGACGTTCACGCCTGGCGGCGGCTACACCGTCACCGTGGGTGAAGACCAGCCGTTCAACGGCAAGATCACCGGCACGGACAAGGACGGCGATACGCTGGAGTACACCCAGGGCACAGGCCCCAGCCACGGCACGGTGACCATCGACAAGGACACCGGCGAGTACACCTACACCCCCGATCCGGACTACAACGGCCCTGATGAATTCACGGTGATCGTGGACGATGGCAAGGGTGGCAAGACCACTACCACCGTGACGGTCGAGTTCCAGTCTGAAGTGGACGTGACCGCCGATACAGCGACGACCGGCTACGAGAAGTCCGTCACTATCAACGTGCTGGCCAACGACGAGTTCGAAGGTGCCAACCCAACCATCACCAAGGTAGACAACAAGGCCATTGTCGAAGGTGGAACCGTGACCGTGGCCAACGGCGAGGTCAGGCTGGTGGGCGGTAAGCTGGTGTTTACGCCAGCGGACGGCTTCCATGGCAACGCGGAGTTCAGCTACACGGCCAAGACCGACAAGGGCTCGGAAGAGACAGCCAATGTCACGGTGACCGTGGCGGCCAACCAGCTGCCCGAGCCGACCGACCCCAACGAAGGCCTGGACCCCAGCGACCCGGACTACATCCCCGGCCAGACGTTCACGCCTGGCGGCGGCTACACCGTCACCGTGGGTGAAGACCAGCCGTTCAACGGCAAGATCACCGGCACGGACAAGGACGGCGATACGCTGGAGTACACCCAGGGCACAGGCCCCAGCCACGGCACGGTGACCATCGACAAGGACACCGGCGAGTACACCTACACCCCCGATCCGGACTACAACGGCCCTGATGAATTCACGGTGATCGTGGACGATGGCAAGGGTGGCAAGACCACTACCACCGTGACGGTCGAGTTCCAGTCTGAAGTGGACGTGACCGCCGATACAGCGACGACCGGCTACGAGAAGTCCGTCACTATCAACGTGCTGGCCAACGACGAGTTCGAAGGTGCCAACCCAACCATCACCAAGGTAGACAACAAGGCCATTGTCGAAGGTGGAACCGTGACCGTGGCCAACGGCGAGGTCAGGCTGGTGGGCGGTAAGCTGGTGTTTACGCCAGCGGACGGCTTCCATGGCAACGCGGAGTTCAGCTACACGGCCAAGACCGACAAGGGCTCGGAAGAGACAGCCAATGTCACGGTGACCGTGGCGGCCAACCAGCTGCCCGAGCCGACCGACCCCAACGAAGGCCTGGACCCCAGCGACCCGGACTACATCCCCGGCCAGACGTTCACGCCTGGCGGCGGCTACACCGTCACCGTGGGTGAAGACCAGCCGTTCAACGGCAAGATCACCGGCACGGACAAGGACGGCGATACGCTGGAGTACACCCAGGGCACAGGCCCCAGCCACGGCACGGTGACCATCGACAAGGACACCGGCGAGTACACCTACACCCCCGATCCGGACTACAACGGCCCTGATGAATTCACGGTGATCGTGGACGATGGCAAGGGTGGCAAGACCACTACCACCGTGACGGTCGAGTTCCAGTCTGAAGTGGACGTGACCGCCGATACAGCGACGACCGGCTACGAGAAGTCCGTCACTATCAACGTGCTGGCCAACGACGAGTTCGAAGGTGCCAACCCTACCATCACCAAGGTAGACAACAAGGCCATTGTCGAAGGTGGAACCGTGACCGTGGCCAACGGCGAGGTCAGGCTGGTGGGCGGTAAGCTGGTGTTTACGCCAGCGGACGGCTTCCATGGCAACGCGGAGTTCAGCTACACGGCCAAGACCGACAAGGGCTCGGAAGAGACAGCCAATGTCACGGTGACCGTGGCGGCCAACCAGCTGCCCGAGCCGACCGACCCCAACGAAGGCCTGGACCCCAGCGACCCGGACTACATCCCCGGCCAGACGTTCACGCCTGGCGGCGGCTACACCGTCACCGTGGGTGAAGACCAGCCGTTCAACGGCAAGATCACCGGCACGGACAAGGACGGCGATACGCTGGAGTACACCCAGGGCACAGGCCCCAGCCACGGCACGGTGACCATCGACAAGGACACCGGCGAGTACACCTACACCCCCGATCCGGACTACAACGGCCCTGATGAATTCACGGTGATCGTGGACGACGGCAAGGGTGGCAAGACCACTACCACCGTGACGGTCGAGTTCCAGTCTGAAGTGGACGTGACCGCCGATACAGCGACGACCGGCTACGAGAAGTCCGTCACTATCAACGTGCTGGCCAACGACGAGTTCGAAGGTGCCAACCCAACCATCACCAAGGTAGACAACAAGGCCATTGTCGAAGGTGGAACCGTGACCGTGGCCAACGGCGAGGTCAGGCTGGTGGGCGGTAAGCTGGTGTTTACGCCAGCGGACGGCTTCCATGGCAACGCGGAGTTCAGCTACACGGCCAAGACCGACAAGGGCTCGGAAGAGACAGCCAATGTCACGGTGACCGTGGCAGCCAACCAGCTGCCCGAGCCGACCGACCCCAACGAAGGCCTGGACCCCAGCGATCCGGACTACATCCCCGGCCAGACGTTCACGCCTGGCGGCGGCTACACCGTCACCGTGGGTGAAGACCAGCCCTTCAACGGCAAGATCACCGGCACGGACAAGGACGGCGATACGCTGGAGTACACCCAGGGCACAGGCCCCAGCCACGGCACGGTGACCATCGACAAGGACACCGGCGAGTACACCTACACACCGGATCCGGACTACAACGGCCCTGATGAATTCACGGTGATCGTGGACGACGGCAAGGGCGGCAAGACCACTACCACCGTGACGGTCGAGTTCACGCCCGAGCAGGACGTGACCGACGACACTGCGACGACCGGCTACGACAAGCCCGTCACCATCGACGTGCTGGGCAACGACGACTTCGAAGGCGCCAACGTCACGATCACGCAGGTCGATGGCAAGGCCATCACCGAAGGCGGTGCTGCGGTGGCTCTGACCGATGGCAGCGGCAGCGTCAAGCTGGTGAGCGGCAAGCTGGAATTCACGCCCAAGGCAGGCTTTGTGGGTGATGCCCACTTCGAATACACGGCGCAGACCGATGGCGGAACGCCCGAGCAGGCGGGCGTCACCGTGACTGTGAGCAAGCCACCGGTGTTTGTCGATCCAGGCGACCCGGGCGAACCGCCGGTGACGGATTACACCTTCAGCTACGACGAGAACAGCCCCGCAGGTATGGTGCTGGGCCAGGTGAAGGCCATCGATACTGACAGCATATCGTTGACCTACAGCATTGACCCGGCCAGCGACCCTAATGGCTGGTATGCGATCGACCCACTGACTGGAGAGATCACGCTGACAGCGGCTGGAGCGGCTTCGGATGCCAACGACTTTGAAAAGGGTAGTAATAGCCAGCAGATCAAGGTGGTGGCGACCGATACCGAAGGTGGCAAGACCGAGGTCACAGTCACGCTTCAGGAAAAGGATCTGAACGACACCGCCCCTGTAGTGGAGATAGCTCCTGAAGACAAGGTACTGCACGTTGCGGAAGAAGCACTGCCCGGCGGCATCAAGGATGACCTGAGCAGCACGACCACAGCCACGGGCAAGATTACCTTTACCGATGCGGACAAGACGCCTGGCATCAATACCTTCTCGGTGGAGATGGAGGGCCCTGTGGACGGTAGCGTCAAGTCGGGCGGCGTTGATGTGACCTGGCACTGGGATGCCAGCACCAGCACGCTGACCGGCATGGCCGGTGCCAAGGAGGTCATGACCGTCAAGGTCGGTGCCCTGACCGAGGTTGGTGGTAAGTACGAGGCAAGCTATACGGTCACCCTCAAGGGCCCTCTGGATCATGCAGCCAGCAGTGGTGAAAATACGCTGGACCTGGACTTCAAGGCCATCGTTCACGATGGCGAGCACGACAGCGAAATCGGGTTTGCCGTGGAGGTCAAGGACGATGTGCCGACGCTCAGCGATGATGCCGAGCTGGCGATCAATCTGTCCAAGCTGCAGACCAATCTGATGATTGTGCTGGACCTGTCGGGCAGCATGAACTTCGTGGGTGGCGGCAATCAACAGTTTCCCAATGACCCGAACAACCGCCTGAATCTGGCCAAGAAGGCGCTGGAGGATCTGATCAACAAGTACGATGAGTATGGCGATGTGGCGGTCAAGCTGGTGACTTTTGGGGATGTTGCACGCACGAAGGCCTACGTCACTTGGATGAGTGCTTTGGATGCCATCGCGACTATCAAGGCTCTGACGGCTAATGGAGGCACATCCTATAAAGACGCTCTCGACAAGGTAATGGGCACTGGTGGCTTTACTGACGATAGCGGCAAGCTGACCGGGGAGGGGGTGCAGAATGTCTCGTACTTCGTCACCGATGGAGTACCTGCCCAGGGCCCGGTGTCTGAAACACAGCAGGCAACTTGGGAGGCCTTTGTGAAGGAGCACCACATCAACTCCGTGGGCGTGGGCTTTGGCGGTATTTTGGAAAAAGACATTCCCAATATCGACCCGATTGCCTATAACGGCGCTGAAGGAAAGGAGAGTACCGTCGTCGTGGCTGCCTCGGCGGAGGAGCTGAATTCCACGCTGCAGAATCTGATCCAGCTGCCCAGGCAGGAGGGCTCACTGCGCGGTGAACTCGACAGCACCGTCGAAGGATTTGGTGCGGACGGCGGCTTTGTCAATGTGCTCAATGTCGATGGCAAAACCTACACCTATCTTCCCGGACAGGATTTGCAGGTCACGGGCGGCGCCGTGGAGGGGGTGGACTACACCTATGACGCAGTCAAGCACATCATCACCGTCAAGACAGCCGCAGGTGGCTCGTTGACCGTGGAGTTCGATACGGCCAAGTTCATCTATGAGGGCAAGGCGCTGAGTTCCTATTGGGACAAGTTCGGCTACACCATCCAGGACATGGATGGGGATACCGCATCGACCGTCAAGGATGTGAAGGTGGTCTATGACGGTGTGGATCCTGGGCCCAAGCCTACGCCGTTTGCGTCGCCGATGATGGCCATGAGCCTGGATCTGGAGCATCTTGATGCCCTGTATACGGATGCGGACGAGCCTGCCGCGCTGCCTGCGCTGCAGGATGTGCTGCAGTCCCGGAGCGAGGCGGGCGAGGCTGCCGGCAACATCGCCGGCCTGGGCTCGGCGGATACGCCTGCTGCACCCACAGCGCCTGCCATCGCGCCGCAGGACCTGGCCTTGTATATGCCAGCTCCGCTGCCCGAAGAGGAGCTGCAGCAGCCGGTGCACGTTTGATATTTCATCAAACCTGATAGCTGCTAGCGTCTGAGGTACGTCGTTTCAAGTATGAGCGATTCTTGAAACGACGTACTAACAGCGCAGCAAGCTATATAAATAATAGCAATCAGAGAACAAACAATCCGTGTCGCTGGCCTGGGTGCTGCGATGCGGAGTGGTGATCGTGGCATAGCGCCGTGATACCAGGCTGTGAAACAGCGACAGAGATAGCGATAGATGGATATGTTGATCAAGTCCAAACTCCCTGTGCCTTGCATACGTCATGCCGCCGCAGCGGTCGCGCTGGTCTGCGCGATGGGCGCGGCCCATGCAGCAGGGCCTGCAAGCCAGGCCAGGCCAGGCCAGGCCATGGATATGCGTGCAGCGGTACAGGCGGCTGTGGCATGGCACCCTGCCGTGCGCACGGCGCAGGGGCAGTTGCTGGGAGCGGACGAGGGCGTGGCTTCGGCCCGCGCCGGTTATTACCCGCAGGTCAAGGGCGGGCTGGGGGCACAGGTGAACAACCGGGATGTCTACCCCTATACCTCGCGGCGTGTCTATGACGCCAGCGTCTCGGTGTCGCAGATGTTGTATGACTTCGGCAAGGTGGACAGCGCCGTGCAGCAGGCCGAGGCCAGCATCGAGGTTGCCCAGGCGCAGGTCTATCTGTCCACCGACGATGTAGCTCGCGAGGCTGCGCAGGCCTGGGTGGAGCTGCGCCGCCAGCAGTCCATGGCGGCGATTGCACAAGATCAGCTCAAGGGAGTGGGGGCGCTGGCCGAACTGGCGCGTGAGCGTCAGCTCAAGGGCGCGAGCACCCGCTCGGACTTTATGCAGGCGCAGTCACGCATGGATGGAGCGCGCGGCCAAGTAATCAATTACGAGGCGCAGGCGCGCCGTTGGCAAGCGCGGCTTATGGCGCTAACCGGGTTGCAGACGCCGCCGACAGTGGGTGAAGCGAATGCAGAAAAAGGCGGGGTTCCCAATGCCCTGCCCCAGGCCTGCGCTGCCGCGCAGGTGCAGCCCACGGCAGCGGTGCGTCGGGCCCAGGGGCAGCGAGCGCAGGCCCAGGCCGAACTGAAGGCAGCCGATGCGCAACTCATGCCGACGCTGTCGGTGGATGGCTCGGCCGCGCGCGGGTTGAACGCTGCCTCGCGTCCGGCAGGTTACCCGGATGTGGACATGCGCGTGATGTTCAATGTCTCGGCACCGCTGTTTGAAGGCGGGCGCAACCAGGCACGCCAGCGCGCGGCCGGCCACGCGCTGGAGGCCGCCGACGCAGCAGTGGCCAACGCCGAGTTCCAGGCGCGTCAGTCGCTGCGCGACGCGCAGGACCAGAGCCTGGGTCTGTTGGAGCGTCAGCCAGTGGTTGACCAGCGTATCGCCAGCATCCGTATCACGCGCGATCTATATCGTGAGCAATATCTGCAATTGGGTACACGTTCGCTGCTAGATCTGCTCAACGCCGAACAGGAATACCACAGCGCGCGCTTCGAGCAAGCGGATAGCTCCCATGACCTGCAGCGGCTGGCAGTGGAGTGTTGGTATCAGAGCGGGCGGTTGGCCGATGAGTTCGCGCTGGATACCCGGCTGCGTGACCGTGGCCAGGGAGTGATGCGATGAACGAAGCGATGAACCGGATAGCTGCTGAGCAGGCAAGCTCCAAACAATTGCCGCCATTGATGCAGGGCTGGCTGGACGCCGTGCTGGCAGTGGCAGCGCATTACCAGATCGATACCTCACGCGAGCGCCTGCGTGTCGACGCGGCTTGGGCGGCTGATGGCATGTCCGGCGAGGATTTGCGCCACTGCTTACGCCAGATTGCCCAGCAAGCTGGTCTTGCCGTGACCGAGGTGGCTCCGGACCTGATGCGATTGACGGCATGGCGTCTACCCGTGGCCGTACAGCTGCGCGGCGGGCAGGTCGCGGTAGTCACCGCCCTGACCGAAGGCGGCTTGCGTCTGCTGCTGAGCGGCGATGAGGGCGGCGAGAGCACGCACACGCTGGCCGAGCTGCAGTCCGAGTTGGAGGCCATGGTGGTGCTGCGTCCGTTGCAGTCGGCTCCCGATTCGCGCGTGGACAGCTACCTGCGCCCCGTGGAGCCTCACTGGCTGCGCGACATCGTGTTTGCCGATCTGAGACCCTACGGCCATATCCTGCTGGCCTCGTTCATCACCAATCTGATGGCCTTGGGCGGCATTCTGTTTTCCATGCAGGTCTATGACCGCGTCGTGCCGTCGCAGTCCGAACCCACGCTGTACGTGCTGTTCGGCGGTGTGCTGCTGTCCATTGTGTTTGCCTGGGCCATGCGCGCCGCGCGCATGCACATTACCGACATGCTGGGCAAGCGGGCCGACCTTCGCATTTCGGACCGAGTCTTCGGCCATGCGCTGAGAGTTAAGAACAGCGCGCGCCCGCGCGCCACTGGAACCTTTGTGGCCCAGATCCGCGAGTTGGAGCCGGTGCGGGAGATGCTGACTTCCACCACCGCAGCGGCCGTGGCTGACCTGCCGTTCTTCATCCTGTTCTGCTTCATCTTCTGGATGATTGCCGGCTCGCTGGTGTGGGTGCCTCTGGCGGCCTTTGTGCTGCTGCTGGCGCCCAGCCTGCTGGCGCAAAAGCGCCTGCGCAACCTGGCCCAGGCCAGCATGCGCGAATCGGCGCTGCGCAACGCCATGCTGGTGGAGACGGTGCAGGGCATTGAAGACATCAAGCTGCTGCAGGCCGAGCCGCGTTTCCAAAACCAATGGAACCACTACAACGCCGTAAATGCCGAGTCGGGCCTGAGGCTGCGGGCGTTGCTGCATCACCTGAGCAACTGGATGCAGACGGTGCAGGGCAGTGCTTTTGCCTTTGTGGTGTTCTTTGGCGCTCCCCAGGTGATGCGCGGCGAGATGAGCACCGGCGTGCTGGTGGCGTCCTCCATTCTGGTCAGCCGCATGCTGGCGCCCTTGTCCAGCGTGACCGGTGTGCTCAATCGCTGGCAGCAGGCCAGGATGGCCAGTGACGGCTTGGACCAACTTATGCACCTGCCCGTGGATCACGCCGAGGACGGCAGCCGCGTCCACCGCCCTGTCATCGAGGGGCGCTACGACTTCAGCGAAGCCGTGTTCAGCTACGACGGCAAGACCCCGGCACTGCAGGTCAAGAAGCTGCAGATCTCAGCCGGTGAGCGCATCGCCATCCTGGGCCGCAACGGGGCAGGCAAGTCGACGCTGCTGCAGGCGTTGTCGGGCCTGACCGAGCCTGTGAGCGGGCGCCTGCTGTTGGACGATGTGGCTCTGGCCCACATAGACCCGGCCGACGTGCGCCGCGATGTAGGCCTGCTGACGCAGAATGCCCGCCTGTTCTACGGTTCGTTGCGCGAGAACCTGCTGTTGGGCGCTCCTCATGCCAGCGATGCGGAACTTGTGACCGCGCTGCTGGACGCTGGCGCCTGGTCCTTCGTGCAGACCCTGCCAACGGGGCTGGATCACATGGTCATGGAAGGGGGCTTGGGCTTGTCGGGGGGGCAGCGCCAGAGCCTGTTGCTGGCCCGCCTGCTGTTGCGCCAGCCGCGCGTGCTGCTGCTGGATGAGCCTACGGCAGCGCTGGACGATGTGGCCGAACGCGATGTGATCGCGCGGTTGCGCAAGCTTGCACCGGGGCGCACTCTGGTCGTTGCCACGCACCGGCCCGCTGTGTTGCAGGCGGTGGACAAGATCATTGTGGTGGACAAGGGCCAGGTGGTGTTGCAGGGCGCGCGCGATGAGGTGCTCAAGCGCCTGAATGGCGGTGTCCAACCGGCAGCCCCGCAGCAGAATGTTCGCGTCGTGCAGAGCGGGCGCATGAAGGTCGCGGTGCAGCCGGTGAAAAGGCTGGCCTCTGCAGAGGAGGGGCAGGAATGACGGAGACAGCAGTGCCCGGTGATACATCGAAGGCCACATCTACAACAACACCAGCGATGAAGGCTGAGGCCGCGTCCATGCTTTCTCCTATGCCCGGGTCTGCGCGTCGGCGCGCGGCCATGCCGGCCATAGGCGACTTCGACGAGGTACGCGCAAGTCACTCGGATCGCGTGGTGTGGCTGGTCACGGCCTTTGTGCTGGCCTTTCTGGCCTGGGCCTGGTTCTTCGAGATCGACGAAGTGTCCAACGGCGGTGGCAAGGTGATTCCATCCTCGCGCGAGCAGCGCATCCAGTCTCTGGAGGGCGGTATTCTGGCCGAGTTGCTGGTGCGCGAGGGCGATATCGTGGAGAAAGGCCAAGTGCTGGCCAAGCTGGAACCTACGCGTGGCGAATCCAGTGTGGAGGAGACGGCGGCCCGCTACCGCGCAGCCTTGGCCGCCAGCGTACGCCTGCGCGCCGAGGTTGAAGGGCGCGACAACCTGCAGTTTCCTCAGGAGCTGGACGGCCATGCTCAGCTCAAGGCTTCGGAGAGTGCGCTGTTCCGTTCTCGCCGCGCGGCGCTGAGCGATACAGTGGCCGGTCTGAACCAGGCGCTGGCATTGGTGCGCAAGGAACTGGGCATCACGCAGTCGCTGCAAGCCAGCGGTGCGGCCAGCAGCGTCGAACTCATCCGCTTGCAGCGCCAGGGAGCAGAACTGGAGCTGAAGATTGCCGAGGCGCGTTCTGGCTACATGGTGCGCAGCCGCGAAGAACTTGCCAAGGCTGATGCGGAGGCGAAGTCCCTGTCTTCAGTAGTGCGCGGGCGTGCGGATTCACTGGATCGCCTGACACTGCAGTCGCCTGTGCGGGGCGTGGTCAAGAGCCTGCAGGTCACTACCATCGGCGGCGTGGTGCCGCCCAACGGCCTGCTGATGGCCCTGGTGCCTCTCGATGACCAGTTGCTGGTGGAGGCCCATATCTCGCCCCGCGACATTGCCTTCATTCGCCCCGGACAGGAGGCTCTGGTCAAGGTGACTGCCTATGACTACGCAGTCTATGGCGGCCTCAAGGGCCAGGTGGTGACGATTGCCCCGGATACCCAGCGCGACGAGGTCAAGCCCGAAATCGTCTATTACCCGGTTCTGGTGCGCACCGACTCGGACGTGCTTGTGAACAAAGCCGGCCAGCGCATGCCCATTGTGCCGGGCATGGTTGCCGCTACCGATATCCGTACGGGCCGCAAGACTGTCTGGGACTATTTGACCAAGCCGCTGAACAAGGCGCGCGAGGCCTTGCGTGAGCGCTGAAGCCCTGCAGCGCGTGACTTTCGATTTTGATGAAAGAGGATGCCATGAGCATGTTTGAATCTACCTTCCGCCTTTCCACTCTGGTGCTGGCTGCAGCCGCTTGCATCGCCATGCCGGCCGTGGCTCGTGACAATCCGGAGGATGCTGTCAGCAATCCCGACAAGCTGCAGTATTCCGACATCAATATGCGCTATGCCGACATGAAGAAGGACTTCGTCCGCGATGGCGTGCTGGCAGAGCAGCTCGAAGGAATTCGCGCCATCCAGCCCGGCATGCCCCAGGATAAGGTGAAGCAGACGCTGGGCGCACCTCTGACGCAAACTACGGGCCAGAGAGGACAGGAGTGGGACTACAACTTCAAGCTCCGTCAAGCGCAATCCGGCAACCTGCTGGTGTGCCAGTACAAAGTGGTGTTCGATGAGGCCGGAGCGGTACGCGAGTCTGTCTGGCGCCGCCGGCAATGCCAGCAACTGATGCAGCGCTGAGGAGCGGCTGGAACTCTGCCAACATTTGTGTGGTGATGTCTGGCCGGTAGTCATATGCCCGGCCCTATGGGCAAGCGAGCGCGGTCACGCCATAAGCGTCAGCTAAACCAGGTATTTCATCTGTACGGCACTTTGCAGAGCCAAGACCGATGGTGGTGGGAGCTGTCTTTTTGCGATGTCGGCAGAGGCGCTCAAGCGCGTGATCGCCGGCAGACGGAGCATGTGAACGCGTCTTGCCAATTGACGGGCACTGTCTGCTGCTCGCCCGCCCCCTTTGGTTGGTCTTCAGGAACGGCTCAGGGGGCGTCGTCTGTGGGGCGATGATCAATTGAAGGAAGCGGATAAAGGCTTGGACTGGGTGATGCCGGCAATCCAGGCATTGATCATCGCAACTCGGCCGGCCGCATTGGGCAGTTGCTGCCGGTGGCCAGATCAAGCATGCCGGTCATCGCATCGCAATGCTGGTCAATGAAGACCGGCGCCCCAATAAGGCCTCTATAGGCCTCAGCGAGCGATGGACTGCAAACGAGCTTCCCGCGCTGCTGGAGATTCGCGCAGCAATTCGTTAATCACTTCCTCGCGTGTTTTACCGGGGCCTGCAGGGGGGACGAAGTTGGGGAAGTTGCTTTCTCCATACGACAGTCGACCGTTTTTCATCGCATCTGCAGTTTCGGCCCTGACTTGATCACGCGTCTTCTGGCTCACGAAATGTTCAGGGTGAACAGTCACGCCTTGCTCGTTATTGGCTGGGTGTTCATAGGCTGCCGAAGCCATCCCCGGCATGGCTAGTACAGCTACTGCTGCTGCGCTTGCAAATACGGACGCGATGGAGAGACGACGTTGAGACATGGTGGGAGCTCCTAAGAAAGTCGGTGAAACACAATCTCCCGGGCCTTGATAAAGGTAAGGAGGAGATGTGTGGAGCTTAGAAATCCGACCCCAACAGAAGCGGGACAGCGCGGTGACATTGTTGTCAGCTTCTTCTCATGCCGACCTGGACTGCCCTTGGGCAGGTAGACATGCCCGGTCTATGTTGTTGAACGAGCCCCGCCTGGGGGGCTGTCGCCTCTTCTGAAAAGCGGGTGCAGGCCACCAGGCTACCCGCACCCGCTCCATTTGTGCTCCAACCTCAGAACATATGGCGCAGGCCCATGCCAAAGCCAGTCTGATTGACGCCAGGCATTGGCGTTCCACCAGCTTGAGCGCTGCTTGCTCCAAAGGCCGCATTGCCGCTGTTCTTCATATAGCCCAGCGAGGCATAGGCCGCAGTGCGCTTGGACAGGTTGTAGGTGCCGCGCAGTACCAGCAACTGACCCTTGACCGCGTTGTCCTTGTACTTGAGCTGGTTGTACTGGGCGTCCACGGTCCATTGCCCAATGGGGTAGGTCACGCCCACAAACCACAGGTCGTTGCGCGGCGATGCGATATATCCGTCATTCTTGCGACGCATATAGCCACCACCAATCTTGGCGCCGCCAAGCTTCACATAGCCGTTGAGCATGGTGCGCTTGTCGACTTTGTCGCTGCTGGTCAGCCCCGCGAAAGCACCGGGGCCGCCGCGCAGCTCGTCATGTGCCAGCGCCGCCCCCCATGCCGCTGTGTCGTACTTGAGCATGGCCGACCACTCGCGGCAGGTCTTGGAGTCGGTGCTGCTTTCTCCCGCGCAGTTGGTGCCGCCGGGACTGGGGCCCGCATTGACGGCATCGCGGCCAAAGCTATAGGTCGCGCCGATCGTCAGGCCCGAGAACGTGCCTTTGTAGGAGATCGCATTGTCGGCACGTGCATTGGGAAAGTAGTTGTCCAGACTGGCCATGCTGTGCAGGCTCGGGCCGATCACGTCAGCGTCGAGTACGGACCAGAACAGCATGGTGTATTGACGGCCCAGCCCCAGCGATCCCCAGGGGCCGTTGAGGCTGACGAAGGACTGGCGGCCGAAACCGCGACCGCCCTGGTTGAGAGCTCCGCTGTCGGGGCCGATACCCATCTCCAGCGTGAAGGATGCGCTCAATCCGCCTCCCAGCTCCTCGCGGCCGCGAAAGCCCAGGCGTGATGGAACGCTGCCCGTCAGATTGGGCATGCGTGTGAGGCTGGACTTGGTTGCGCCCACGTTGTTCATGGTTTCGACGGCCGTATCCACGATCCCGTAGATCTGTACGGACGATTGTGCATGTGCCAACCCTCCCACCCCCAGAAGCGCAATGGCGCTTGCTATCTTCTTCAGCATGAATGTCTCCAATTTTTGATGTCGTTCAGTATTTTTTGCATGCGTGGCTTGATGTGATTGAGCTGTTGAGTCGTGAGCCTCCTTGCTGGTCGGTTCAAAAACAGTGCTTACTTGTGCAGAGACTGGAGCCATTCCCGGCATTCGGACGCAGCTGCGGCAGGCCACTCGACACAGATCGTCTTGTCCATCTGACGCACTTCTACACGTATGACCTGGCCGGCGCGGCGTGCATTGCGGGCACCTCCGAAGATGCGGGCCCACCAGCCGGATTCGCTGTATGTGTCCTGTGTAGGGGCTGCGATGGCTGCTGCCATCTGACCCTGCGGTACTGCGCTAGAGGAGACGGTCGAAGCGGGGGCAGGTTTGATATCAGGGCTCGGGACAGCTTGCTTGGCCAATGAAGGCATGGTGGACGCTGTCGAGGGGCTGGCGGAGGAATGTGGTGTGGCATCAACGATCAAGCCACCAGCCTCAATGCGAGCAGCCAGATTGCTGCCAAACTCTTCCCAGAGACGATCGGCCTTGGTTTTCATGACCGACAGGCCGAAGGCGCCCAGGCGGCCCAGCACGTCGACATTGACCTTGATCCGTAAATCGGTGCCACCGTTGGCAGCAGGTGTCAGGAACACTTCGCTGGTCTGCTTGAGCGAACTGGCCACCGAGGCATCCTCGCCGGTGCCTTCCACGCGCATGTATTCCGGAGCGTTCTGTTCGACGATCTTGGTCTTGAGCTTGAACTTGGCGCTGATGAAGGAAATCTTCTGGTGCATCTCCGCCACGTATTCCGTGGGGCTGATGACATCGATGGACTTCATCCCGGGCACGGCGCCGGCCATGATCTGCGGATTGAGGAGCAGATCCCAGACCTGCTGGGGAGGGGCTGAAACGGTCAGGGTTTTTTCAATTTCCATGATGCATCTCCTGTGCTGCATGCAGCACGGACTCGACGATTTGGGTGTAGCCGGTGCAGCGGCAGAGATTGCCGCTGAGGCCATGGCGCACTTCCTCGCAGCTTGGCTGGGGCGTGTTCTTGAGCAGGTCGCAGGAGGCGATGATGAAACCCGGCGTGCAGTAGCCGCATTGCAGGCCGCCGCACTGCATGAAGTTCTTCTGCAGGGGATGCAACTGCTCGTTGGCGGCCAGCCCTTCGATGGTGGTGATGCTGCGCCCCTGAACCTGCACGGCCAGCATCAGACAGGATTTGATGACTTCACCGTCAAGCAGCACCGAGCAGGCGCCGCAGGTTCCGGTTTCGCAACCCCGCTTGGTGCCGGTCAGATGCAGGTCGTCCCGCAGGAAATCCGATAGCAGTCGCCGTGACGCGACTTCGGCGCTATGCGATTCGCCGTTGACCTGGCATTCGATGCGATGCGTGCTCATGCGGCAACTCCTTCATTGATATCGATTCCGAACAGCGTGGCCACCGTGCGGCGGGTTACCGTGCGCACCATGGCGCGGCGAAACTCGCTGCTGCCCCGCAGGTCGGAGACCGGCTGGATGTCCTCGGCCACGATGCTTGCGACCTCTGCAGCGAGCTGCGCATTCACGGTTTTGCCGCGCAAGCAGTCTTCGGCACGGCGCAGCCTTGTGGGAATGGGGGTGGATGCCCCAACGGCCAGGCGTGCCTGGTGGCATATCTGCCCTTCTCTTTGCACGACCAGGGCTACGCTGACCAGGGGGCGGTGCTCTGCTGCCGTGCGCAGAAAGCGCGTGTATTCCCCCTGGGTGCCGGGAGCCTGCAGCGGAACACGAACTTCAAGGAGTACCTCATCGGGCTCCATGGCCGTGGTGTAGTAGTCGACCAAAAACTCTTCCATCGACAACACGCGCTCTCCGCGTGTGCTGCCCAGAACGACCGAGGCATCGAGGGCCATGAGACAGCCGGGAGGGTCCGTGGATGGGTCGGCATAGCAGAGATTGCCGCCAATCGTGCCCTGGTTGCGCACCTGGGGATTGGCCACCTGGGCGGCCATCCGGGCCAGCACAGGTGCATGCGCTTTCACGAGCTCGGAGCGAGCCACATCGATATGGCGGCTCATGGCACCGATACGCAGACCTTGGTGC